>NZ_CP045144.1:1858333-2187500 GCF_009223885.1 Ancylobacter sp. TS-1
GTCTTCTCGGGAAGGCCGCCTATGGCGCGTGCGATCAGCGGGAAATAGTCGGCCATGGGGTGAGGTCAGTCGAATGGGGTCAGGGAAGTATCACGATTCGAATGGGTTCTGGACGAGGATCGTATCATCGCGCTCGGGGCTGGTGGACAGCAGCGCGACCGGGCAACCGATCAGTTCCTCGATGCGGCGCACATATTTCACCGCCTCGGCCGGCAGATCGGCCCAGGAGCGCGCCCCGGCGGTGGATTCGCTCCAGCCCTCGATGGTCTCGTAGATCGGCTCGACATGCGCCTGCGCGTCCTGGCCGGCGGGGAGATAGTCGATCTCCTTGTCGCCGAGCCGGTAGCGCGTGCACACTTTCAGCTCGTCGAAGCCGTCGAGCACGTCGAGCTTGGTCAGCGCGATGCCGTTGATGCCCGAGGTGCGCACGGTCTGGCGCACCAGCGTGGCATCGAACCAGCCGCAGCGGCGCGGGCGCCCGGTGACGGTGCCGAATTCGTGGCCGCGCTCGCCGATGCGGCGGCCGATCTCGTCGTGCAGCTCGGTCGGGAACGGGCCCTCGCCGACGCGGGTCGTATAGGCCTTGGTGATGCCGAGCACATAGCCCACCGCGCCCGGGCCGAGGCCGGAGCCGGTGGCCGCCTGCGCCGCGACCGTGTTGGACGAGGTGACGAAGGGATAGGTGCCGTGGTCGACGTCGAGCAGCGCGCCCTGCGCGCCCTCGAACAGGATCTTGGAGCCGTGCCGGCGCTCGTCGTCGAGCAGCGCCCAGACGCGGTCCATGAAGGGCAGCACCTTCGGCGCGATCTCCATCAGCTCGGCGCGCAGCTTGCCCGCGTCCACTTCCTCGATGCCGAGGCCGCGCCGCAGCGCGTTGTGATGCGCCAGAATGCGCTCGATCTTGGCGTCGAGCGTGTGCGGGAAGGCGAGGTCCATCAGGCGGATGGCGCGCCGGCCGACCTTGTCCTCATAGGCCGGCCCGATGCCGCGCTTGGTGGTGCCGATCTTGGTCCCGGCCGAGGCGTTCTCGCGGATGGCGTCGAGTTCGCGGTGCAGCGGCAGGATCAGCGCGACGTTCTCCGCCACGCGCAGGCGCTCGGGCGTCACCTCGATGCCCTGCGCGCGAATGCGGCCGATCTCGTCCACCAGCGCCCACGGGTCGAGCACCACGCCATTGCCGATCACCGACAGGCGCGCGCCGCGCACGAGGCCGGACGGCAGCAGCGAGAGCTTGTAGGTCGTGCTGCCGACCACCAGCGTATGGCCGGCATTGTGCCCGCCCTGGAAGCGGACGACGACGTCCGCCTGCTCGCTGAGCCAATCGACGATCTTGCCCTTACCCTCGTCGCCCCACTGGGAACCGACGACGACCACATTCGCCACGAGCCACGCTCCTGATTGCAGGACGGCGGCGCACCATCGGCCGCGCCTGCCGCACAGACAAAGCCCCGGCGAACAATCCGGCCGGGGCTGCATCGTCTTAAAGAATGACTCCGGGTCAGGCAAGAACGCACCGGGCCTCGCCGTCGGGCCGGCCGGCACGGCGGGGAGCCGCTGGCATGGCGGACAGGGCACTATTGCACCGCTGCAAGCGGCAGGAGATTGCTTCGGCGGGAGCGCGGGACGACCTTTAACGGCAAGCGGCCTCGGAGCCGCAGGGAACCATCATGACCACGCCCCCCGTCGATACGCTCGATCTCGCCCCCGCCGCCACTTCGACAGCCGCGCGTCCCGCCGGCCTCGCCATGGGCGCCGTGCGCCTGCGCGTGCGCGACATGGCGCGCTCCGTCGCCTTCTACACCCAGACCATCGGCCTCACCCTTTTCGGCCGGGGCATGGAGGGCATCGTGCGCCTCGGCGCCGGCCAATGCGTCATCGTCGAGCTGGAGGAGGCGCCCGACGCCCGCCCGCGTCCGCGCGGATCGGCCGGCCTGTTCCACGTCGCCATTCTGGTACCCGACCGCCCGGCCCTCGCCGTGGTGCTGCGACGGCTCGTCGCGCTGGGCGTGCGGCTCGGCGCCTCCGACCACATCGTCAGCGAAGCGCTCTATCTCGACGATCCCGACGGCAACGGCATCGAGATCTACCGCGACCGCCCCGCCGACAGCTGGACATGGGCGAACGGCACGGTCGAGATGGCGACCCATCCGCTCGACCTGCGCGACGTGCTCACCGACCTGCCGGCCGATGCGCCGCTGGAGGCGCCCATGCCGGCCGGCACCCGCGTCGGCCATGTGCATCTCCAGGTCGGCGATCTGGCGCAGGCCCGCCGCTTCTATGTCGACACGCTCGGCCTCGACGTGACCACCGACCGCTATCCCGGCGCGCTGTTCGTCAGTGCCGACGGCTATCACCACCATCTCGGCCTGAACGTCTGGCAGAGCCGGGGCGCCGGCGCCGCGCCGGCCGACAGCATCGGCCTCGTCCATTTTGACCTCGAACTGCCCGACATGGCGGCGGTCGAGGCCCTGCGCGCCCGCCTCCTCGCGGCCAATGAAAGCGTCGCGCCGGCCGAGGGCGGCTTCGCGGTGGCCGATCCCTGGGGCATGCGGCTGCATATCCGGGCGCGCGGCTGATCCGCCATCTCCCCGGCGCGTCCGGCGATCAGTTTATTTCATGGCCCGGGACGGTGCCGGCGCGGCGCGAAATGCTCTAGACATTCGCACGCCAACGAGGCTGCGCCCGCTCCGCCATGTTCCGCCGACTGCTCGACGCGCCCTATCTGCTGCTGACGCTGGTGCCGCTGTTCTGGGCCGGCAACATCGTGCTCGGGCGCCACATCGCCGGGCACGTGCCGCCGGCGACGCTGGCCTGGCTGCGCTGGGTGCTGGCGGTGGCGATTCTGCTGCCCTTCGCCTGGCGCGCCATGCGGGCGGACTGGCCGCTCTTGCGCCGGCACTGGAAGCTGGTCGGCGTGCTGGCGCTCACCGGCATCACCCTGTTCAACACCATGCAGTACCACGCGCTGGAGTTCACCCCGGCGCTCAACGTGCTGCTGATCCAGTCGATCGGACCTCTGCTGATCGCCTTCTGGTCCTTCGTGCTGAACGGCGAGCGGCTCTCCCGCGGGCAGGCGGGCGGCATATGCCTGTCGCTGCTCGGCGTGCTGACCATCATCTGCCGGGGCGACCCGGCGGTGCTCGTCAACATCGAGTTCAACCAGGGCGACCTGTGGATGATCGCGGCGATGATCGTCTACGGCATCTATTCGTCGCTGCTGGCGCGGCGGCCCGCCTTCTCGCAGCTCGGTTTTCTCGGCTTCTGCCTCGGCCTCGGGGCGCTGCTGCTCACCCCGCTCTTCGTCGCCGAGCGGCTGGTGAGCCCGCCCATGGTCTTCGACACGCAGGCGCTGCTCTCCATCGCCTATGTCGCGGTGTTCCCCTCGGTGCTGGCCTATCTCTTCTTCAATCGCGGGGTCCAGCTGGTGGGGCCGAACCGCGCCGCGCCCTTCTTCCACCTCATGCCGGTGTTCGGCTCGGCGCTGGCCATCGTCTTCCTCGGCGAGCGACCGCATCTCTACCATGCGGCCGGCTACGCGCTGGTGCTCGCCGGCGTCGTCATCGCCACGCTGTGGGCGCCGAAGACCGGCCGCCCGGCGGACGTCAGCCAAGCTCGAAGCTCGTGACGCCGTAGAGCCGGGCAAGGTCGACCGGGCGGATCGGCCCGGTATACATGCGCGCGGTCTCGAACACCGGCGCCAGCCCGTGCCGGCCCGCCAGCGCCAGCGCCGCCGCATTCGGCTCGGGCACGTCGAGCACCACCGGCGCCCCGCCCGCCGCCGCCCGCAGCGCCCGGAACACCGCCTCGGCCGCCGCCTCGTCCTGCGCGACCAGCGGGCCGATCTTCCAGCCCTGCCGCGCCGGACGCACCACGCCCCAGCCGGCGAGATCGCCCCCGCGCAGCAGCGCCCGCCCCACATGGCTGGGCGTGCCGAGCCACGCCTTCAGGAACGCCGTGCGGGGAGCGGGAAACACGCGGGCGTCGCTCGCCTCGATCGCGGCGAAGGGCAGCGAGGCGAGGTCGACCGTGCCGCCCGCCTCTCCCTCCGCCGGCGTGCCGGCGAGGCGTATGTTGCGATAGGCGAAGGCGAAGCCCTGCCGCGCGTAATTGGCCTGCTGCGCCGTCACGCCGTCGAGGCCGACGGTGCGCCCGCCGGCATGGGCGAGCCCCGCCTGCCACAGCCGCAAGCCGATGCCGCGCCCGCGCAGGTCCGGCCGCACGATGTAGAAGCCGAGAAAGGCGAATCGCGCGTCATAGTTCACGACCGAGATCACCGCCGCCGGCGCGCCGTCCCGTTCGGCGACGAGAAAGCCCGCCGGATCGACCGTGCCGAAGCATGCCGCGTCGGAAAGGCCGGGATTCCAGCCCTCCGCTGCCGCCCAGTCGACCGCCAGTTGAATTTCCGCCGCATTAAGCGCGCGGATGCTTATATCCGCCGGCAATCCACTCCTCCTCCGGCTCCCGGGAGACGATGATGATCTTCGAGGAAATCGCCATTGGCATCGCGATGATGCTGCTGGTGATGCTGGTGCATCTCATGGCCACCTACATTCTCATCGACTTCTCGGACGCCTACGATCAGATTCTCAAGCATCATCCCCGGCTGCGGCTGCTGCTGGCGCTCATCGTCGCCAACGTCCTGCTGCTCACCGCCCACCTCATAGAGGTTGGAATCTGGGCCGTCGTCTATGCTGCCAAGGGTCTCGTGACCCACCATACCGACGCCTATTACTCCGCCTTCGTCAATTACACCGCGCTCGGCTATGGCGATTCGCTCCAGCAGACCGCGACCCGGCTGATCGGCCCGATGACGGCGGGCAGCGGCATCATGATGTTCGGCTGGACCACGGCGCTGCTGTTCCTCGTCATCCAGCAGCATCTGCCGGAGGTGCGCCGCCCGCGCCGGCCCCGGGCACCCCGCCCGCAGGCTCATGGCGAGGCGGCGCAAGAGGCGACCGGGGGCGACTCCTCGCCGAGCGTCAGGTCGTAGAGGTCGGACGTCCCGCCCTTGTTCCACCAGATGTACCGGCCGCCCGCGTAACGCGCTCCCGAGCCCGACAGCACATTGGCGAGCACCACGAACTCGCCCTTGAGGGCAAGTGTCGCCAGCGCCACCGGCGGGGCGTTGATGTACTGGGCCTCGACCCTGCCGAAGCCGCCGCAATCATAGGCGACGCGGGTGGTCTGCGCGCTCATCCCCTGCGGCAGCGCGATGACGATCTCCCCCGCCTCGGCGATGGCGGGCGCGAGGATGAGCGCGGCGAGCGCGGCGGCCCTGCGTGCTGTCGTCCTCATGGCGTTTCTCCCGGCTTGTGGTGGGTGTGCCAGTGCCGCGCGATATCGATGCGGCGCGGCAGCCACACGCGGTCATGCGCGGCGATGTGGTCGAGGAAGCGTTGCAGCGCGAGGATGCGCCCGGGCCGGCCGACGATCCGGCAGTGCAGCCCGACGGACAGCATCTTCGGCGCCTCGGCGCCCTCAGCATAGAGCGCGTCGAAACTGTCGCGCAGATAGGTGAAGAACGGATCGCCCGAGTTGAAGCCGGCCGGAATGGCGAAACGCATGTCGTTGGCGTCGAGCGTGTAGGGAATGCTCAGATGCGGCCCGCGCGGGCCCTCGACCCAGAAGGGCAGGTCGTCGGAATAGATGTCCGAATCGTAGAGGAACCCGCCCTCCTCCATCACGAGGCGTCGCGAGTGTTCGGAGGTGCGCCCGGTGTACCAGCCGAGCGGGCGCGCGCCGACGACCTGCTCGTGCAGGCGCAGCGCGGTCTCGAAATCGGCCTTCTCCGCCTCGTAGGAATGGTTGCGGTAGTCGATCCATTTCAGCCCGTGGCTGGCGATCTCCCAGTCCGCCTCCTTCATGGCCGCCACCGCCTCCGGGTTGCGGGCGAGCGCGGTGGCGACGCCGTAGACGGTGACGGGGATCGCGCGCCGCGTGAACAGGCGCCACAGCCGCCAGAAGCCGGCCCTTGAGCCGTATTCGTAGATCGACTCCATGTTCATGTGGCGCTGGCCCGGCCAGGGCTGGGCGCCGACGATCTCGGAGAGGAAGGCCTCGGAGGCGGCGTCGCCATGCAGGATGTTGTTCTCGCCGCCCTCCTCGTAATTGATCACGAACTGCACGGCGATGCGCGCGCCGCCCGGCCATTTCGGGTCCGGCGGGTTGCGGCCGTAGCCGATCATGTCGCGGGGATAGGCGGAATCGATGTTGAACATGGGACGGCCTCGGCACGGGGCGGAACGGCGCGGAAACGGCGGGCCGTGTCACGCGCCCGTCAGGCTAATGCGTCATTGCCGCGGGAGAAACCTCCTCGCGCGCCCCGGGGTTCCCGATGGCGCGCGCGGCGGGACGAGCGGCGCCGCACAAATCTTGCATCGCCTCTCGACAAGCCGACGCCCGGCGGTCTTCATGAGTCCACTCATCTGAAAGGTGCCCGATGTCGCTTCCCGATCCCAGCTTCCTGCTCGCCCGCGCCCCGGTGGTGCCCGTCGTCACCATCACCAGCGTCGCGGCCGGCGTGAAGCTCGCCCGGGCCCTGACCGAGGGCGGGCTGCCGCTTATCGAGGTGACGCTGCGCACCCCCGTCGCGCTGGAAGCCATCGCCGCCATCGCCGCCGAGGTGCCCGACGCCATCGTCGGCGCCGGCACGGTGACGCGGCCCGACCTGATCCAGAAGTCGATAGACGCCGGCGCCCGCTTCCTCGTCAGCCCCGGCTGCCCGACCGCGCTGGCCGAGGCGCTGGCCGAGGCGCCGGTGCCGGTCATGCCCGGCTGCGCCACCGCCACCGAGGCGATGACGCTGCACGCCATGGGCTTCCCGGTGCTGAAGCTGTTCCCGGCCGAGGCGGTCGGCGGGGCCAATCTCATCAAGTCGCTGGCCGGCCCGCTGCCGGACCTGCGCTTCTGCCCGACGGGCGGCATCGGGCCGGACAATGTCGGCAAATACCTCTCCCAGCCCAACGTTCTCGCCGTCGGCGGCTCCTGGGTGGCGCCGAACGAGGCGGTCGCCATGGGCGACTGGGAGCAGATCGTCGCGCTGTCCAAGGCCGCCGCCAAGCTGCACCGCGCCGCCTTCCCGCTCTGAGCGGGGCGCTTCCAACGCAAAAGGCCCCCGGGTTCTCCGGGGGCCTTTTTCTTGTCGCAGCCGTCTCTCGCCTCAGAACACCAGCGGCTTGGCCTGCTTCACCGAGGGAAGGCCCTGCACCTTGGCGAGCAGTTCGGCCGGCACGGTGCCGTCGACCTCGACCAGCGCGATGGCGTCGCCCCCCTGCCGGTCGCGGCCGAGCGCGAAGGTGGCGATGTTGAGGCCCGCATCGCCGAGCAGGCTGGCGAAGCGGCCGACGAAGCCGGGCCTGTCCTCGTTGGTGACGTAGATCATCGAGGGCGCGAACTCGGCATCCACCTTGATGCCCTTGATGTCGACGATGCGCGGGCGCCCGTCGGCGAAGACGGTGCCAGACACCGAGCGCTCGATCTTGTCGGTGACGACGGTCAGCGTCACGAGGCTCTCATAGTCGCCGGCGACCTCGCGGGTGGTCTCCTCCACCACGATGCCGCGCTCCTTGGCGATGCTCGGGGCGGAGACGACGTTGATGTCGGCCAGCGCCGGGCGCAGCAGCCCGGCCACCGCCGCCGAGGTCAGCGCCTTGATCTTCAGGCCGGCCACCGCGCCGTCATAGGTGATGCGTACCGACTTGATGTCGGTGTCGGTGAGCTGGCCGGCGAACGAGCCCAGCTTCTCGGCAAGCTCGATGAAGGGCTTCAGCTTCGGGGCTTCTTCCGCCGTGATCGAGGGGAAGTTCACCGCGTTGGAGATGGCGCCGCGCAGCAGATAGTCGCTCATCTGCTCGGCCACCTGCAGGGCGACATTCTCCTGTGCCTCGGTGGTGGAAGCGCCCAGATGCGGGGTGCAGATCACGTTGGGATGGCCGAAAAGCGGGTTCTCGGTGGCCGGCTCGGTGATGAACACGTCGAAGGCCGCGCCCGCCACCTGGCCGCTCTCCAGCGCCTGCGCCAGCGCCGCCTCGTCGACCAACCCGCCGCGCGCGCAGTTGATGATGCGCACGCCCTTCTTGGTCTTGGCGATCGCCTCGGCCGAGAGAACGTTGCGGGTCTTGTCGGTCAGCGGCGTGTGCAGGGTGATGATGTCGGCGCGGGCCAGCAGTTCGTCCAGCTCGACCTTCTCGACGCCGATGTCCATGGCGCGCTCAGGGCTGAGGAACGGATCGAAGGCGATGACCTTCATCTTCAGGCCGATGGCGCGGTCGGCGACGATGGAGCCGATATTGCCGCAGCCGATGATGCCGAGCGTCTTGGCGGTCAGCTCGACGCCCATGAAGCGGTTCTTCTCCCACTTGCCGGCCTGGGTCGAGGCGTCGGCGGCGGGGATTTCGCGGGCGAGCGCGAACATCATGGCGATGGCGTGCTCGGCGGTGGTGATGGAGTTGCCGAACGGCGTATTCATCACGATCACGCCCTTGGCGGTGGCGGCCGGGATGTCGACATTGTCGACGCCGATGCCGGCGCGGCCGACCACCTTCAGCCGCGTGGCGTTGGCGAGGATCTTCGGCGTCACCTTGGTGGCCGAGCGGATGGCGAGACCGTCATAATTGCCGATGATCTCGGCCAGCTTGTCCTTGTCCTTACCGAGGGCCGGCTGGAAATCCACCTCGATGCCGCGATCCTTGAAGATCTGCACGGCGGCGGGCGAGAGGGCGTCGGAAATGAGAACGCGGGGAGCCATGGGCTTCATCCTGTTCGAAAAAGGTTGAGTGCAACCCGCAGCAGGCGGGAAAGGAAAAGGCGTCCCGCCGCTGGCGGGAGAGGACGACGAAGCGTTCGTCGGGCACAGGCTCGCGGAAAGGTTCGACGACAGGCGGGAGCGGGAGGAGACGTCCCGTCCGCCGTCGAGCCGGAGCGGCAGCCCCTTCGCCGTCCCCTCGCGTCAGCGGCGGGGACGAACGCAGAGGATCAGGCCGCCTGCCTGAGGCCGGCCTTGGCGCTGGCGAAGGCCCAGTCGAGCCAGGGCAGCAGCGCGGCGAGGTCAGACGTCTCGACGGTGGCGCCCGCCCAGATGCGCAGGCCCGCCGGCGCGTCGCGATAGGCGCCGATGTCGAAGGCGACGCCCGCCTTTTCCAGCGCGGAGGCCAGCGCCTTGGCGAAGGCCGCCTGCGCGTCGGCCGGCAGCGACTTCACCTCGGGGTCGGCGACGACGAGGCACACGCTGGTGTTGGAGCGGGTCTCCGGCACCGTGGCGAGGAAGTCGATCCACGGCGTCTTCGCCACATAGTCGGCGAGCACCTTGAAATTGGCGTCCGAGCGCGCCCGCAGCCCCTTGAGGCCGCCGATCGACTTGGCCCAGTTCAGGGCGTCGAGATAGTCCTCGACGCACAGCATGGACGGGGTGTTGATCGTCTCGCCCTCGAAGATGCCCTCGACCAGCTTGCCGCCCTTGGTCATGCGGAAGATCTTCGGCATCGGCCAGGCCGGCACGTAGCTCTCGAGGCGTTCGACCGCGCGGGGGCTCAGAATGAGCATGCCGTGCGCGGCCTCGCCGCCCAGCACCTTCTGCCAGCTATAGGTCACGACATCGAGCTTGGCCCAGTCGAGGTCCTGCGCGAAGGCGGCCGAGGTGGCGTCGCAGATGGTCAGGCCGGTGCGGTCGGCGGGGATGAAGTCGGCGTTCGGCACCCGCACGCCGGAGGTGGTGCCGTTCCAGGTGAACACGACGTCATGGTCGAAATTCACCTCGGCGAGATCGGGCAGCGCACCATAGGGCGCCTTGAGGACGCGGGCGTCCTTGAGCTTGAGCTGCTTGACGACATCCGTCACCCAGCCTTCGCCGAAGCTCTCCCAGGCCAGCAGGTCGACCGGGCGGGCGCCGAGCAGCGACCACAGCGCCATCTCGACCGCGCCGGTGTCCGAGGCGGGAACGATGCCGATGCGGTAGCCGGCGGGGATTTCGAGGATTTCGCGGGTGAGGTCGATGGCGAGCTTCAGCTTCGCCTTGCCGACCTTGGCACGGTGCGAACGGCCGAGCGGCGCATCGCTCAAGCCTTCCAGCGTCCAGCCGGGACGCTTGGCGCAGGGGCCCGAAGAAAAATTGGGATTCGCCGGCTTCGCCGCCGGCAGAGCGATATTCGTCATCTTAGCCATCCTCTCAGATGGACGTCCCACGGTGGGGTGGGATAGCCCGGAAGGGGATGTACTCCCGCTCTCGGAGAAACGCAACAGGCATCCAACACCGCCCTGCGGTTGCTGCGGCGGCCGCGATGGCAACGGCAGATACAGGCTCACTATATTACCGCCCGGAACGCCTTATCTCGATATCGACACGCCGGCGGGATGACTATATTTTAAGGTCATTCCGGGAGACGCGCGATGGTTCAGTATTTTTCGGTTGTGTCGCTGGGACGCAGCGGTTCGACCTTTCTTGAGCGGCTTCTCGATTCTCATCAACAGGTGAGGTGCTTCGGCGAGGTTTTCAGGTCGGGCGAACTCTATTCTTCCAGCGATAAAACATTGAGACGATTTGTAGAGGAGGATCTTCACGATCCGTCCAGCAGATCCATTGGCTTTAAAATGCCATGGGACAACATAATCGATTATCCTGAAATTTTCGCACTGTTTCTTGATTTGAATTTCAAGATAATCTTTCTTACAAGACATAATAAATTCGACCAGTATCTCTCCATGAAAATGGCTCAGATTACAGGAAAATGGAAATCAATTGAAAGATATGACCACGATCCGATACACATAGATCCGGATGAAGCGATTAATTATATTAGATACTTTATATTCTCTGATGAATCATTGAATCTTTTATGTAGAAAGTTTACACGACTGGATATCAGCTATGAAGAAATCAGCGCAGGCCACCGTTATGAGGACCTGCAGACCTTTCTCGGCGTGGACCAGACCGGGCTGAAGCCGCAGACGATAAGAGCCCGCTCCGTGCCGCGCTCCGTCGCCATATCGAACTACGATCAAGTAGAAGAAGCCCTGCAAGCCGCCGGAATGGTGCACTATCTCGACGAGCCCGAAGTTCTTTCATGAAAAAGAGCGCCGCGCGCTACAGCAAGACTGACCGCCCGCGATGCAGGACTGATCGCCCGCGATGCCGGAACCGAATGCCGCAATGAAGGGCACCTTCGGTCCGCCGGCCACGTGCCTGCGCCGCCGCGCGAAGGACGCGATCACTCCGGAGGAAAAGGTCGACCGTGCCGCCCCAGCCCGGCGTCAGTCGAACAGGTAGCGCACGCCGAGGCGCGCCTCGTGCGCGCTCTGCTCGAAATCGACATGGTTGGCGCCGGGGTCGGACAGATGCAGGTAGCGGTAGCCGACATCGATCTGCCAGTTGGCGCTCACCGCCACCGCGACGCCGGCCATCAGCGCCCAGGCGACGCCCCAGCCGTCGGAGCGGCCGATGTCGTTGCCGAGGAAATCGATGTCCGTCACCGAGACATAGCTCGTGCCGGCGCCAGCGCCGACATAGGGCGTGATGCCGTGCCAGATGCCGAGATCGACATAGACGTTGGCGAGCAGCGTCGTCGCGTTGAAGTCGGCGGAGAGGCCGGAGGCGGTGTAGTCCGCCTTGCTGCGGTAGTCCGCCGTCAGGTCGACGCGCAGCATGTCGTTCAGCCTGAGGCCGATGCCCGCGCCGACCAGCCAGGCATCGTCCAGCGAACCGCCCACGGGCGCCGGCATGAAGTCGAGCTGCGAGATGTCGGGCGTCTCGTTGAAGACGTAGCCGACGTCGCCGCGCAGATACCAGCCGCTGGGGTCCTCGATCTTCGGCGCCTTGGCCAGAAGATCGGCTGCGTCCGCGTCGCTGCCGGGATCGGCCGCCCATGCCGGCCCGGCGAGGAGGCCGGCGCCCAGCAGCGCAGCGGCCAGCAGCCGCCGGGTGTGGCGTGTTTCGCGACCATGGAACGCAACGCGGCGCATGTGGCTATCCCGGAATGGCCGGGACATGCCCGGCGTTCTTCGACAGCGCCACTGTGCCCGCGAGTGCTTAAAGCGAGCTTAACCTTAACGATTAACCAGTTTTCCGGCCGAGGGACGGCGGGGCCGGGGTGAATCCGGCCCCCGCCGGACTCAGGCCGCGCGGGCGGCGCGGGCCGCCGCCTGCAGGTGCGGCACCAGCTCGGGATCGAGCTTGAGCGCCGACGCGAGGCGGGCGAGGAAGGCGCGCTCGGCGTTGTTGTCCGCGTCGATGGCGAGCAGCGCGGTGATGTAGACCTCCGCCGCCTCCTCCGGGCGCGAAATGGCGGCGGCGAGGCTCTCGGGGCTGGCCGGACGGGCGAGTTCGGCGGTGAGGAACCGCTCGGCCTCGTCGAGCCGGGCGCCCTCCTCGCCGAGCTTGGCGGAGATGGCGGCGCGCTCCACATCGTCGATATGCCCGTCCGCCAGCGAGGCGGCGATCATGGTGCGCAGCAGCGTCACCTCGAAATGGGTGTGGTCGGCCTGGTCGGGATGGAAGGGCGAATGCGCCGGGGGAAGCTGCGCCGGCTCCGGCGGCGTCGCCGCCTGCTGCGGCTGCCCGCCCTGCTGGTAGTTCTGGTAGGCCTTGTAGGCGAGCGTGCCGACCAGCGCGAGGCCGCCGAGCGCCACCGCATTGCCGGCCATCTTGCGCCCGCCCTTGCTGCCGAGCACCAGCGACACCAGCGCGCCGGCCGCCGCGCCGGAGGCGAGCGAGCCGCCATTATTGGACAGATAGTCCTTGGCGCGGCCCACCATGTCGCCGCCGGCGGCAGGCGCGCCGCCCGCCGAACCGCCCGCCGAACCGCCACCCAGCGCCCCGGTCAGTCCGCCGAGCAGCCCGCCCAGCGGGTTCTGCTGTGCCGGCACATTGCCCCCGGCCTGGCCCTGCCCGCCGGCCTGCGGCGTCAGGAACTGGTCGAGAAGCCGCTTGGCGTCGAAATTACCGGTGTTGAACATGGTGCGTCCCGCTGAAAAAGGTCTCCCGGACGTAGGCACCGATCATGGCTTCCGCAAGGAAAGGATGCCGCGCCCGGTCACCAGCACGTGAGATTAGCGCCGCCATGTGACAGCCGAGATGACGGTCGGGCACCCGTCGGCGGGCCGCCGACGTCCCCACGCACGCGTTTCGTCTCCGGTGTCGCATCCGATGTCGCATCCGTTCAACGCCAGCGCCGAAACAATGCTCGCGTGTGACGCGTCGCCGCGCAAGCATGTTGCCAACGATCGAACGACGTGAGCGTCGGAGGCGAATGTGCAGAAATTCTCCGGCTTCGAGCTGTTCCGCCGCGCGCTGGGCGGCCACAAGGGCTGGCAGCCGCAATGGCGCAACCCCGAGCCCAAGCCCGAATACGATGTCGTCATCGTCGGTGCCGGCGGTCATGGGCTGGCGGCGGCCTATTATCTCGCCAAGGAACACGGCATCGCCAATGTCGCGGTGATCGAGCGCGGCTGGCTCGGCGGCGGCAATACCGGCCGCAACACCACCATCGTGCGCTCGAACTACCTGTTCGACGAGAGCGCCGCGCTCTACGAGCACGCAGTGAAGCTGTGGGAAGGCCTGTCGGCCGACCTGAATTACAATGTGATGTATTCGGCGCGCGGCGTGCTGATGCTGGCGCACAATCATCACGACGAGATCAGCTTCAAGCGCCACGTCCACTCGAACCGCCTCAACGGCGTCGACAATGAGTGGCTGAACGCCGAGCAGGTGAAGGAATTCTGCCCGCCGCTCAACATCAAGAGCATGCGCTACCCGATCATCGGCGGCGCGCTTCAGCGGCGCGGCGGCACCGCCCGCCACGACGCCGTGGCCTGGGGCTTCGCCCGCGCGGCGGATTCGCGCGGCGTCGACATCATCCAGAACTGCGAGGTCACCGGCATAAGGCGCGGCCCCTCCGGCGCGGTCGAGGGCGTCGAGACCTCGCGCGGCTTCATCCGGGCGAAGAAGGTTGGCGTCTCCGCCGCCGGCCACACCAGCGTCGTCATGGCGATGGCCGGGCTGCGCATGCCGCTGGAGAGCTTCCCGCTGCAGGCGCTGGTGTCGGAACCGGTCAAGCCCGCCTTCCCCACCGTGGTCATGTCCAACACCATCCACGCCTACATCTCGCAGTCCGACAAGGGCGAGATGGTGATCGGCGCCGGCACCGACGCCTACACCTCCTATTCCCAGCGCGGCGCGCTGCACATCACCACCCACACGCTGGACGCCATCTGCGAACTGGTCCCGCAGTTCCGCCGCCTGCGCATGCTGCGCAACTGGGGCGGCATCGTCGACGTGACGCCCGACCGCTCGCCGATCATCGCCAAGACCCCGGTTCCCGGCCTCTATGTGAATTGCGGCTGGGGCACCGGCGGCTTCAAGGCGACGCCGGGCTCGGGCCACGTCTTCGCGCACACCATCGCGAAGGACGCCCCGCACGCGATCAACGCGCCGTTCACGCTGGAGCGCTTCCGCGACGGCTTCCTGATCGACGAAGCGGCCGCCGCCGCCGTCGCGCACTGAGGAGGGCGAGACATGCTCATCATCGACTGCCCCTGGTGCGGCAAGCGGCCTGAGATCGAATTCCGCTACGGCGGCGAGGCGCATATCGCCCGCCCGGCCGATCCTTCCGCCCTCTCCGACGAGGAATGGGCCGATTTCCTCTACAACCGCACCAACCCCAAGGGCCTGCACGCCGAGCGCTGGCGCCACATCCATGGCTGCGGGCGCTACTTCAACGCCCTGCGCGACACGGTGAGCGACTTCTTCGTCACCACCTACAAGGCCGGCGAGCCGCGCCCGGATATCGAGGGGAGCGGAAAATGATCCTTCCGCGCCTTCTTCTCCCTCTCCCCGTCGGGGAGAGGGGCGGGGTGAGGGGCCTTCCCTTCGCTGCCACCGCCTCCCCCCTCACCCGCCGCTGCGCGGCGACCTCTCCCCGGCGGGGAGAGGTGGACACCGCCCGAGGGTCCGCGACATGACCAACCGCTTCCGCACCGCCTCGGGCGGGCGCATCGACCGCGCCGCCCCGGTCTCCTTCCGCTTCGACGGGCAGACCTTCAACGGCTATCGCGGCGATACCCTCGCCTCGGCGCTGATCGCCAACGGCGTGCATCTCGTCGGGCGCTCCTTCAAATATCACCGCCCGCGCGGCTTCCTCTCGGCCGGCTCGGACGAGCCGAACGCGCTGGTCGATGTCGCCCGCGACGCCGCCCGCTCGGCGCCGAACCTGCGCGCCACGCAGGTCGAGATCTATGAAGGACTGAAGGCGTCCAGCCAGAACCGCTGGCCCTCGCTCTCCTTCGATGCCGGCGCGATCAACGACCTGTTCTCGCCCTTCCTGCCGTCCGGCTTCTACTACAAGACCTTCATGTGGCCGGCGGGCGCGTGGAAGCGGTTCTACGAGCCGAAGATCCGCGCCATGGCGGGCCTGGGCGTCGCCCCCACCCTGCCGGACCCGGACCGCTACACCCAGAACTACGCCTATTGCGACGTGCTCGTCGTCGGCGCCGGCCCGGCGGGCCTTGCCGCCGCGCTGGCGGCTTCCGAGAACGGCGCCAAAGTCTGGCTGGCCGACGAGCAGGCCGAGCTTGGCGGCTCGCTGCTGTCCGAGGCCTCCGCCGCCATCGAGGGCCGGCCGGCGGCCGAATGGCTCGCCGCCACGCTGGCGACGCTGGCGGCGCGGGACAATGTGACCCTGCTGCCGCGCACCACCGCCTTCGGCTATTTCCCGCACAATCTCATCGCGCTGGCCGAGCGCGTCACCGAGCACCTCGCCGCCCCCGGCACGGACCTGCCGCGCGAGCGGCTGTGGAAGCTGCGGGCGAAGGAAGTCGTGCTCGCCTCCGGCGCGCTGGAGCGCCCGCTGGTGTTCCCCGACAATGACCGTCCGGGCGTGCTGCTGGCCGATTCCGGCCGCACCTATCTCAACCGCTACGGGGCCAAGGTCGGCGAGCGCGCGGTGATCTTCACCGCCTGCGACGCCGGCTACCGCGCCGCGCTCGACCTAAAGGCCGGCGGCGTCACCATCGCCGCCATCGCCGATCTGCGCGCCGAAGTCACCGGCGAACTCCCGGCCCGCGCGCTCGCCGCCGGCATCGACGTGCGCCCCGCCACCGTCGTCACCGGCACCAAGGGCCGGCTGCGCGTGTCCTCCGCCCACCTCGCCAAGGTCAAGGGCGGTCAGGTCGGGCCGGCCGAGGCGGTTCCCTGCGACACCGTGCTGATGTCCGGCGGCTTCACGCCGAGCGTCCACCTGTTCTCGCAGTCGCGCGGCAAGCTCGCCTGGGACGCGGCGAGCGGCGCCTATCTGCCCGGCACCTCGGTGGAGCGCGAGCGCTCGGCCGGCGCGGCGCGCGGCATCTACGGTCTCCAGCGCGTGCTGGAGGACGGCTATGCGCAGGGCGAGGCGGCGGCCCTCGCCTCGCGCGACTTCGCCTCCCCGGCGCGCGGCGCCACGCCGGCCCCGGCGGCTTCCTCGCGCGCCTTCCCGGCAGTCGCCGAGAATCTCGGCGCCGACGGCTTCATCGGCGCCACCCCGCACGGGCGCAACCCGGCGCTCGCCAAGGCCTTCGTCGACTGGCAGAACGACGTCACCTCCAAGGACATCACGCTCGCCACCCGCGAGGGCATGCGCTCCATCGAGCATGTGAAGCGCTACACCACCACGGGCATGGCGACCGACCAGGGCAAGACCTCGAACATGAACGCGCTCGGCATCGTGTCCGAGGCGCTGGGCGAGAGCGTGCCGAAGATCGGGCTCACCACTTTCCGCCCGCCCTTCACCCCGACCACCTTCGGTATCTTCGCCGGCGAGGCGCGCGGCGACCTGTTCGATCCCGTGCGCAAGACGGCGATTCACGATTGGGCCGCCGCGCACGGCGCCGCCTTCGAGGACGTGTCGCTGTGGAAGCGCGCGCACTACTTCCCGCGCGGCGGCGAGGACATGCACGCGGCGGTCGCCCGCGAATGCAGGGCGGTGCGCGCCTCGGTCGGCCTCTTCGACGCCTCCACCCTCGGCAAGATCGAGGTGGTCGGCCCGGATGCCGCCGAGTTCATGAACCGCATCTACACCAACGCCTGGGCCAAGCTCGAGCCCGGCCGGCTGCGCTACGGCGTGATGCTGCGCGAGGACGGCTTCGTGATGGATGACGGCGTGGTCGGGCGGCTGTCGCAGGACCGCTTCCACGTCACCACCACCACCGGCGGCGCCCCGCGCGTGCTGGCGCACATGGAGGACTACCTCCAGACCGAATGGCCGGACCTCGACGTGTGGCTGACCTCGACCACCGAGCAATGGGCGGTGATCGCCGTGCAGGGGCCGAAGGCGCGTGAGGTTCTCGAACCGCTGATCGAGGGCATCGACCTCTCCAAGGAAGCCTTCCCGCATATGAGCGTGCGCGAGGGCACCATACTCGGCGTGCCGACCCGCCTGTTCAGCGTCTCCTTCACCGGCGAACTCGGCTTCGAGGTCAACGTGCCGGCCGGCTATGGCCGCGCGGTGTGGGAAGCCATCTACGCCTCCGGCGAGCGTTTCGGCATCACGCCCTACGGCACCGAGACCATGCACGTGCTGCGCGCCGAGAAGGGCTACATCATCGTCGGCCAGGAGACGGACGGCACCGCGACGCCGGACGACGCCAATCTCGGCTGGGCGGTCGGCAAGGCCAAGAAGGACTTCGTCGGCAAGCGCTCGCTGGCGCGCGCCGCCATGTCGGCCCCCGACCGCAAGCAGCTCGTCGGTCTGCGGACCACCGACCCGAAGGTGGTGCTGGAGGAAGGCGCGCAGATCGTCGCCGATCCCAAGGCCCCGGTCCCGGTGCCGATGCTCGGCTTCGTCACCTCCTCCTATCATTCCGCCGTGCTCGGCCATTCCATCGCGCTCGCCATGGTCAAGGGTGGCCGCGCCCGCATCGGCGACAGGCTCTCGGTGCCGATGGCGGACCACGTCATCGAGGTCGAAGTGGTCGAGCCCGTCTTCTACGATCCCAAGGGAGAGCGCCTGAATGCCTGAGCTCGCCTCCGCCAGCCCCCTGCACGCCCTCGCGGCGACGCCGCGCGATGTCGCAGCCGCGCGACTTGTCGCGCTCGGCCCGGCCGCCCGCCTCGCCTTTCGCGGCCGTGAGACCGCCATCGCGGCCGCCGGCACGGCCTTCGGCGTGCCCCTGCCGCGCGAGGCCTGCCGGCGCAACGACGCCGACGGGCGCTTCGCCCTCTGGCTCGGCCCGGACGAATGGCTGCTCATCGTCCCCGGCGCCGAACCGGCCCCGATCTTCGACGCCATCGAGGCGGCCACCGCCGGCCTGCCGCATGCGCTCGTCGACGTCTCCGCCCGCAGCGTCGGCATCGAGATCGCCGGCGAGAAGGCGGCCTTCGTGCTGAACCAGGGCAACGCGCTGGACCTGTCGCTCGACGCCTTCCCGGTCGGAGCGTGCACCCGCACCCTGTTCCACAAGGCCGAGATCGTGCTGGTGCGCCACGCGCCCGACGTGTTCCACATCGACGTCTGGCGCTCCTTCGCGCCCTATGTCTGGGAACTGCTGGAAGAGGGCCGGCGCGAGCTGGCCTGACATTTGCCGAGCAAAACCTAAGTTCGACACAACAAATGCTCAACGTCATCCCGGACGGCCGCAGGCCGATCCGGGATCGTTGCCAGACGGAGGGCGATCCCGGCTCTCCGCTCCGCTCCGGCCGGGATGACGAAGCGGGTTAAGCGTCCATGATCAGCGCCTTCGAGCTTTTCAAGATCGGCATCGGCCCCTCCTCCTCGCACACGGTGGGGCCGATGCTGGCGGCTCTGCGCTTTACCGAGAGCCTCATTGCGACCGACCAGCTGGCCCGCACCGCCCGGGTCGAGGTGACGCTCTATGGCTCGCTCGCCTGGACCGGCAAGGGCCACGGCACCGACAAGGCGGTGATCCTCGGCCTTGCCGGCCTGCACCCGCGCAATGTCGACCCCGACCGTGGCGATGCCCTCGTCGCCGGCGTGACGGAGGACGGCCGCCTGCCGCTCGCCGGCACCCATGGCATCGGTTTCGAGGCCGCCCGCGACATCGTCTTCGATGGCGTCTCGCCCACCCCGCAGCACCCGAACACGCTGGCCTTCCGCGCCTTCGCCAATGACGGCGGGCTGATCGCCGAGGCGCGCTGGTGCTCCATCGGCGGCGGCTTCGTGGTGCCGGAGCACGAGGTGGGCCAGCCGCCCGCGCCGGACGAATTCGCCCTGCCCTATCCCTTCCGCAACGCCCGCGAACTGCTGGCCTATGCCGCGCGTGAAAAATGCTCCATCGCCGAGCTTGTCCTCGCCAATGAGCACGTCCGCCGCCCGCCCGCCGAGGTGGAGGCGCGGCTCGACGGCGTGGTCGAGGCGATGATGGCCTGCATCGACCGCGGCCTTGCCACCTCGGGCGAACTGCCCGGCGGGCTGCAGGTGAAGCGCCGGGCCAAGGCGATCCGCGACGCCCTGCTCGCCCGCAACGCCCCCACCCCGCACGAGATCATGGACTGGGTCAGCCTCTACGCCATCGCCGTGAACGAGGAGAACGCGGCCGGCGGGCAGGTCGTCACCGCCCCCACCAATGGCGCGGCGGGCGTCGTGCCGGCGACGCTGCGCTACTACCGCGACCACTGCCCCGGCGCGAACCGGGAGGGGTTGCACATCTTCCTGCTCACCGCCACCGCCATCGGCGCGCTGTTCAAGATCAACGCCTCGATCTCCGGCGCCGAGGTCGGCTGCCAGGGCGAGGTCGGCGTCGCCTGCTCGATGGCGGCGGGCGGCCTCGCCGCCGCGCTGGGCGGCACCCCGGCGCAGGTGGAGAACGCGGCCGAAATCGGCATGGAGCATCACCTCGGCATGACCTGCGACCCCATTGGCGGGCTGGTGCAGGTGCCCTGCATCGAGCGCAACGCCTTCGGCGCCATCAGCGCGGTCAACGCCGCCTCGCTGGCGCTCTATGGCGACGGCACGCACATCGTCTCGCTCGACAAGGTGATCGCCACCATGCGCGAGACCGGCCGCGACATGGCCTCGAAATACAAGGAAACCTCGCTCGGGGGCCTCGCCGTGAACCTGCCCGAATGCTGAAGCGTCCGTATCCCGGACCAGCGGAGGCGCAGCGGGAGCGCCGATCCGGGCGTCCGGCTCTGCGCTCCGCCTGCGGCGTCGCGTGTCCGGGGAACGACAGGCGGCCCCACCGCACGCTGCGGCATCTTCCTTGCTATCGAGGGCAGCAAGTTTGCTATGCTGTCCGCCGGAGCCGTTCATGACCCAGCAGCGCCCCATGCCTCTCGGCACTACGCCTCTCGGAACCCCGGGGTCCGGAAGCGCGGTCTCGGCCGCCCCGGCGCTCAATGTCGGATTCATTCTGGCCGACAACTTCACCCTGTCGGCCTTCTCGCTGATGGTCGACCAGTTCCGCCTCGCTGCCGACGAGGGCGACCGCTCGCGGCCGATCTTCGCCCGCTGGCAGGTAATGTCCGCGCGGCCGGAGCCGATCCGGGCGAGCTGCGGCATCACCGTAGCGCCCTCCGGGCCGCTCGCCGACCCCGGCGCCTTCCACTACATCATCGTCGTCGGCGGCCTGCTGCATGGCGGCCAGCAGCTCGACGAGGAGAGCGTCGCCTATCTCAAGCGCGCGGCGAAGGCGGGCGTGCCGCTGGTCGGCGTGTGCACTGGCTCCTTCGTGCTGGCCCGCGCCGGGCTGATGACCGGGCGGCGCTGCTGCGTCTCCTGGTATCACTATCAGGACTTTCTCGAGGAATTCCCGCACCACACGCCGGTCGCCGACCGGCTCTATGTGATCGACGGCGACCGCATCACCTGCGCCGGCGGCGGCGGCGCAGCGGACCTCGCCACCGCGCTGGTGGAGAAGTTCCTCGGCCGCTCCATCGCCCAGAAAAGCCGGCACGTGCTGCTGCTGGACCGCCAGCGCCCCGGCACCGAATCGCAGCCGCACCCGCCCATTGCCGATCTCGTGGCCGACGACCGCGTGCGCCGCGCCCTGCTGATGATGGAGCAGCACCTCGCCGACCCGCTGCCCATCGCCGACATCGCCCGCCGGCTGCAACTCTCCACCCGCCAGTTGGAGCGCCTGTTCCAGACCGTGATGGGCCAGCGCCCGGCCGAGTTCTACCGCCGGCTTCGGCTGCGCTATGCCCGCTTCCTGCTCGACACCACCGGCCGCTCGGTGACGGATATCGCGCTGGAGGCCGGATTCTCGGACTGCGCGCATTTCTCGCGCCAGTTCAAGGCGCAGCACGGCTTCACCCCCTCCGACGCCCGCGCCCGCGCCCCCGGCCCGCCGGGACAGAGCGTGGCGGCGCAGCGCCTGTTCGACTGAACGGTGCCATGTTACGCTGAGTGCCGGTCTTCCCCGCACCCGGCGGCCTCCGCCTTCGTCAACAGGATGTCACCTGCGGCGTGGTTTCCAACATCGCGTCCACACCCGGGGCCGACGGCATTCCCGGAGGCCGTCGCGGCGGTGACGCGCGCCGGAATCGGCACGCACGCGGCAATTCCGGCAGTAGCTGAGCAACAG
This sequence comes from Ancylobacter sp. TS-1, assembly GCF_009223885.1. Classification (NCBI taxonomy): domain Bacteria; kingdom Pseudomonadati; phylum Pseudomonadota; class Alphaproteobacteria; order Hyphomicrobiales; family Xanthobacteraceae; genus Ancylobacter; species Ancylobacter sp. TS-1. The sequence continues at coordinate 1,879,838 of NZ_CP045144.1, forward strand.
GTGGCGAGCGGCGATGAAATCCAGCGTTGATGTCCTGATCGTCGGAGCCGGGCCGGTGGGCCTGTTCCTCGCCGCCGACCTGTCCCGCGCCGGGCTGGACGTGCTGCTGATCGACCGCATGACCGAGCGCACCTTCTTCACCAAGGCGCTCGGCATCACCGCGCGCTCGCTCGAACTGTTCGACGATTTCGGCATCGCCCAGGACGCGGTGGACGCCGGCACCTGGCTGCACGGCGTCTCCAACTTCACCGACGGCGTGGCCGGCCCGACGATGGAGATTCCCGACCTTCTGCCCTTCGGCAGCCTGTCGCTGGCGCAGTTCGAGGTCGAGCGGATCCTGGAGGCGTGCCTCGTCCGCCACGGCGGCAAGGTGCATTACGGCTGGGCGCTCGCCGGCTTCGCGGAAACCGGCGACGGCGTGCGCGCCGAACTGACCGGGCCGGATGGAAGTCCCCATGTGGTGGAGAGCCGCTTCATCGTCGGCTGCGACGGCGGCCGCAGCGCTGTGCGCACCGGCCTCGGCCTCGACTTCGAAGGCGGCCAGTTCCCGCAGACCTTCGTGCTGGCGGATCTGGAGATCGGCTGGGATCTGCCGCGCGGGCGCTTCTACCGCTTCAATGTCAGCGCCACGGCGGAGCATGCCGCCAACGCGCTCGCCGCCGTGCCGGTGGCCGGTTCGGTCGAACGCTACCGTCTCTCGGCCGTGCTGCCCGATTCCATGCTGCGCGCCGCCGAGGGAGAGCGCCCGCAGCCGCCGGGCTTCGACGAAATCCGCGCCCTGATGACGCCGATGCTGCCGGCCGGCACCGTGCTGAAATCGATGCACTGGTCGTCGGTCTACCGGGTCAACCACCGTCTGGTGTCGAGCTACAGCAAGGGCCGCGCCTTCCTGGCGGGCGATGCCGCGCATCTGCATCCCCCGGTCGGCGGGCAGGGGCTGAACACCGGGCTGCAGGACGCCTACAACCTCGCCTGGAAGCTCACCCTGGCGCTCGACGGGCGCGACGCGCCGGGCCTGCTCGACAGCTATTCGGCCGAGCGCCGCGCGGTCGGGCTCGATCTGGTGGAGAACACCAGCCGCGCCCTCAACGAGACGCTCGCCCAGCGCTCGCCGCTGCCGGGCATGCGCGAGACCCAGCTCCTGATCTCGTATCGCGGCAGTGCCATCGTCCGCGACGAGCGGGTGGACGCCGCCGGCACCCCCCTCGCCGCCGGCGACCGCATCCCCGACGCCGGCGGGTTGCGCCGCGCCTATGTCGGCCTGCCGCTCCGCCTGCATGAGCGGCTGGGACGCGGACGGCACGTACTGTTCGGCTATGCCGGCGACGAAGCCGGCCTGACCGCACTCGTGGAACTCTCGCAGCTGGCGCGCGCGGCGCTCGGCCCGGCCGTCTCGGCCTTCGCCGTCGTGGCGGGCGATTCCCCGCTCGGCGATCGCGAGGACATTCCGGTGCTGCGCGACGGCGACGGCGGGTTCGCCGATGCCTTCGAGGCGAAGCCCGGCACGGTCTGGCTGGCGCGGCCCGACGGCTATCTCGGCTGGGTCGGCGATACCGCCTCGATGGACGGGCTCAAGACCGCGCTGGCGCTGATCGCCCGCGCGGACGCCTGAGCGGCGCGCCGGGGCGCCGGGGCGCCGCTTCACAGTTCCGGCGAATGTCGCGTTCAGCAAACTGCCTGTCGCATCGGTGAAAGTCGTTGGCGCGCTTCCGTCGAACAATTCCAGTCGACAAGCGGGCCGGGAACCCGCGAGGGAGAACAGGCCGATGCTGGACACCACCCATACGCCGCTCAAGGCGCTGCTGCGCCGCCGCCAGCCGGGCTACAGCCTGGAGGCGCCGTTCTACACCAGCCCCGAGATTTTCGAGGCGGACATGGACGTCATCTTCGGCCGTCACTGGATCTTCGTCGGCGTCGAGCCCGACATTCCGGAACCCGGCGACGCCATGACCCTGAACATCGGCAAGGCCAGCATCTTCCTGGTGCGCGACGACGACAACGAGGTCCGCGCCTTCCACAATGTCTGCCGCCATCGCGGCGCGCCGATCGTTCACGACTACAAGACCACGGTCGGCAACCTCGTCTGCCGCTACCACAGCTGGACCTACGGCCTCGACGGCAAGCTGCTCTTCGCCGAGCACATGGGCCAGAACTTCGATCCCTCCTGCCACGGCCTCAAGCCGGTGCATGTGCGCTCGCTGGAAGGGCTCATCTTCGTGTGCCTGTCCGACGAGCCGCCGGCCGACTTCGACGTCATGGCGGCGAAGATGGCGCCCTATCTCGCCCCGCACGACCTGAAGAACGCCAAGGTCGCCTTCGAGAAGGACATCATCGAGCCGGGCAACTGGAAGCTCACCATGGAGAACAACCGCGAGTGCTATCACTGCGCGGGCAACCATCCCGAGCTGACCGTGCCGCTATTCGCCTATGGCTTCGGCTTCGCGCCGGAGGAACTCGACGACCATGGCCGTCAGGAGGCCGAGGACTACGCGAAGCTCGTCAACTCCTCGCACCGCGAATGGGAAAGCTGCGGCTTCCCCTCGACCATGATGGAGCACCTCGACGACATGGTGACGGGCTTCCGCACCGAGCGCCTGCCGCTGGCGGGCGCCGGCGAGAGCCACACCCACGACACCCAGGCCGCCTGCAAGAAGCTGCTGGGCAAGATCAACGATCCCCGGCACGGCGCGCTGCACTTCTGGACCCAGCCGAATTCGTGGCACCACTTCATGTCCGACCACGCGGTCGTCTTCTCGGTGCTGCCGCTCGACGCCGAGCGCTCGCTGCTGCGCACCAAGTGGCTGGTCCACAAGGACGCGGTCGAGGGCGTCGATTACAACATCGAGAACCTGACCGGCGTATGGGACGCCACCAACGACCAGGATTCGACCCTCGTCGGCTACTGCCAGGAAGGCGCCCGCAGCCCGGCCTATGAGCCCGGCCCCTACTCGCCGCACACCGAGATGCTCGTCGACAAATTCTGCAACTGGTATGTCGGCCGCATGAGCGAGCATCTGGGGCGGTAAGCACCTGCGGTCCCGGCAGTCGCCGTCATCTCGGACGAAGGCGAAGCCGTAAAGCCGTGATCGCTCTCCGTGCGGCACGCGATCCCGGATCGGCCTGTGGCCGTCCGGGATGACGGGGAATGAGGCGCCTGCCCTGCCCGAACTACCCCTCTCCCCGCCGGGGAGGGGGCGCGAACGTTTCTCCCGAACGTCGTTTGATCGAGATCAAAGCACATGACCACCACGTCAGCCGCCTCGCCCGACCCGGCCGCCTCGCGCCTTTCCGGCACCCTGCCGGTCTGGAACCCGGAGGCCGATGACGCCCTCGTGGTGCGCGAGATCCGCCAGGAGACGGCGGATGTGAAGACCTTCGTGCTGGCGCCGAGGCAGCCCTGCGTCTTCCGCTACCAGCCCGGCCAGTTCCTCACCCTCGACATTCCGGTCGGCGGCGAGAGCGTCAACCGCTGCTACACCATTGCCTCCGCCCCCACCCGCCCGCACACCATCGCGATTACCGTGAAGCGCGTGCCCGGCGGGCCGGTGTCGAACTTCCTGCATGACAGCGTGCGGGTCGGCTCGGTGCTGCACGCCATCGGGCCGATGGGCGATTTCTCCTGCTTCGCCCTCGGCAAGGCCGCGCCCGCGCCGAAATACCTGTTCCTCTCCGGCGGCAGCGGCATCACCCCGCTGATGTCGATGGCCCGCACCTTCCACGACCTCGGCGAGCCGCGCGACATCGTGTTCGTGCACGCGGCGCGCTCGCCCGCCGACATCATCTTCCGGGGCGAGCTGGAACTGATGGCGCGCAACCAGCCGGCGAGCTTCCGCTTCGCCCCGGTCTGCGAGGGCGACAGCCCGTTCGCGCCGTGGCACGGCCTTCGCGGCCGGCTGAACGGCGGCGTGCTCAACCATGTCGCACCGGATTTCCGCGAGCGCGAGGTGTTTGTCTGCGGCCCGGCGCCGTTCATGGCGGCGGTGCGCGAGATGCTGAAGGGCGCGGGCTTCGACATGTCCCGCCACCACGAGGAGAGCTTCGATTTCGGCGCCCTGGCCGAGGCCGAGCCGGCGGTCGCCGCCGAGGTGGCGGTGGCCGAGGCGGTGCAGGCGGTTCAGGAAGCGGTCGAGGAGAGCGTGGCGCAGGCCGTCGCCGCGGCCGAGCCGGCGCAGGCAGCGGCCGCCGAGCCGGTCGAGGTCACGACCTATTCCATCGAGTTCGCCAAACAGAAGCGCACCATCGAGTGCCGCTCGGACATGTTCGTGCTCGACGCGGCGCGCCGCGCCGGCGTGCGCCTGCCTTCCTCCTGCTCCAAGGGCCTGTGCGGCACCTGCAAGTCGAAGCTGGTGTCCGGCACGGTCGACATGAAGCATGGCGGCGGCATCCGCCAGCGCGAGATCGACGCCGGCATGGCGCTGCTGTGCTGCTCGAAGCCGACGAGCGATCTGGTGGTGGATCGCTGAGGCACCACCCGTGACAGCACGCGAACCCGGCTCGGCCTGCGGCCGTCCGGGATGACGAAGCGAATCAGCGCAGGAAGTCGATCGCCCCGCTCACCGCCTGCTTCATGCTGTCATAGGCCTGCGTCGTGCCCTGCACGGTGCGGTCGACGATCTCGCCGGCGCTCGGCAGCGGCGGCAGGCCGAGAAGCCCGGCCGCGGGCTCGTCGGCGCGGGCGATCACCGGCGCGGGCGGCGCATTGGGGCCGGCCGCCACGCGCGCGGCGGTGGCTTCCGGCGATTCCATCAGCACCGGATAGGCGGTCTGGACGATCTTCGGATCGCGCGTCTCGCAGGCGCCCTCGCAGCGGTCGAACCGCTCGACCCCGGCCGGCAGCGCCGCGTGCTCGATGGCGGCCGACGCCTCGGCGGCGGGCCTGGGTTTGGCCGACCCGGCCGCACGGGCCGCCTGCGGCGCGCGGTAGACCGCCGAGGGCTCGATGGCGCGGATCATGGTGGGCAGGTCCTGCCGGTCGCCCTTGAGGGTGGGCTCCTCGTCGAGTTCGATCGGCTGGGCGACCAGCCGGGCGAGGTTGCGCACGCTTTCCTGTGCGCTCGCCTGCGCCGCCTTGCCGCGCTCATATCCGGTGCCCTCGGCGACCACATAGGCGCCGGTGGCGACGACGACCGCGAAGCCGACCGGCAGCAGGAGGCGGCCAGGCACCCGCTCACGCAGGGCGGAAAGAAGGCTCGTGCTGATCCGCATGGAAGGTTTCCCCGTTGTTTGACCGCATTTCCCCCTGTGCAGGCGTCAAATTTGCGGCACCATTCGCGCCGATCGAAGACAAAGCCTAGGTATTTCTGCGCGGCGATGTCCCAGTTCGACGCCCCGCAACATTCGGCAACGCAACCCTTCCCGGACCCGCGACCGTGCTCGACCTCGCCTCCCTGACGCGCATCGGCTTCCTCACTTTGCCGAACCATTCGATGATCGCCTGCGCCAACGCGCTGGAGGCGCTGCGCATGGCGAACTACGTCGCCGAGGCCGAGATCTATTCCTGGCGCATCGTCACGCTCGACGGCGCGCCCGCCGCCGCCTCGAACGGCCTCACCCTCGCGCCCACCGTGGCGCTGGCCGGGGCGGGGCCGCTCGACCTGCTGCTGGTGTGCGGGGGCATCGACGTGCGCCACGCCGCCACCCCGCCGATCGAGGACGCGCTACGCCGGCTCTCGCGGCGCGGCGTGGCGCTCGGCGCGCTGTGCACCGGCGCCTTCGTACTGGCCGATGCCGGGCTGCTCGACTTCTACCGCTGCGCCGTCCACTGGGAGAACCTCTCCGCCATCCGCGAGGAATTCCCCGACATCGATTTCGCCGAGGACGCCTTCGTGATCGACCGCGACCGCCTCACCTGCACCGGCGGCGTGGCGCCGCTCGAGATGATGCTGGCGCTGATCGAGGCGAAGGGCGGGCGGGCGCTGGCGGACAAGGTGTCCGAGCAGTTCATCGTCGACCGCGCCCGCCCCGCCCGCGCCAAGGTGGAGGCGCGCCCGCGCCCGGCGCTGCCCGACCCGACGCTGGCCCGCGCGGTGAGAATGATGCAGGCCGCCATCGAGCAGCCGCCCGGCATCGCCGCCATTGCCCGCCGGCTCGACATCTCGCCGCGCCATCTGGAGCGGCTGTTCCGCCGGCATCTCGGCGTCACCCCGGCGGCCTACCATCTGCGCCTGCGGCTGGAGCGGGCGCGCGAATTGCTGCGCCTCTCGCCGCTGCCCGTCACCGATGTCGGCATCGCCTGCGGTTTTCAGTCGGCGGCGCATTTCTCCACCGCCTATGCCCGCCATTTCGGCCGCCCGCCCAGCGGCGAGCGGCGCGGCGGCTGAGCCCTAAGCATTGGCTGTTATGGCGCGGCCCGGCACGTGGTATTAATTACACAGGCAATCATCGCCCCGAACTCCCGAAGCGCGGGCCGGCCCCGCGCGCGCCCTATGAATGCGCCCATGAACGCGCCCGTTAAACCGACCGGCTACCGCAAGCTGGCGGCACGCTACAGCGACCTCGCCGCCGGCATACTGGCGCCGGAGCGCACGCCGCTCGCCGACGTCTGGCTCGGCCTGCCCATGACCTTCGTCGCCGGCGCCACCAATGCCGGCGGCCTGCTGGCGGTCGGCCAGTACACCTCGCACATGTCGGGCATCATCTCCTCGGCGGCGGACCATGCGGTGGTCGGCGCCATGGACCTCGTGCTGGCGGGCGGCGGCGCGCTCATAGCCTTCGTGGCCGGGGCCGCCACCTCGGCGATCCTCGTCAACTGGGGACGCCTGCATGTGGCGGGGCGCGAATATTCCCTGCCGCTGACGCTGGAGGCGCTGCTGCTGCTCGCCTTCGGCCTGCTCGGCTCCTACACGCGCCATTCCACCCTCGCCCTCGGCATGGAGGTGGCGGTGCTGTGCTTCATCATGGGGCTGCAGAACGCCACCGTGACCAAGATGTCCGGTGCCAAGATCCGCACCACGCACATGACCGGCATCGTCACCGATATCGGCATCGAGCTCGGCAAGCTGTTCTATTCCAACCGCCGCCGGCGCGGGAGCGGCGTTCCGCTGGTGCTGGCGGACCGCGAGAAGCTGAAGCTGCTGAGCTATTTCCTCGCCTGCTTCTTCGGCGGCGGCATCGTCGGCGCGGTCGGCTTCAGCTATGTCGGCTTCGTCTTCTCGGTGCCGCTGGCGCTGCTGGTGCTCGCGCTGGCCGGCCCTTCCGCCCTGCGCATCCTGCTGCGCTGAAGCCGGGTCGCAACGCTACCGGCGCGATGGCGCAAATCTTCTGTGCACCACGGGTGCATGCGACCTATCGTGCGACCATCGGGAAAAAGACCCGAGAGAAGACCATGGTCGAAGGAGCGCGCCGACCATCATGATCGCCAATGCCGAGGCCCTCCTCAAACCCTTGACCCTCAAGGGCCTGACCATCCGCAACCGCGTGATGTCGACCTCGCACGCGCCGGGCTACGGCCGGGACGGCAAGCCGCAGGAGCGTTACCAGCTCTACCACATGGAAAAGGCCAAAGGCGGCATCGGGCTGACCATGTTCGGCGGCTCCTCCTCGGTCGCCATCGACAGCCCCGCCGCGCCGTGGAACCAGATCTCTGTCGCCGACGACAGCGTGATCCCCTATTTCCAGCAATTCGCCGAGCGGGTGCACGCCCATGGCGCGAAGCTGATGATCCAGCTCACCCATATGGGCCGGCGCACCAAATGGGACACCGAGAACTGGTTCCCCACCCTGTCCGCCTCCGTGCGCCGCGAGCCGGCCTCGCGCACCATCCCGCGCGCGATGGACAAAAACGACATTCGCCGCGTGGTGAAGGCCTTTGCCGAGGCGGCGCGCCGCTGCAAGGAAGGCGGGCTGGACGGCTGCGAGATTTCCGCCGCCCATGGCCACCTCGTCGACCAGTTCTGGTCGCCCTCCGTCAACCAGCGCACCGATGAATATGGCGGCAGCCTGGAGAACCGCATGCGCTTCGGCAGGGAGGTGCTGGAGGCGATGCACGAGGCCACCGGCGGCGACTACGTGATCGGCATGCGCATGTCGGGCGACGAGATGATAGCCGACGGCCTCTCCCATGAGGACTGCGTGGCCATCGCCTCGGAATATGCCAGGCGCGGCCTCGTCGACTTCCTCAACGTGATGGGCGGGCAGGCGCGGGACGAGATGTCCCATGCCGTCTCGCTGCCCAACATGTCCTTTCCCGTCGCGCCCTTCCTCTATCTGCCGAGCGCCATCAAGCGCGAGGTCGACGTGCCGATCTTCCACGCCCAGCGCGTGACGGATCTGGCCACCGGCGCCCGCGCCGTGGCGGAGGGCCATGTCGACATGATCGCCATGACCCGCGCCCACATCGCCGACCCGCACCTCGTGAAGAAGCTGATGGAGGGCCGCGACGACGACATCCGCCAGTGCGTCGGCGCCGGCTACTGCATCGACCGCATCTATGTCGGCGGCGACGCGCTGTGCCTGCAGAATGCCGCGACGGGGCGCGAGGCGACCATGCCGCACGTCATCCCGAAGGCGGACGTCGTGCGCAAGGTGGTGGTGATCGGCGCCGGCCCGGCCGGGCTGGAAGCCGCCCGCGTCTCCGCCGAGCGGGGCCACTCCGTGGTGCTGTTCGAGAAGGAGCCCGTCGTCGGCGGCCAGATCAACATCGCGGCCAAGGCGACATGGCGCGAGGCGCTGTCGGGCATTCCGCGCTGGCTCTACGGGCAGGTCTCGAAGAAGGGCGTCGATATCCGCCTCGGCCGCGCGGCGACCGAGGAAGACGTCCGCGCCGAGAATCCCGACGTGGTGATCGTCGCCACCGGCGGCCTGCCCAACCCCGGCCATGTGGCCGGCCACGAGCACACCGTCTCCACCTGGGACATCCTCACCGGCAAGGTGGAGCCCACCGGCTCGGTGCTGCTCTATGACGAGATCGGCGGACACAACGCCGCCTCCACCGCCGAATTCCTGGCGAAGAAGGGCTGCCTCGTCGAGCTGGTGACGCACGACCTCCAGATCGCGCAGGAAGTCGGCACCACCAACAAGCCGGTGCATCTGCGCGAGCTGTACAAGCTCGGCGTGGTGATGACGCCCAATACCGAGCTGTTCGAGATCTATCCCGAGGGCAACCGGCTGGTCGCCGCCCTGCGCAACACCATGACCGACGCCGAGGAGGAGCGGGTGATCGACCGCGTGGTGGTCGACCATGGCACGCTCCCCGTTGACGGGCTGTTCGAGGCGCTGCGCGGGGCCTCCGTCAATGACGGCGAGACCGACCTCGACGCCCTCGTCGCCGGAGCGCCGCAGCGCTGGTCCGGCCAGCCCGGCTTCGCGCTCTACCGCGTCGGCGACGCCTGGACCGGCCGCAACATCCACGCCGCGCTCTACGACTCGCTGCGTCTGTGCAAGGATTTGTGAGGGGGCCATGGGCGCCTCGCACCATTTTATCCGCCTCAAACGCCGTCATCCCGGACGGCCGGCAGGCCGATCCGGGATCGTCCGCGTAATCGGCGAGCGATCCCGGCTCGACGCCCTGCGGGCCTCGTCCGGGATGACGGAAAGTGCCTGCCGTCCGGCCGTCTCGCCCGGGAAGCCCCCTCACCCTACCCTCTCCCCCACGGGGAGAGGGTTTTGGCACCCCTGCGCCCAATCCTTACCTCGCCACGCCTCACCCGCCTGCTTTCTCACCTCTCCCCGCCGGGGAGAGGTCGGCCCGCAGGGCCGGGTGAGGGGAACCGCCACCCCGAGCGCCGGGCGCGGCCATGACTGATACCGCGCTCGCCCTCGCGCTCGTCGTCCTCGCCATCGGGCTCGTCGCCGGCGCGCTCGCGGTGCGGCGCGCGCTTCTGTGGCGCGTCGGACAGGCCGCGACGGTCGACTGGGTGGCCGGCCTGCTCGCCTTGCCGAAGCGCTACCTCGTCGACGTCCATCACGTGGTCGGGCGCGACCCCTATGCGGCGCGGATGCACGCGCTCGCCGCCGGCGGGCTGCTGGCCGGCTCCGCGCTGGCGCTGCTCGGGCTGATCCCCGTTCTCGGCGATGCCAGGCTCTACTGGTGGGTCGTCGCGCTCGCCTTCGCGGCGGCACTGGCCGGCGGCTTCATGGTCGGCCGGCGGCGCCTTCCGGTGAAGCCGGCGCGCCTGTCGGGCGGGCGGTTCCAGTTGCTGCCCTTCTTGCTGGCCGCCTATGCCGCCGGCGGCTTCCTCGTCGCGCTGGACGCCTCCCTCGGCGGCGCGCTGCGCCCGCTCGGCTGGATCGGCCTCGCGCTGGCGGCGGCGGGCGGGCTCGGCCTCGCGCGGCAAATCGATCGCGGGCCGATGCGCCACGCCTTCGCCGGCGCCGCCCATCTCGTCGCCCATCCCCGCCCCGGCCGCTTCGAGGGCAAGCCCGCCACCGCCCTCGCCCCGCTCGATCTCGACGCCCCGCGCCTCGGCGTGGCGACGCCGGCCGACTTCGCCTTCAACCGGCTGATCGGCTTCGACGCCTGCATCCAGTGCGGGCGCTGCGAAACCGCCTGCCCGGCCTTCGCCGCCGGCCAGCCGCTGAACCCCAAGCGGCTGATCCAGGACCTTGCCGCCGCGATCCAGCCCGGCGCCACCAACGGGACTTACGCCGGCAGCCCCTACCCGAACGCCCGCCCGGTCGCCGGGGTCGGCGGGCCGGGCCTGCCCATCGTCGGCATCGGGGCGATGATCCACCCGGACACGCTGTGGTCCTGCACCACCTGCCGCGCCTGCGTCGAGGAATGCCCGATGATGATCGAGCATGTCGACGCCATCCTTGATCTGCGCCGCTTCCAGACGCTGGAGCTGGGCGCGCTCCCGGTGAAGGCCTCGCCGCCGCTGATGGAGCTGCGCTATGCCGACGAACCGGGCGGGCGCCCGCTGGCCGCCCGCACCGATTTCGCCGCCGGCCTCACCCTGCCGGTGATGGCGGCCAAGGGCCGGGCGGAGGTGCTGCTGTGGCTTGGCGAAGGCGCCTATGAACTTCGCTACGGGCGCACGCTGCGCGCCCTCGTCACTTTGCTCCAAAGGGCCGGCGTCGACTTCGCCGTGCTCGGGCCGGAGGAGCGCGACTGCGGCGACCTTGCCCGCCGGCTCGGCGACGAGGCGACCTTCCAGCGGCTCGCGACCGAGAACATCGCCACCCTGTCGCGCTATTCCTTCGCGCGCATCGTCACCGCCGACCCGCACGCGCTGCACGCCCTGCGCAACGAGTACCGCGCCTTTGGCGGCGATTACGAGGTCGTCCACCACAGCGCCTTCCTCGACGATCTGGTGGCGCAGGGGCGCCTCGCCGTCGGCGGGCTGAACGGCGCGCGCGTGACCTATCACGACCCCTGCTATCTCGGCCGCTACAATGGCGAAGTCGACGCCCCCCGCCGCCTGCTCGACCGGCTGGGGCTGGAGCGGCTCGAGATGGAGCGCTCGGGCCGGCGCTCCATGTGCTGCGGCGGCGGCGGCGGCGCGCCGGTCTCCGACATCGAGGGCGAGCGCCGCATCCCCGATATCCGCATGGGCCAGGCGGGCGCGACCGGCGCGGCCATCGTGGCGGTCGCCTGCCCGCAATGCTCGGCCATGCTGGAGGGCGTCACCGGCGAGCGGCCCGACGTCGCCGACATCGCCGAACTGGTGCTGAGGGCGGTCGAGGCCGCCCCCGCCACGCCCCGCGCGGAGACGCTCGCATGAACAGGCCGCGCAAGGATCCCCGCGCCGCGCGCGCCGCTCATCGCGTGACCGGCGGCGCCCGCCCGCGCTTCGATCTCGCGCGCGTGCCCGATGCCGCGCCCGAGGACGCCCTTTCCGCCTCCGGCCGGCCGCGCCGCGACCCGCGCGCGCAGGAACGCGTCGCCCTGGTGCCCGGCACGCTGCGCCGCCGGCTGGACCGTGCCCAGCGCGCGCCGGCCGCCTCGGCGGCGCCGCCCGCCCTCGCCGCACCGGCGGACGCCGCGCCGCGGCTGCGGGTGATCGCGCAGCCGGCCTATCTCGTCGCCTTGGTGCCGGACGCGCCGGGCGGGCGCCTCACCCCGCATGACCGCCAGCTTTTCGGCGCCGCGCGCCTTCTCGCCGACGCCGACGGCGGCGCGGTGCTGGCCCTCGTCGACCTCGCCACCGACGAGCTTGCCGGCGCCGGCGCCGACCGCGTGCTGACCCTGCCAGTCGCCGGCTACGACCCCGAGGCGAAGGCGCTGGCGCTCGATGCCGTGCGCGCCGCGCTCGATCTGCGCCATATGCTGTTTGCCGAGAGCGCGGAGGGCGGCGACCTTGCCCGCCGCCTCGCCGCCCTGTCGGGCGAAGAACTGTTCGCCGGAGCCGAAAGCCTGTCGCCGAAGGCCGTCACCCGCCCCGCTCATGGCCGTCGGACCGAGCAGCGCGGCGCCCCGCCGCGCCTTGTCAGCCTCGCCGCCGATGCCGTCGCGCCGCATGCCGGCACGGTGCACGAGGCGCTGCCGGTCGCGTTCGCCTTTCCCGAGCCGGCCGGCGGCGCCATCCTCGCCGCCGAATTCATTCCGGCCGACCCGGCGCGCGTGTCGCTGGCGGAGGCCGATTTCGTCGTCTCGGCCGGCAATGGCGTCACCGATTTCGACGCCTTCCGCGCGCTGGTGGCCGCGCTCGGCGCGACGCCGGGCGCCAGCCGCATGGTGTGCGATGCCGGGCTGATGCCGCGCGCGGCGCAGGTCGGCGCCTCCGGCACGGTGCTCGACGCGCGCTGCTATTTCGCCCTCGGCATCGCCGGCGCGCCGCAGCACCTGCAAGGCGTTGCCAAATGCGAGCATGTGGTGGCGGTGAACACCGATCTGCACGCGGCGATGATCGAGCGCGCCGGCCTCGCCATCGTCGCCGACGCGCAGAAGGTGATGCCGGCGCTCATAGGGCTGCTCGCGGAGGAGGCCGGCTCATGAGGATCGCCGTGCTGCTCTCCGCCGGCCGCCATGCCGTTTCCGGCCGCCCCGCGCCAGTGCCGGTCGAGGTGCAGGCCATCGGGCTCGCCGCCGGGCTCGACGGGGCGGAACTGTCCGGCCTGCATGCCGGGCCGGACATCGGCCCGCTCCGCGATGTGCTCGGCCACGGCCTGCCGCGCCTCGTCCATCTCACAATTCCGGACGGCGACGACCCGCTGCCGAGCCTTGCGGCGGCGCTGCGCGAGGGTGCCTTCGATCTCGTCCTCGCCGGCCGCACCTCGCAGGGCGGCGAGGATACCGGCCTGCTGCCCTATGCGCTGGCCCGCGCGCTCGGCCTGCCCATCATCGCCGATGCCGCCGCGCTGGCGCCGGGCGAGGCGCCCGGCACGCTGGCGGTGGAGCAGGCGCTGCCGCGCGGCGCCCGACGCCGGCTGCTCGTGCGCCTGCCGGTGCTCGTCACCGTGCATCCGGCCGCGCCCGCCCCCCGCCCCTTCGCCTTCGCGTCGGCCCGGCGCGGCCTCATCGAGACGCGGCCCGGCCTTGCCGCCCCGCGCGCGGCGGCCTCGCTGGAGGAACGCCCCTATCGCCCGCGCCCGAAGCTGATCGCCAAGGCGGCGGCCGGTGCCTCGGCGGCGGAGCGTCTGAAAGCGGCGACCGAGGCGGCGAGCGGCGGCGGCCGGCTGCTGGTCGATCCTCCGCCCGAGGAGGCCGCCCGCGAAATCCTTGGCTTTCTGCGCGACATCGGGGTCGTGGCCCGGCGCTGAGACGGGCGACAGCCAAGCCGGTTGACGGCGCCGCCCCAAATGGCGGACATGGTGCCGAACCGGGCGCTGTCCCCGCGCCTTCATCCCCGGTACGACTGTGCCCGCGACACGAGTGAACCAGTTCCCGATATGATCGATTTCGGCGCCTTTCGCGAGCATGTGTGCGACGACTTCAAGCGGCGCCCGATCACCTACACCATCGCCCTCGCGGTGTTCGTCTCGGCGTTCTTCTACCTGTGCGCCGGCATCGACCGCGCCTTCGCGGGCCTGTTCTATGTCGAGGGGGAAGGCTTCCCGGCGGCGCGCATCGCCAAGCTGCAGGATTTCCGCGACCTCGCCTCGCAGGTGACGCTGACCTTCCCGGTGCTGCTGCTGCTGGGCCTCGTTCTGAAGGTCGCCTTCCCCGACAAACCCTGCCTCGTGCCGCCGCGCATGTCGCTCTATTTCATCACCCTGTTCCTGCTGGGGCCGGGGCTGCTGGTAAACGGCATCTTGAAGGTGTTCTGGGGCCGTCCGCGCCCGATCAACATCGAGGCGTTCGGCGGCGCCTGGCCGTTCCAGGAAGCCTGGGTCATCGGCAGCCAGTGGTCGAACCGTTCCTTCACCTCCGGCGAGGCGGCGACCGTCGCCTGCCTGCTGCCGCTGGTGCTGTTCGTGCCGCGCGAATGGCGGGTGCAGATCGGCGTCGTCACCGGGCTGTTCGTCGCCGCCGTCTCGCTGAACCGCATGGCCTTCGGCGCGCATTTCCTCTCCGACGTGACGATTTCGATCGTCCTCGTCCTCGTCCTCGCGGCGTTGCTCTACCGGCTGATGTTCGTCACCCGCGCCGACCTGTTCTCCGACGCGGCGCTGGATGTCCGGCTGACCCGCATCGGCGAGGCGCTGGCCCGCATCGGGCCGGAACTGCGCCGGCGCATCGCCGCGCGCTTCTCCGCCCCGGCGAACTGACCCTCGCCCGGCACGGCGGGCGTCACCGCTGCGCGTGCTGCCAGTCCGGCGCGGTGTAATAGGGCGCGTTGGACGGCGCCAGCAGCGGCCGGCCGAGAATATGATCCGCCGCCTTCTCCGCCATCATGATGGTCGGCGCGTTGAGGTTGGCGTTGGTGATCGAGGGCATCGCCGAGGAGTCCACCACCCGCAGCCCCTCCACCCCGATCACCCGCATCTGCGGGTCGAGCACGGCGAGCGGGTCGGAGGGCGAGCCCATCCGGCAAGTGCAGGAGGGGTGATAGGCGCTCTCCACCTTCGCGCGCACGAAGGCGTCGATGGACGCGTCATCGGTGACGTCCGCGCCGGGCTGGATCTCGCGCCCGCGATAGGGCTCGAACGCCTTCTGCGCGAAGATCTCGCGGGTGAGCCGCACGCAGGCGCGGAACTCCACCATGTCGTCCTCATGCGAGAGATAGTTGAAGCGGATGCGCGGCGGCTCCATCGGGTCGGCCGAGGCGAGCCGCACCCACCCCCGGCTCTTGGAACGCATCGGCCCGACATGGGCCTGGAAGCCGTGCTCGCTCGCCAGCCCCTGCCCGTCATAGGTCACCGCCAGGGGGAGGAAATGATACTGGATGTCGGGCGAGGCGATGCCGGGCCGCGAGCGGATGAAGCCGCAGGCCTCGAAATGGTTGGTCGCTCCCAGCCCGTCCTTGGTCAGCAGCCAGCGCGCGCCGATCATGCCGCGGGCAAAGAGGCCCATCTGCGAATAGAGCGTGATCGGCTTGGTGCAGGCCTGCTGGAAGTAGAATTCGAGGTGGTCCTGCAAATTCTCACCCACGCCGGGGCGGTGGGCCACCACCTCGATGCCATGCGCGTGCAGTTCGTCGGCATTGCCGATGCCCGACAGCTTGAGAAGCTGCGGCGAGTTGATCGGCCCGCCCGACAGGATGACCTCGCGGCTGGCGCGCACGCTGTGCCGGCGCCCGTCGCGCGACCACACCACGCCGACCGCGCGGCGCCCCTCGAACAGCACGCGCTCGACGCGGGCATGGGTCTCGACCTTGAGATTCGCCCGCTTCATCGCCGGCTTCAGATAGGCGTTCGCGGCCGACCAGCGCACGCCGTCCTTCACCGTCATGTCCATCCGGCCGAAGCCTTCCTGGGCATAGCCGTTGACGTCCTCGCTGGCGGGATAGCCGGCCTGCTGCGCCGCCTCGATGAAGGCGCGGTAGAGCGGGTTCTCCAGCTTACCGTAACGGGTGGCGAGCGGGCCGTCCGCGCCGCGATATTCGTCGCCGCCGTCACGGCGGCTTTCCGCCCGGCGGAAATAGGGCAGCACGTCGGAATAGGACCAGCCCTGCGCGCCCTCTTCCTCCCAGCGGTCGAAATCGGCCGGGGCGCCGCGCATGTAGACGAGGCCGTTGATGGAGGAGGAGCCGCCGAGCACCTTGCCGCGCGGGCAGTGCATGCGCCGCCCGCCGAGCCCCGGCTCGGGCTCGCTCTCATACATCCAGTTGTATTTCTTCATGTTCATCGGAATCGACAGCGCGCTCGGCATCTGGATGAACACCGAGCGGTCCGAGCCGCCATATTCCAGCACGAGGACGCGGTTCTCCCCGTCCGCGCTCAGCCGGTCGGCCAGCACGCAGCCGGCCGAACCGGCGCCGACGACGATATAGTCGAAGCTGTCGGACATGCCGTTACGCATCAGTAGGGCGCCTCGACGCGGCCGAGATTGACATAGACGCTCTTGAGCTGGGTGTAGTG
Source organism: Ancylobacter sp. TS-1 (assembly GCF_009223885.1). NCBI lineage: Bacteria > Pseudomonadati > Pseudomonadota > Alphaproteobacteria > Hyphomicrobiales > Xanthobacteraceae > Ancylobacter > Ancylobacter sp. TS-1. The sequence goes on from NZ_CP045144.1 coordinate 1,896,176, forward strand.
CTCGATGGCCGCGCGCCCGTTCTCGCGGCCGAGGCCGGACTGCTTGGCGCCGCCGAAGGGCAGTTCGATCGGCGTGATGTTGTAGGCGTTGATCCAGCAGGTGCCCGCTTCCAGCTGCGCGATGACACGATGGCCGCGCGCGAGGTCTTTGGTGAACACACCGGCGGCGAGGCCGAAATCGGTGTCGTTGGCGCTGGCGATCACCTCATCCTCGTCGGCGAAGGAGAGCACCGCCATGACCGGCCCGAAAATCTCCTCGCGCACAATGCTCATCGCCTCATCGCAGCCGTCGAACACGGTGGGGGCGACGAAGGCGCCCTTGCCCAGCGCGCCCGTCGTCACGCGCCCGCCGCCGACGAGGAGCTTCGCGCCCTCGGCCCGGCCCTTTTCGATGTAGCCGAGCACCTTTTGCATGTGGTCAGCGGAGATCAGCGCGCCGACCTGCGTCGCCGGGTCGAGCGGATCGCCGACCACCATCTTCTCCACCCGCGCGACCAGCTTCTCGAGGAAGGCGGCGCGCACCTTCTCGTGCACGAAGACGCGGGTGCCGTTCGAGCACACCTCGCCGGCCGAGTAGAAATTGCCGAGCATGGCGCCGGACACCGCGTCGTCGAGATCGGCATCGTCGAACACGATCAGCGGCGATTTCCCGCCAAGCTCCAGCGTGACGTATTTCAGCGTGCCGGCGGCATCGACCATCACCTTCTTGCCGGTGCCGACCTCGCCGGTCAGCGACACCTTGGCGATGGCAGGATGGCGGGTGAGCAGCCGCCCGGTATCGGCGAAGCCCTGCACCACGCTGAACACGCCGTCCGGCAGGCCGGCCTCGGCATAGATTTCGGCGAGCTTGAGCGCGGTCAGCGGGGTCAGCTCGGCCGGCTTGAAGATCATGGCGTTGCCGCAGGCGAGCGCGGGGGCCGATTTCCAGCAGGCGATCTGCAACGGATAGTTCCACGCGCCGATGCCGGCGACGATGCCGAGCGGCTCGCGGCGCGTATAGCCGAAGGCCGAGGGGCCGAGATCGACATGCTCGCCCGCCAGCGTCGGCGCGACGCCGGCGTAATAGTCGAGGCAGTCGGCGCCGGAGAGCACGTCGACGGCGCTGGTCTCCTGGATCGGCTTGCCGGTGTCGAGCGTCTCCAGCCGCGCCAGTTCGTCATTGCGGGCGCGCAGCAGATCGGCGGCGCGCCGCAGCACGCGGCCGCGCTCGGCCCCGGTCATCGCCGCCCACAGCTTCTGTCCCTTGCGGGCGGCCTCGACCGCCGCCTCGACCTCGGCCTCGCCGGCGATCTCGATCTCGGCCAGCACCTCGCCGGTGGCGGGATTCACGGTGGTGAAGGTGGCGCCGCCGGTCGGGCGGTAGCGCCCGCCAATATGGCTGGCGTGAAGCGGGGGACGCGAACGCATGGGAGAGGTTCCGGTGGAGGGAAGCGCCGGTGCGGCGGCGGCGATCTGGGCGTCGACGAAGAGCGAGGCGACCTGCCGGGCGCTCACCGAATCGGTCTCGCCGGCGGCGGAGAGCGAGGAGCGCAGCCACAAGCCGTCGATGACGGCGGCGATGGTGATGGCGACGCGGCGCACATCGGCGGGGGCGACCAGCCCGCGCAGATCGTGGCGCAGATTGGCCAGCATGCGGGCCTGATAGATGCGCTGTACCCGGCGCAGGCGCTCGGAATGCAGCACCTGCCCCCAGAAGGCGAGCCAGACGCTGGAGGTGCGCTGGTCGAATTCCTCCGGCGCCAGATTGGCGTCGATCAGCGCCTGCACGCGGGCGCGGGGCGTGCGCGCCTCGCCCAGCCGCTGCGCCGTGGCGCGATAAAGCCGCAGCGAGAGATGGCGCAGCGTCGCTTCCAGCAGCCCGTCCTTGTCGCCGAAATAATGCGCGACCAGACCGGGCGAGACGCCGGCGCGGCGGGCGATCTGCGCCAGCGTCGAGGCGTTGAAGCCGATCTCGGCCAGCGAATCGATGGTCGCGTCGATCAACTGGCGGCGGCGGACGTCCTCGGGCGCGCGGCGGCGCGTCTCGTCGTCGGACGTGCCCGGACCGCCCCGGTCGGAATGGACTTGCGCCTGCGCATCGGCCCTTGCCACCAGCACCTCCCATTCGTCCGGCACGAGTTATTGAATGATCATACAATACATCGAACACCTGAGGCCGGGAAGCCCCACCCCGCCGGAACGCCCGACGTCGCAAGCCTTCTGCGGCTTTGGCGCGAAACGCCAAACTGCCCGGAATTCGGCCCGAAAATCACCGAATCTGGACAAAAATTGCGCGTGACAAAAGGTCCAGCCGAGTATTGAATGACTATTCAAAAGAAGCCTTCCAGGGGCCGCATCCGGTATCTGGTGCCGTAGGGCGCCGCAGGTGCCGCAAGGGTCGATGACGTCCGCCTGCCGCCGGCTCGCAGCCCGAGCCTGCGCGGATCCGCGCCTCGTCGCACGCGGAAGGGCGTTGCATCGGCCCCGACTCGCAGATTCCGGTCGCGCCAGACTTGGCGTCAGGCAGCGCCGGTTCCATGATCCTGCCAGGATGCCAACGGGAACAAAAACGATGCGCAGCTTCAAAATCACGGCCGCCAGCCTCATGGCCGCCGCCCTCGGACTGGCGATCAGCGTCGCTCCGATGCCCCGCGACGCGGCGCAGGCCGCCGAGCCGGCCGCCTGCAAGACGGTGCGGTTCGCCGATGTCGGCTGGACCGACATCACCGCCACCACCGCCATCGCCTCAAGTATCCTCGAAGCCCTCGGCTACACGCCGAAGACGCAGGTGCTCTCGGTGCCGGTGACCTACAAGTCCATGCAGACCAAGGACATCGACGTCTTCCTCGGCAACTGGATGCCGACCATGGAAGCCGACCTGAAGCCCTATCGCGAGGACAAGAGCGTCGAAGTGCTCGGGGTCAACCTCGAAGGCGCCAAGTACACGCTTGCGGTGCCGACCTATCTCTATGACGAGGGGCTGAAGTCCTTCGCCGACATCGCCAAGTTCAAGGAAAAGCTCGGCGGCAAGATCTACGGCATCGAGCCGGGCAATGACGGCAACCGTCTGATCCTCGACATGATCAAGGACGACAAGTTCGGCCTGAAGGGCTTCGATCTCGTCGAGTCGAGCGAGCAGGGCATGCTGGCCCAGGTCGAGCGCGCCTCCAAGCGCAAGGAAGCCATCGTCTTCCTCGGCTGGGAGCCGCACCCGATGAACTCCAAGTACAAGATGAGCTATCTCGAAGGTGGCGACGACGTGTTCGGCCCGAACTATGGCGGCGCCACCATCTACACCAACACCCGGGCCGGCTATGTCACCGACTGCCCGAATGTCGGCGCCCTCATCAAGAACCTGAAGTTCTCGCTCGACACCGAAAACGTGGTGATGGGCTACATCCTGCTCGACGGCATGGAGCCGTCCAAGGCCGCCGAGAAGTGGCTCAAGGCCAACCCGACCGTGTGGGAGCCCTGGCTCGCCGGCGTGACCACCATCGACGGCAAGCCGGCGGTGCCGGCCGTCAAGAAGGCGCTGAAGATCTGAAGGCGGAGTGGCGGGGCGTCTGCCGCCCCGTCGACCTCCTCCGCACCCCAAACGTCATCCCGGTCGAGCCATGCGAGAGCCGGGATCGTTCTCCAATCGGAATGCGATCCCGGATCGGCCTGCGGCCGTCCGGGATGACGAAGGGGCCTACGGCGTCCTGAACGCCGAGCCGCCCGCCTTTCCCCGTCGCCATCCCCTGCCGGGAGCGCCCCATGTATGACTGGCTGACCGAGCACAAGATCCCGCTGGGCCTCTGGCTGCGGGATTTCGTCGACCTGCTGACCACGCACGGGCAGGGATTCTTCGATTTCGTCTCGCTCGTCCTCGGCGCCCTGATCGGCGGCTTCACAGCCGCCCTGCTCTGGGTGCCGCCGCTGCTGCTCATCGCCCTGTTCGGCCTGGCGGCATGGCTGGTCCACCGCTCCATCGGGCTGGTGGTGTTCATCGTCGGCGCGCTGCTGCTGGTCACCAATCTGGGCTACTGGACGGCGACGATGGAGACGCTCTCCCTCGTCATCTGCGCCACGCTGGTCTGCGTCGTCGTCGGCGTGCCCATCGGCATCGCCGCCGCGCACCGGCCCTGGCTCTACACCGCCATCCGGCCGATCCTCGACCTGATGCAGACCATCCCGACCTTCGTGTACCTGATCCCGACGCTGGTGCTGTTCGGGCTCGGCGCCGTGCCGGGGCTGATCTCGACGGTGATCTTCTCCATTCCCGCGCCGATCCGCCTCACCCATCTCGGCATCTCCTCGGTGCCCCCGGCGCTCTACGAGGCGGGCAAGGCGTTCGGCGCCACCAAGACCCAGCTATTGTTCAAGGTGGAACTGCCGCACGCCCTGCCGACCATCATGGCCGGCATCACCCAGTGCATCATGCTCAGCCTGTCCATGGTGGTGATCGCGGCACTGGTGGGCGCCGACGGGCTCGGCAAGCCGGTGGTGCGCGCGCTCAACTCGGTGAACATCGCCATGGGCTTCGAGGCGGGCCTCGCCATCGTGGTGCTCGCCATCGTGCTCGACCGCGTGTGCAAGCGGCCCGAGCGCCGCTCTCGGAAGGGGTGAGCCATGGCCGCCGTCGAATTCCGCAACATCGACATCGTCTTCGGCGCCGACCAGAAGGGCGCGCTCAGGATGATCGACGAGGGTCGCTCGCGCGACGAGATCCTCCAGGCCACCGGCGCCGTGCTCGGCGCGGCGGGGGTGAGCCTCGGCATCGAGCGCGGCGAAATCTGCGTGCTCATGGGCCTGTCCGGCTCGGGCAAGTCGACCATCCTGCGCGCCATCAACCGGCTGAACGAGGTGGCGCGCGGCGAGGTGATGGTCGAGCACCGGGGCAGCATGGTCGACGTCGCCCGCTGCAACGAGGCCACGCTGCGCGATCTGCGCATGCACACCGTCTCCATGGTGTTCCAGCAGTTCGGCCTGCTGCCCTGGCGCACGGTGCGCGACAATGTCGGCTTCGGGCTGGAACTACGCGGCGACCTCTCCGCCGCCGAGCGCAACCGCATCGTGGACGAGAAGCTCGCCATGGTCGGCCTCACCAACTGGTCGGAGAAGTACACCAACGAGCTTTCCGGCGGCATGCAGCAGCGCGTCGGCCTCGCCCGCGCCTTCGCCACCGACGCCGACATATTGCTGATGGACGAGCCGTTCTCGGCGCTCGACCCGCTGATCCGCGACAAGCTGCAGGACGAGCTGCTCGACCTGCAGCGGCGGATCCAGAAGACCATCGTCTTCGTCAGCCACGATCTCGACGAGGCGCTCAAGCTCGGCAATAAGATCGCCATCATGGAAGGCGGGCGCATCGTCCAGGCCGGAACGGCCGAGGACATATTGCTGCGCCCGGCCAATGCCTATGTGGCCGAGTTCGTGAAGCACATGAACCCGCTCAACGTGCTGCGCGGCACGGCGGTGATGCGCCCGGCCGCCAGCCTCGCCCGCCAGGGCGACGAAGTGGTGCTCGACAAGGACGGCCGGGTGAAGGTGAAGGTCGACGCCGAAGGACGGCCGATTTCGCTCGATCTCGACGGCCGCCAGGGCGTGCTCGCCTCCGCCGATGGCGAGGCCGGCCTGATCGACGACAAGCTGGCGCACGACGCCGACTGCATCGTTGCGCCGGTCGATCTCAAGCTGAAGGCGGCGATCGAGCTCAAGCGCCACACCGACCTGCCGATCCTGCTGGTCGACAGCCTCGGCCGCCTCGCCGGCCTGTGCGACGACGACGAGATCTATCGCGGCCTGCTGCGCCGGCTGGACGGCTAGCGCGCCGACCCGGCGCCGGCTTTCAAGCCGTCATCCCGGACGGCCGCAGGCCGATCCGGGATCGCGTGCAGGATGGAGAACGGTCCCCGCTCTCGCGCCGCTCGGCCGGGATGACGCCCGGACCGGACCTGAACGAACCAGAGGTGCTCAGGCTGCCACGCGGCCGACCGCTTCCACCACGTCGTTCACCACCGCCTCGACGAGATCGCGATCGTCGCCCTCGCCCATCACGCGGATCACCGGCTCGGTGCCGGAGGGGCGGATCAGCAGGCGCCCATGGCTGTTGAGCTTGAGTTCGGCCGCCGCGATCGCCTTGACCACGATGTCGTTCTCCAGCGGCCGGCCGCTCTTGTAGCGCACATTCTTGAGGATCTGCGGCAGCGCGTCGAAGCGGTGGCAGACCTCGGACACCGGGCGCTGGTGCCGGTGCACCACGGCGAGAAGCTGGAGCGCCGCGACGAGGCCGTCGCCCGTGGTCGAATAGTCGGACAGGATGATGTGGCCGGACTGCTCGCCGCCGACATTGAAGCCGCCGGCGCGCATATGCTCCAGCACGTAGCGGTCGCCGACCGGCGTGCGCTCAAGCGACAGGCCGAGCGAGGCCAGGTGCCGCTCAAGGCCGAGATTGGACATGACGGTGGCGACGATGCCGTCGCGCGACAGCCGGCCATCTTCCTTGAAGCTCTCGGCGATCACCGCCATCAGCTGGTCGCCATCGACCAGATGGCCCTTCTCGTCCACCACCAGCACGCGGTCGGCGTCGCCATCGAGCGCGATGCCCACATCCGCGCGCACCTCGCGCACCTTGGCGGCCAGCGCCTCGGGCGCGGTCGAGCCGACGTCGCGGTTGATGTTGAAGCCATCCGGCTTGTCGCCGATGGTGATGACCTCGCAGCCAAGCTCCCACAGCGCTTCCGGCGCCACGCGGTAGGCGGCGCCATTGGCGCAGTCCACCACCACCCGCAGCCCCTCGAAGGACTGGTTGCGCGGCAGGGTGCGCTTGGCGAACTCGATATAGCGGGCGTGCACGCTCTCGATGCGCTTGGCGCGGCCCATGTCGGCCGGCTGGGCGAGCTTGGCCGAGAGATCGTCGGTGATCAGCCGCTCGATCTGGCGCTCCACCTCGTCGGACAGCTTGTAGCCGTCCGGCCCGAACAGCTTGATGCCGTTGTCGTCGAAGGGATTGTGCGAGGCGGAGATCATCACGCCGAGATCGGCGCGCATGGAATGGGTCAGCATCGCCACCGCCGGCGTCGGCATCGGCCCGAGCAGCAGCACGTCCATGCCCACCGAGGTGAAGCCGGCGACCAGCGCGTTCTCGATCATGTAGCCGGACAGGCGCGTGTCCTTGCCGATCACCACCCGGTGGCGATGGTCGCCGCGGTGGAAGGTCAGGCCGGCGGCCATGCCCACCTTGAGGGCGAGTTCCGGAGTGATCGTCGCGTTGGCACGGCCGCGAATGCCGTCCGTGCCGAAAAACTTGCGTCCCATGCCTTCACCTTGCCGAAAACGGCCGGACCACACAGGTGCATCCGGCGGCGGCAAGGGTCATTTGCCGCGCAACTTCTGTAACATGAGCCTGCGCGCGAGAACTTCACAAAATGTAAGCGTGTCTTTCGCCCCTCGCGGGCCGGAAACTACGCCTGAAGCGCGCTGCCGAGCGCCGCGAAATGATTGCGAACCTCGCTCTCCATGATCAGGCGCCGGCGGGAAAACGAAAACGGCCGCCAGCCGGCCGGACGCAGCAGCCCGCGCAGCCGGTCGGCGCCCTGCGGGGTCAGCGCGATCACGCCGAGCCCGTGCGAGTGCAGAAACTCGAAATGGGGACAGGTCTGCGCCAGTTCGGCGAAGAGCCGGAACACGGCAAAGCCGGGCTGGAACTCATTGGTGTCGTGGAACAGCACGATGGCGTCCTGCGACAGCTTGGGGCGCCAGCTTTCGAAATCGTGGCGCACCGCCTCATAGGTGTGCAGGCCGTCAATATGGAGCAGGTCGATCGAGCCGGCCTCGAAGCGGGACAGCGCATCGTCGAAGCTCATGCGCAGCAGCGTCGAGAAGGCGCCGAACTCGGCGGCGTTGAACGCACTGAGTTCGGCATGGACCTCCTCGCCATAATGGCCGGCATGTTCGTCGCCGCGCCACGTATCCACCGCGAAGGCCCGGGTCTCCAGTCCGAGCGCCCGGAAGCCCTGGCAGAAGGCGGAATAGGAGGTGCCGGTATGGGTGCCGAGTTCCACGAACAGCCGGGGCCGCAGCGTCGCCGCCAGCCAGAAGGCGAACGGTATGTGGCCGGCCCAGGCCCGTTCCGGCCGCAGGCGCAGCGGGGCCGCGCGCACCGGCGCGGCATCGAGGCCGAGCCGGTCGAGGCTCGGCGGGCTGTCGCGCAGCCATCCCATGGCGCGCGCGAGGAACTGCAACGGGGCAACAGTCACCGAGAACCTCCGGCGATCGGGGGCCGCCTGCCGCGACAATGACACCTTCGCCCCGATCGCAAAAGAAAAGGGCCCACCGTCAGGCGGGCCCTTCATCGATCAATTCACGTCCACACGCTCACGCCTGCGGCTGCGGCTCCATGCCGGCATCCGGCCGCGGCGGGCGGTTCTTGCCCGCGCTCGGCACGACCGAGCCGCGCGTATTGGCCGGCTCGATGGTCGTGTCGCGCACCGGCGCATTGCCGTCGAGCAACCCGATGATCTCGTCGCCGGACAGGGTCTCGTATTCGAGCAGACCGCGCGCCAGCGTCTCCAGCTGGTCCTTGTTCTCGGTCAGGATGCGCGTGGCCTCCACATAGCCCTCGTCGACCAGACGACGCACTTCGCTGTCGATGGTCTGCGCCGTCGCCTCGGAGACGTTCTGCTGGCGCTGCATCGACATGCCGAGGAACACCTCGTCATTGTTCTCGCCATAGGCGACCTGGCCGAGCTTGTCGGAGAAGCCCCAGCGCGTGACCATCATGCGGGCAAGGCGGGTGGCCTGCTCGATGTCGGAGGCGGCGCCGGACGTGACCTTGTCGTGGCCGAAGATCAGCTCTTCCGCCACGCGCCCGCCCATCATGATGGCGAGGCGCGAGGTCATCTGCTCGTAGCTCATCGAGAGCTTGTCGCGCTCGGGAAGCTGCATGACCATGCCGAGCGCACGCCCGCGCGGAATGATCGTCGCCTTGTGCACCGGGTCGGTCGCCGGCACCTTGAGGGCGACGATGGCATGGCCGCCCTCGTGATAGGCGGTCAGCATCTTCTCGTCCTCGGTCATGACGAGCGAGCGGCGTTCCGCGCCCATCATCACCTTGTCCTTTGCGTCCTCGAAGTCGCTCATCGTGACCATGCGCTTGTTGCGGCGCGCGGCCATCAGGGCGGCTTCGTTGCAGAGGTTGGCGAGGTCGGCGCCGGAGAAGCCGGGCGTGCCGCGGGCGATGACCTTGAGGTTCACGTCCGGGGCGACCGGGATCTTGCGGGCATGCACCTTGAGGATCTGCTCGCGGCCGACGACGTCCGGGTTCGGCACCACGACCTGGCGGTCGAAGCGGCCGGGACGCAGCAGGGCCGGGTCGAGCACGTCGGGGCGGTTGGTCGCGGCGATGAGGATGATGCCCTCATTGGCCTCGAAGCCGTCCATCTCGACGAGAAGCTGGTTCAGCGTCTGCTCGCGCTCGTCATTGCCGCCGCCGAGACCGGCGCCGCGATGACGGCCGACCGCGTCGATTTCGTCGATGAAGATGATGCAGGGCGCGTTCTTCTTCGCCTGCTCGAACATGTCGCGCACTCGGCTGGCGCCGACGCCGACGAACATTTCCACGAAGTCCGAACCGGAAATCGTGAAGAACGGCACGTTGGCCTCGCCGGCGATGGCGCGGGCCAGCAGCGTCTTGCCGGTGCCGGGAGGCCCGACCAGCAGCACGCCGCGCGGGATGCGACCGCCGAGGCGCTGGAACTTCTGCGGGTCACGCAGGAAGTCGACGATCTCGGTGAGGTCGGACTTCGCCTCGTCGATGCCGGCGACATCCTCGAAGGTGACGCGCCCATGCGCCTCGGTCAGCAGCTTGGCGCGGCTCTTGCCGAAGCCCATGGCCTTGCCGCCCGCGCCCTGCATCTGGCGCGACAGGAAGATCCACACGCCGATCAGCGCGATGAAGGGCAGCCAGGAGATCAGCAGGCTGACGAACCACGGCACATTGTCCTGGATCGGCTTGGCCGTGATCGACACGCCCTTGCCGTAGAGGCGCTGCACCAGCGAGGGATCGTTGGGCGAATAGGTCTGGAAGGCGCGCCCGTCGGTGAACGAGCCGGTGATTTCCGGTCCCTGGATCACCACGTCGCGCACGCGGCCCTGATCGACCTCGTTGAGCAGCTGCGAGAAGCTGATGTCGTTCGTCGCCTGGCGCTGCGCCGGATTCTGGAACAGCGAGAATAGCGCCAGAAGCAGGAGAACGATGATCACCCAGAGGGCGAAATTCCGAATATTGGCGTTCATCTCGTTCCTTTCGGCGCCGGTCGATACCGACGCGCGGGAACCGCCGGCGCTGGCGGTCCTCCCTTATCGCACCGTAATCTAGGTGTCCCATTGATCCTTGCCAAGATGGCCGCCCCAAGGCGTTTCACCGGGCCGGAGCAATTTGCCGTTAGCGTGAACGCCGCGCCGGCCGCCGAACCGGCGCCGCGCCTACCGTAACGGCATGCCGGTCGACCCGCACCAGCGCCCCCGCCAGCGTGCGCGCGCCCGAACCGGAGGGGCCGAGACCGGCGCGCCAGCCGGCCAGCGCCTCCAGCTTGCCGAGTTCGACGGGCCCCTCGCCCACCGATTCGACGGCGCGCCCGAGCAGCCGCAGGCCGATTTCGGCGGGCAGCGCGTCGAAATCGGCGCGGGGGAAGCGGATCGGGCCCTCGCCCGCCGGCCCGGCGGGCCGGAGCCGCGCCTGCGCCGCGTCGGTCGCCGCCTCCAGCGCCGCCTCGGCGCGGGCCATGCGGGCAGCGAGACGGGCCAGCGCGGGCGCGTCGAGCCCTTCGGCGGCCAGCGACGGCAGCAGCACCCGCAGCCGCGTGCGGGCGAAGCGCGGATCCGTGTTGGAAGGGTCTTCGGCGAAGGAAACGCCGGCGCGGCGGCATTCCTCGATCAGCGCCGCCTTCGGCCAACCGAGCAGCGGACGGATCAGGCGGATATCGCCCAGCGGCCGCTCGCCGGGAATGCCGGCCAGCCCGGCAAGGCCGGAGCCGCGCAGGAGCCTGAACAACACGGTTTCCGCCTGGTCGTCCAGCGTGTGGGCGGTGGCAATGGCGGTGGCGCCGAGAACGCGGGCATGGGCGGCGAGCGCCTCGTAGCGCGCGTGGCGGGCGGCCTCCTGCAGCCGCGCGCGGGGCAGCGGCGCCGCCAGCGTCAGAATGGCGTGCGGCAGGCCGAGCCGGGCCGCCAGCGCGCCGACGGCCTCCGCCTCGGCCCGCGCGGCGGTTCGCAGCCCGTGATCGACGGTGGCGACATGGAGTTCGCTCGCCGCGCCTGCGGCCTGTTGCCAGCGATGGGCGAGCAGCAGCAGCGCGGTCGAATCCGGCCCACCCGAGACGGCGAGCAGCACGCGCGGATGGCGTGCGAAAGGCGTGAAGGGATCGGCCCCGTCCGGACCGCCGGATTCGGTGTCGTGTCCGGCTTCAGCAGCCGGCACGCTTCTGCTCCCGCTCCACCCCCTGCTTGATGGTGGCGGAGGCGCGCGGATATTTGTTGCTGACCGCGTTCAGCGTCGCGCAGGCGGCATCCTTCTCGCCGATGGCGGCCAGCGACTGGCCGAGCCGCAGCAGCGCGTCCGGCGCCTTCACCGCGTTCGGAAAATCGGTCGACACCTTGAGGAAGTTCTGCGCCGCCTCCTTGTAGGATTTGCGCTGGAACTGGGTCTCGCCGAGCCAGTAATAGGCGTCGGGCGCCGCGCGGTCGTTGGGATAGGTCCTGAGGAACTGCTCGAAGCTCTGGCCGGACTGGGCGTAGTCCTGCCGCAGCATGTAGCCATAGGCGAGATCGTACAGGTCCTTCGGGCTGTTGGTCGGCGGCTGGGTGACACCGCCCGCCACCGCGCCCGGCGCGGCGCCGAGGTCCATGGGCACGCCGGTGGCGCCCGCCGGCGGCGGGCCGGACGGCGCGGTGGTGCCCAGCGGGCGCGGGGCGCCGGGCGCGGCGGCCTGCGCCGAAGGGTCGAAGGCGTCCGAGCGGCGGCCCGGCACGGGGTCCGCGCCGGGAATGCCGGCGGCCGCCGGCGGCAGCCCGCTGCCGCCGAGCTGGCGCACCTGCTGCTCGAGCTGCTGGTTGCGGTACTGGAGCTGCTCGATCTGGCCGGTGAGCTGGCGCAGCTGGTTCTCCAGCCGGTCGATCCGCGTGGCGAGGCTGCCGCCCTCGTCCGCCTCGCCCGCCGGAGTGCCCGAGCGCACCTGACCCGGCGGCTTGAACAGGTTTCCGAAGAAATTGTTGTCGGCCTGCGCCAGCGCAGGCCCGGCGGGCAGCAGCGTGGCGGCAAGAACCGCGCAGATGGCGGCCGCGACGAGGCGACGGGCCGTGATTCGCAGAGCGGAAAGGCGAAGAGTCATCATGGTGGCGACGGAACTTGAAGGGGGATGCGCGGCAGGACGGCCGCCGGGTTCATATGAGCATACCGGGCCGATCGCGTCCAAAATTTGACCCTGCGTCACGACGGCCCCCTCAAATGCGAAGCCCGGCTCGCCGATGGCGGGCCGGGCGTCACGGATCGGTGGCCGGAGGACGGTCCGGCGGAACTCAGGAGCCGGCGGCGTTCAGCACGGTGACGGCGCGGCGGTTCTGCGACCAGCAGGAGATGTCGTTGCAGACCGCGACCGGGCGCTCCTTGCCGTAGGAGATGGTGCGCATGCGGCTGCCGGCGACGCCGCGGCCCACGAGGTAGTTGCGCACGCTCTCCGCGCGGCGGGCGCCGAGGGCGATGTTGTACTCGCGCGTGCCGCGCTCGTCGGCATGGCCTTCGATGGTGAAGGTGTACTTGGCATAGTGGTTCAGCCACTGCGCCTGCTTGTCGAGCGTGGCCTGGGCCTGCGGCGAGAGTTCGGTCTGGTCGCTCTCGAAGAAGACGCGGTCGCCGACCGAGACGATGAATTCCTGCGGGCTGCCGGGAGGGGCCGAGCCGAGGGCCGCGCCATCCATCGGATTTTTGGCGCAGGCGGCGGCGAGCATCGCGAAACCGATGATGAAGGCGGCGCGCGCGCCGCCGAACTGGCGCAACATACGGATCATGACCGCTTGACTCCTGAATTCCTCGACCGGGCTCTCCGATCTACCGTGTTTGCGTAATCAATGTTCCGCCATGCTTTACGGAACGTTGCTCGATTGCGTCGATTTAGAGGCCAAGCCTTAAACCGCCTTTTATGGTTAATCGTTCCCTAACGCCGGCATCACGAACGCAGCGGCGACCAGGCCGGGTCGGAGGCGTAGCTCGGGGTCGGCACGCGCTGCTCGTTGTAGCCGGTGATATCGACCGTATAGAGCTGCGGACCGCCGCTCCCGCCGCCGTCGCGGAAGAACATGATCACCCGCCCGTTCGGCGCGAAGGTCGGCCCCTCATTGTGGTAGCCCTCGGTGAGGATGCGCTCGCCCGAGCCGTCCGGCCGCATCAGGCCGATGGCGAACCGGCCCTGCGCCTGCTTGGTGAAGGCGATGACATCGCCGCGCGGTGACCACACCGGCGTCGAATAGCGCCCCTCGCCGAAGGAAATGCGGTGCTGGTTGGAGCCGTCCGGATTCATCACATAGATCTGCGAGCCGCCGCTGCGGTCGCTCTCGAAGCAGATCTGCGTGCCATCCGGCGAATAGCACGGGGCGGTGTCGATGGCGGCGGTGTCGGTCAGCCGCGTCGTCGCCTTGGAGCGCAGGTCCATGACGAAGATGTTGGAATCGGCGCCCTGCTGGAGGCTCAGGATCACGCGCTGCCCATCGGGGGCGAAGCGCGGCGAGAAGCTCATATTGGGGAAGTTGCCGACCACCTCGCGCTGGCCGTTCTCGATGTTGAGCAGATAGACGCGCGGCTCGGCGCGGCCATAGCTCATATAGGTGATTTCCTGGCTCGTCGGCGAGAAGCGCGGCGTCAGCACGAGGTCGTCGCCGCGCGTGAGATAGGTCACGTTGGCGCCGTCCTGGTCCATGATGGCGAGGCGCTTGATGCGCTTCTCCTTCGGGCCGCTCTCGTCGACGAAGACGATGCGGGTGTCGAAATAGCCCTTTTCGCCGGTCAGCCGCTCATAGATCGCGTCGGCGATGATATGGGCGACCCGGCGCCAGTTCTCCGGCTGGGTGAAGTACTGCTGGCCGATCAGCTGCTGGCCGGCGAACACGTCCCACAGGCGGAACTCGGCGCGCACCCGCCCGTCCGGCTGGCGGGTCACGCGGCCGGTGACGAGCGCCTGGGCGTTGATCACGCGCCAGTCCTGGAAGCGCGGCGAGGCGTCCGGATTGGTGATCTTCTCGACGAAGGCGGCCGGGTCGATCGGGGCGAACAGGCCCGAACGGCGCAGATCCGCGGTGATGATCTGGGTGACGCCCTTGCCGGCCTCGATGTCCTGCGGGCTGCCGCCGCCGACGAAATCGGTGATGGCGATGGGCAGCGGCTGCACCGAGCCGCCCGTCACGTCGAGCTTGAGCACGGCATGCGCCGGCCCCGAGGCCAGACCGGCCCCCGCCAGCGCGCCGGCGCCCGCCAGGAGGCTGCGGCGCCCAATGAGAAGACCCGAACGGTCGGAACGGAAAAACGCGCTCATAATATCGTTCTCAATCTCGCCGCCGATGCGGCCTCACGAAACGGACGTCACTCGATCCAGGACGGATCGAAGGTAAGCTGCATCTCCTGCCAGACGTCGTACTTGCCCGGCGAGAGCATGGGGAACGGGTTCGGCTGCTGCGCGGCGGCGAAAATGGCGCGCACCACGCTTTCCTTGATCTGCGGCCCGTAGGGATTCATCGGGTCCTCGATCCCGACCACCTCCGGCGGCGCGACCAGCGTGCGGTTCGGGCTCAGCCGCACCACCACCATGATCTTCACCCGGCTGATGTCGGCGGCGCCGGTCGGCAGGTGCCAGAAGCGGGCGAGATAGGCGCGCAGCGCGTCCAGCTCGGTCTGCGAGAGCGTCGAGGCCAGCCCGGTCGAGGCGCCCAGCGCGGCGGTGTTGTTGATGGTGTCGCCGATCGAGGCCTGACGGCGCGCGTCCTGCTTGTTCAGCAGCGCGGCGATCTGGTTCGGGTTGAACTCCTTCTGGTCCTTCGGCGGCTGGTTGGCCACCTTGGGCGGGATGTCCTTCGGCTTCTTCGGCGGGGCCGGCGGCGGGGTCGCCTGCGCCTGCTGCGGGTCGGGCTTGGGCTCGGGCTTGGCCTCCGGCGGCTTGGCGACGAGCGCTTCCGTCTCCTTGGGCGGCTCCGGCGGCTTGGCCTGGGCCGGCTGGGGAGCGGGCGGCTTGGGCTCGGCCGGCTTCTGCTCGGGCGGCGGCGGAGGCGGCGCGGCAGCCTCCTTGGCGGCCTCGATCTCGGGCTTCTTGTCGTCGACCTTGGCGTCGAGATTTTCGGGCGGCTTGGGCGTTTCGCCCTTCTTCTCGACGACGGGCTTGGGGGTCTCGGCCTTCGGCGCGTCCTTCTTGCCCGCCATCATCTGCGACATCTCGGCGTCGGAAATGATGTCGACCGGCATGGCTTCTGTCGGCGTCGCCTCGAACGCGCTCGGCGCGGTGAAGGACACGACCATGAAGCCGATGATGCCGGCGTGAAGGGCGAACGAGGAGACGAGGCCCGCGCGCATGACGCTCAGCCCCCCTGCTCGACTTCGGAGACCAGCGCGACATGCGTGAAGCCGGCGCCCGACAGGCGGCCCATCACCCGCATGACGGCGCCGTATTCGAGGCCCTTGTCGGCGCGCACGAAGATGCGCTCCTCATAGCCCGCCTTGCCGATGGCCTGCAGCTTGGGAACCAGCTCGTCGAGCGGAATTTCGGTCTGCTGCAGGAACACCTTGCCGTCCTTGGTGATGTTGATCACCAGCGGCTCGCTGTCCTGCGGAATGGCCTTGGCCTGCGTCTGCGGCAGGTCGAGCGGCACGCCGACGGTGAGCATCGGCGCGGCCACCATGAAGATGATGAGCAGCACCAGCATCACGTCGACCATCGGCGTGACGTTGATTTCGGACATGACGGCGCCACCGCCTCGCCTGCGCGAGCGGCGGGAGTGCCAGCCGCCTCCGGCGCCTCCTGCGGACATCCCCATTCGATCAGCCCCGTTCGTCGATCTGGCGCGACAGGATGGCAGAGAACTCGTCGGCGAAGCCTTCGAGCCGCGCCGCCTGCCGGTTCACCTGCGACGTGAACTTGTTATAGAAAATCGTCGCGGGAATGGCGGCGATAAGGCCGATTGCCGTCGCGAAAAGGGCTTCCGCGATGCCCGGCGCGACAACCGCAAGGCTGGTGTTCTTGGAGGCGGCGATCGACTGGAACGAGGTCATGATGCCCCACACCGTGCCGAACAGGCCGATGAAGGGGCCGGCCGAACCGACCGTCGCCAGCACCAGCAGCCGGCTTTCCAGACGCTCCACCTCGCGGGCGATGGTGACGTTCATCACCTTGTCGAGGCGCTGCGTCAGCCCGACGAAGGAGCGCGCGCCGCCCTCATAGGAGCGCTTCCACTCGCGCATCGCGGCGACGAAGATCGCCGCCATGGCGTGGTTGGGGCGCGTGGACAGCGAGCGGTACAGCTCCTCCAGGCTCTGGCCCGACCAGAAGGTCGTCTCGAAGCGGTCCATCTGCCGCTTCATGCGCTGGAACAGGATGGTCTTGTCGATGATGATCGCCCAGACCCACACCGAGGCGAGGACGAGGCCCGCCATCACGAACTTCACGATCAGGTGCGCCTGCAGGAACAGCCCGATCAGCGACAGGTCGGCGCTGGCCATGCCGACGCCGGTGGCGGCCGTCTGGGCCCCCGGAACGGCGGGGGCGGCGGTGGCGTCGACCTGGGCGGTCGGCGCCGCGGTCGTGGGCGCCGGTGTCTGGGCGTAGGCGAACGACGCCGATGCCGCGAGCAACAGCACCACCGCGAAGAGAAGCTTTTTCAGCGTCATTAGGCCAATCCTGCCAGGTCACAAAGGGTCGCAATGCCGGCATGCATCGGCTGCCGTTGGGCAGCGAATGCCCTGCATGGCTGCTGAGGGGACGCCTTCGTCTTCAACCCACCGAGTCTGTCCAAACTTGGGCGAGCGACGTCGGACCGCCTTCGCAGCCGTCAAATACAACACCCTATTAGGGTTAATGCCCGGTTAGCGTTGCCGCATCGCAACAGGATGACGGCACCGGGATGACGACAACGCGATGACTTGCCGCGCGGCAGGGATTCTACGCCGCCGGCGCCTGTTCGAGCGCCGCCTTCATGGCCGCGCGCAGCGCGTCGGGGATGCGGCGGGCGCGGCCCTGCGAGACGAAGGCGACCTTCACCCGGCCCTCGACCAGCAATTCGCCGCCGCGCATCACCTTCTGCTGGAGGGTGATCGAGGCGCCGGCCACCTCGACCGGGCTGGTATGGATTTCCAGCACGTCGTCGATGCGCGCCGGGCGCACGAACTGAAGTTCCATCGAGCGCACCACGAAGGCGAAGCCGGGCGCCTCCGCCAGCGCCTCGCCGAACAGGTCGCCCTGCACCACGCCGATCAGGCGCAGATGGTCCGAACGCGCCCGCTCCATGAACTTCAGATAGTTGGCGTGGTAGACGATGCCCGAGAAATCGGTGTCCTCGTAATAGACCCGCACCGGCAGCACGTGCCCGCCCGTCACCAGACGGCCGGCAAGGTGCAGGAAGGGGTCGGCCTTCAGGACGTCGGGCGAAAAGGGTTCGGGGCGCTCGTTCATGCGCCCCTCATAACCGAGGCCGCGCCGCAATAAAAGAACCGCGCCCCCGGGAAGGGGGCGCGGCGAAAGGCTTGGCGGGGCCCTGCGACGGGCCGTTCAGCCCTGCTGGCCGTTATACGGCTCGGAGGCGGTCTCCGGCGCGGGAGCCGGCCGGTTGCGGCGATCCGCCATGAACTGATCGAACTCGGCCTTGTCCTTGGCCTGACGCAGGCGGTCGAGGAAGGAGCGGAAGTCCTTCTGCTCGTCCTCAAGACGGCGCAGCGTATCCTCGCGATACTCGTCGAAGGCGCGGTTGCCGCTCGACTGGAAACCGCGGCCGAAACGGCTGCCGAAGCTGCGGACGGCGTCGGCGCCCTCCTCCTGCCAGCGGCCGAAGCCGCGCCTGCCACTACAGAACATGCGTCCACTCCCTATCGTGAAAGCCAGGATCGCCAGGCCCAGCGGCCACCAGGCCATGAAGCCGAGTACCGTCAGCGCGATCCAGGCGGGTTTGCCGTAACCGTCGAGCTTCTGTGCGAGCTCCATGGGTCTCCGCTCCTGGGAACCACCCGTGCGGCCGAAACCGCAAGGGTGAATGTTAATCACATTTACATAGTTAGGAACGCAGCGGCATCTTGTCAAGGATCGCTACATCCGGAATGCGATTCCCGGCGCCCGCGATCGGCCGCGCTTCAGGCGTCCGGCGCGCCCAGCCCCTTGAGATAGACGAGGAATGCGGCCTCAAGCAGATCGTCGGGCTCCATCGGCAATTTGCGCCGCGAGGCGTCCTGCCGGCCGAACAGCGAGGCGACGCCATGCGCCAGCGCCCAGGTGTGCAGCGCCACCATCAGCGCCGGCGGCCGGGTCGGCGCCGGCATGCTGGCCACCAGCGCGTCCGCCGCCTCCCGCAGCACGCCGAAGGCGCGCGCGCTCGCCTGCGCCAGCGCCGGAAAGGCGTCGGTCGACAGGCCGGATTCGAACATGGCGACATAGTCGGCGGGGTGCTCGCGGGCGAAGGCCAGATAGGCCCGCCCGAGCCGCTCATAGGCCTCCACCGGCGTCGGGCGCCCGCCGTTCCAGCCCGCTTCAAGCGCCTTGGTGAACTGCTCGAACCCTTCCGCCGCCACCGCCGCCAGCAATTCGTCGCGGTCGCGGAAGTGCCGGTAGGGCGCGGCGGGGGAGACGCCGGCGCGGCGCGCCGCTTCGGCGAAGGTGGCGCCGGCGGTGCCCTTCTCGGCGATCAGCTCGAGCGCCGCCTTCATCAGGGCTTCCCGGAGGTTGCCGTGATGGTAGCCGCGCGATTCTCCACCGTTCCGGGACCAGCTCATGTGAAGGGGACTTACATCACGGGGTGAGCCGCGTCGAGCACGCGACCTTCAATATAAGCCGTCATCCCGGCCCCTCGGGTTTTGCCTCCGGCAAGCCCAAGGGCAGGCTCCGGCGTAGCGGAGAGCCGGGATCGCGCGCCGAGGTGTTTTCGCGATCCCGGATACGGCCTGACGGCCGTTCCGGGATGACGGCGAACTTTACTCCCCACCCTCGTCGAACAGCGGCATCTGGTTGACGCTCGCCGGCGCGGCGAGGCCGAGATGCTTGAAGGCGTGGGCGGTGAGCACGCGCCCGCGCGGGGTGCGCTGGAGAAAGCCCTGCTGCACCAGATAGGGCTCGATGATTTCCTCGATGGCGTCGCGCGGCTCGGAGAGCGCGGCGGCGATGGTCTCCACCCCCACCGGCCCGCCGCCATAATTCATCGCGATGACCGAGAGATAGCGCCGGTCCATCTGGTCGAGGCCGAGCCCGTCCACTTCCAGCGCCCGCAGCGCGTGGTCGGCGGCGGCACGGTCGATGATCTCCTTGCCCGCCACCAGCGTGAAGTCGCGCACCCGGCGCAGCAGCCGGCCGGCGATGCGCGGCGTGCCGCGCGCGCGCCGGGCGATCTCGCGCGCACCGTCCTTCGCAATGGGAATGCCGAGCACCCGGGCGCCGCGCGTCACCACCAGCTCCAGCTCGTCGACCGTGTAGAAGTTCAGCCGGATCGGGATGCCGAAGCGGTCGCGCAGCGGCGTGGTGAGCAGGCCGGAACGGGTCGTCGCGCCTACGAGGGTGAATTTCGACAGCGAGATCTTCACCGAGCGCGCCGCCGGCCCCTCGCCGATGATCAGGTCGAGTTCATAGTCCTCCATCGCCGGATAGAGGATTTCCTCCACCGCCGGGTTGAGGCGATGAATCTCGTCGATGAATAGTACGTCGCGTTCTTCGAGATTGGTCAGCAGCGCCGCCAGATCCCCCGCCTTGGCGATGACGGGACCGGAAGTGGAGCGGAAACCCACCCCCAGCTCGCGCGCCACGATCTGCGCCAGCGTGGTCTTGCCGAGCCCCGGCGGGCCGACGAACAGCACGTGGTCGAGCGCCTCGCCGCGCGTCTTGGCGGCCCGGATGAAGATGTCGAGATTGGCCCGCGCCTGCTCCTGGCCGACGAATTCGGCGAGGTTCTGCGGGCGCAGCGAGGCCTCGGCGAGGTCCTCCTCGCGCTTGTCGGGGGCGATGAGGCGCTTTTCGCTCACTTCGCCAGTTCCTTCAGGCCGAGCCGGATCAGCCGGGCGGTGTCGGCGCCCTCACCGGCCTCGCGCAGCGCCGCCGCCACCGCCGCGCTGGCCTGAAGCTGCGCATAGCCGAGATTGACCAGCGCCGAGACCGCGTCCGCCACCGGGGCGGGCGCGCGCCTCTCCTCGAGGGAGGCGGCGAGCCCGACCACTGCCGGGTCGACGTCCGAGAAGCCCGGCGCCTTGTCCTTCAGCTCGGCGACGATGCGCGCGGCCACTTTCGGGCCGACGCCATTGGCGCGCGCCACCATCGCCCGGTCGCCCAGCGCCACCGCATTGGCAAGTTCGGAGGGCGAGAGCACCGAGAGCACGGAAAGCGCCACCTTGGCGCCGACGCCCTGCACGTTCTGCAACAGCAGGAACCAGCTTTTCTCGGCCGGGGAGACGAAGCCGTAGAGGCGGATCATGTCCTCGCGCACGAAGGTCTCGATGAACAGCGTCGCCGCCTCACCCGGCGAGGGCAGCGCCTGCAACGTGCGGGCGGAGCAGTGCACGAGATAGCCGACGCCGTGCACATCGAGGATCACATGCTCGTCGCCATAGCTGTCGACCGTGCCCTTGAGCTTTCCGATCATGCGAACCTGCCGCCCCTCGTGCCGATCATCCCGCCGCCGCCATCCGCGCCTTAAGCGCCGCCATGCCGCGATGCTGCGCGTGGGTGACGGCGACCGCAAGCGCGTCGGCGGCATCGTCGGTGGTGAAGTCGGCCTGCGGCAGCAGCACCTTGATCATCATGCGGATCTGCGCCTTGTCGGCCCGCCCGGCGCCGACCACGGTCTTCTTGACCAGCAGAGCCGCATATTCGGCCACCGGCACGCCCGCCAGCGCCGGGGTCAGCATCACCACGCCGCGCGCCTGCCCGAGCTTGAGCGTCGAGGCCGGGTTCACATTGACGAAGGTCTCCTCCACCGCCGCCTCGTCCGGCAGATAGGTGCGCAGAACGGCGGCAAGCTCGGTGTGGAGACAGGCGAGGCGGGTAGCGAGCCCGCCCTCCTCGGGCGGCATCACGGTGCCGCAGGCGACGAAGGTCAGGCGCGTACCCGCAGCCTCGATCACCCCCCAGCCGGTGCGGCGGAGGCCGGGATCGAGCCCGACGATGCGAATCGGAAGCGGCGCCATGGCCTCAGTGCGTAGCCGAACAAATGACGAACGCCTAGTGGCGACGGCGTCCCGGCCGCCCCGGCGCGGCCGGGATGGCAAACATGGTAAACGCAGGGTTAACGCCCCGCCCGTCCCGCCCCGAAGGCGCCGCTCGCCAGCGCCACGCCGAGCCCCGTCGCGGCGACGCCGATGATGGCGGGAAGGTCCGGGTGCTCGCCCAGCACCGGCACCGCGATCAGCGCGGCGAGCGCCGGCACCAGCCCGGTGAAGGCGGCCGCGCGCGAGGGGCCGAGGCGCTCGATGGCCATGCCGAAGGCGACCAGCGCGACGACGCCCGACAGCAGGCCCTGAATCAGCAATTGCAGCAGCACCTCGCGGCCATAGCCGTCCGAGACCGCATGAATGACGCCCGGCAGGCCGGTCGGGGTGAGGATGATGATCGACCACAGGCCGGCCAGCCCGACGATCTCGGTCGGCTTCATGCCGGTGCGGCGGAAGGCGATGGTGTTGCCGGCCCACATGCACGCCCCGGCGAGAAGCAGCAGATGGCCGCGCCAGGCGCCGTCCTCGGGAAACAGCACGCCGCGCCCGCCCAGCGTCAGCACGCCGAGCGCGATGCACAGAAAGCCCACCGCCCGCAGCCATCCCAGCCGCTCGCGCAGGAACAGCACCGAGACCAGCGCCACGATCAGCGGCATGGTGCCGGGCAGCAGCGGCCCGACATCGGCCGCCGGCACGAAGCGCATGGCATTGCCGACGATGAGGAAGAAGATCGCGCCCGCGCCGAGAAAGCACAGGATGAAGGGTCCGAGCCCCTTGCGGGGGATGATGCCGACGCGCCACCAGGCCGGCGCCAGCACGATGGCCGGCACGATGAAGCGCAGCCAGCCGACGGTCTCCGGCGGCAGGTGGCCGTGCACGGCGTGGCGGGTGGAGACGATCCACCCGCCCCAGATCGAGACGGCGAGCAGCGCGCAGGCGACGCCGACCAGCCGGTCGGAGAATGGCGCGGCATCCGCTCCGGTAGCGGAATTGAGGGGCTTTTCCATAGGGGATTCCGGCCGCGCGGGGCGGCAAAAGAGCAGCGGCCGCAGCGGCGACGCCGGCGGCGCGAGTTGGCCTGAATGTGGCGCGCGCGATGTTGGGCGGCAAATGAGTTTTGCGAATAGACACGTTCAGGAAACGCGATCGAAGCGGGGGACCGGCGGCGTTGACGCGACCCCGGCGCGGTACTAGGTCTGCCGGGCGGCGATCCGCGCTGCGCCTGCGGTTCCCCATGTCCTACGATCCGGCCCTCGTCTGGGCCTTCCTCACCGCGCTTGTCGCCGGCGTCACCCGCGGCTTTTCCGGCTTCGGCGGCGCGCTCATCTTCGTGCCGCTGGTCTCGGCCGCCTTCGGGCCGAAGGTCGCCGCGCCGACGCTGCTCGTCATCGACACGCTGATGACGCTGCCCTTCCTGCTGCCGGCGCTGCGGGCCTGCATCTGGCGGCAGGTCGCGCCCTTCGCGTTCGGCGCGGTGGTGGCGGTGCCGGCCGGCGTGTGGGTGCTCGATCACATCGACCCGATGGCGCTGCGCTGGGCGCTGGCGATGCTCAGCCTCGCTTTGCTGGTGCTGCTGATCTCCGGCTGGCGCCATTCCGGCCGGCACGGCCTGCCGACGACGCTCGGGGTCGGCGTGGTCGCCGGCTTCTGCGGCGGCGCGGCGCAGATGTCCGGCCCGGCCGTCGTCGCCTACTGGCTGGGCAGCGGCCAGCCCTCGGCGCTGGTGCGGGCGAACCTGTTCGGCTTCTTCGCCCTCGTCACGCTCGCCAGCGGCACCGCCTATGCCGCGCACGGCATGTTCACCGCCGAGGTCGGCCGGCTGTCGCTGCTGCTCGGCCCGGCCTATGCGCTCGGCCTCTATGCCGGCGCGCGCTCGTTCCACGGCGCCTCGGACCGCGCCTACCGCATCGCCGCCTATTGGGTGATCGCAGCGGCGGCGCTGTTCAGCCTGCCGCTGTTCGACGCGCTGCTGGGCCGCTGAACGCCCGGCCGGGACAGCACGCGGCCGCCCCGCCGGCTCAGGCCACGCCTCAGTCGCTCATCTTGGCGACGAAGGCGTCGGACAGCTCGAAATTGGCGTAGACGTTCTGCACGTCGTCATTGTCGTTGAGGTTGTCGACGAGGCGGATCAGCTTCTCCGCCACCTCGTCATCCACCGCCACCGTGTTCTGCGGGCGCCAGACGAGGCCCGACTTCTTCGGCTCGCCGAACTTGGCTTCGAGCGCGCGGGCGACCTCGTGCAGGTTCTCCACCGAGCAGACGATCTCATGGCCGTGCTCATCGGAGGTCACGTCGTCGGCGCCGGCGTCGATGGCGGCTTCCAGCATGTCGTCGGCCGAGGCCTTGGCCGCGTCGAACTCGACCGTGCCGATGCGGTCGAACATGAAAGAGACCGCGCCGGTCTCGGCCAGCGAGCCGCCCGACTTGGTGAAGTAGGAGCGCACTTCCGAGGCGGTGCGGTTGCGGTTGTCGGTCAGCGCCTCGACGATGACGGCGACGCCGCCGGGGCCGTAGCCCTCGTAGCGGATCTCGTCATAGTTCTCCGCGTCGCCGCCCTGCGCCTTCTTGATGGCGCGGTCGATATTGTCCTTGGGCATGTTCTCGGCGCGGGCCGCGAGAATGGCGGCGCGCAGGCGCGGGTTCATGTTGGGGTCGGGCAGGCCGAGCTTGGCGGCGACGGTGATTTCACGCGCCAGCTTGGAGAACAGCTTGGAGCGCACCGCGTCCTGCTTGCCCTTGCGGTGCATGATGTTCTTGAATTGCGAATGCCCGGCCATCGCCGCCTCCACGTCGCGCCGGCGGCCGCTGCCGCACCGGCGTATCCCTGTTCTCGAAAGCAAAGAGTGCGCGGCTTATAGGCGAGTGCCCCCACGCGCGTAAAGCGGCGCCTTGGGGGCCGACCCTACCAGAAGGCGGGGACCGCCGGCTCCAGCGCCCCGCCGAGGCGCACCGGCGCCAGCTTCACCGCGCGGCCGGAAGCGTCGGTCTCCACCGCGAGGCCCGACAGCGTGCCCTCGCCCGCCGCCGGCTCGAAGCGCGCGGAGCCGATCTTGCGGGTGAAGCGCCGCAGCGGCTCCTCCTTGTCCATGCCGATCACGCCGTCATAGCAGCCGCACATGCCGACATCGGTCATGTAGGCGGTGCCGCCCGGCAGGATGCGGTGGTCGGCGGTCGGCACATGGGTGTGGGTGCCGACCACGAGGCTCGCGCGCCCGTCGCACCAATGGCCGAAAGCCTGCTTCTCGCTGGTGGTCTCGGCGTGGAAATCGACGATCGCCGCGTCCGCCACCTGCCCCAGCGGGGCGGCGTCCAGCTCGCGGTCGATGCTGGCGAACGGATCGTCGAGCGGGTCCATGAAGACGCGGCCCATCATGTTGACGACCAGCACCTGCGCGCCGCTGCGCGCCTCGATCAGCGCCGCGCCGCGTCCCGGCGTGCCGGGCGGGTAGTTGGCGGGACGGATCAGGCGCGGGGCGCGCTCGATGAACACCAGCGCCTCGCGCTGGTCGAAGGAATGGTTGCCGAGCGTCACCGCGTCGGCGCCGGCCTCGAGGAATTCCTCATAGATCGCCTCGGTGATGCCGAAGCCGCCGGCGGCGTTCTCGCCGTTGACCACGACGAGATCGAGCGCCCACGCCTCGCGCAGGCGCGGCAGATGCTGCTGCACGACCAGACGGCCGGGCCGCCCCACCACGTCACCGAGAAAAAGCAGGCGCATCCGTCACTCCTCCACCGGCCGGATGATACCCCCATCCGTGGCGATGGCGTCCAGCCGCTCGTCATGGGGCTCGTCCGGCACGGCGGGAAGCTCCTGCACGGCGAAGGCGTAGCCCACGGCCTCGATCCGCTTCACCCGGCGCAGCAGCGCCAGCGTGCGGTCGTAGAAGCCGGCGCCGTAGCCGAGCCGGTGGCCGCGCGCGTCGAAGCCGGCGAGCGGCACCACCAGCACGTCCGGCGTCACGGCGGGGGCGCTTTCCGGCGGCGCGGGGATGGCGAAGCGGCCGGGGCCGCGCGAGGGTTCGAGTTCGACGCCCGGCTCCCACAGCCGGAATATCAGCGGCTTGCCGGGCGCCAGCACCACCGGCAGGGCGATGTCGGCGCCGCCCTCGCGCAGCCGCCGCACCAGCGGCGCGGTGGCGATCTCGGAGCCGATCGGCGCGAAGACGGAGACCACCTCGCCCTTCACCTCGCCCAGCCACGCCATGGCGTGGTCCGCCGCGCTCTCGGCCGCCGCCGCGCGCGCTTCGGGCGCCAGCGCATTGCGCTGCGCGAGCGCCTGCGCACGCAGATCGGCCTTGTCGGTGGAGGGGAAGGGACACTGGGGCATGATGATGAGTGCGGAGCCACGATGGCCGTTGGAGGATCGATCCCGGGAACCTACAACGTAGGTGGGCGCCGTGTGTCCGAGCCCAGGGGCAAGGTCAGGGACAGCTCCCTTTGAGATCGATAAGGCCCCGGGGAATATGTTCTCCTGACGAGCCTCGCAGCCCCGCATGACAAATCTAGGACGTGCGGGGTCGGATTGCCAGAGGGGAGCGCACGCGCCGAAGCCGGGTTCCACGGAATTGATCGCGGGCCTCTCCGTTCGGCGTCATCCCGGCCGAGCGAAGCGAGAGCCGGGATCGCATCCCGATCGGCACACGATCCCGGATCGGTCCTGCGGACCGTCCGGGATGACGATCATGGGACGATCACCCCACGCTCAGCATGATCTTGCCGATATGCGCGCTGGTCTCCATGCGCGCATGCGCCTCGCTGGCCTTCTCCAGCGGGAAGATCCGGTCGAGCACCGGCTTCACCGTGCCGGCCTCGATCAGCGGCCAGACCCTCTCGCGCAGCGCGGCCGCGATCACCGCCTTCTCGGCCTTGGGGCGCGAGCGAAGGGTCGAGCCCATATGCGAGAGCCGCTTGAGCATCAGCCGCATATAGTCGATCTGCACCTTGGAGCCTTCCATGAAGGCGATCTGCACGATGCGCCCCTGCGGCGCGGCCGCCTCGTAATTGCGGGCGATATAGGAGCCGCCGACCATGTCGAGGATGACGTTGACGCCGCGACCGGGCGCCTTCTCCTTGATGACGGCGACGAAATCCTCGTTCTTGTAGTCGATGGCAACATCCGCGCCGAGTTCGCGGCAGACCGCGCACTTCTCCGCGCTGCCGGCGGTGGTGAACACCGTCGCGCCGAAGGCCTTGGCAAGCTGGATCGCCGTGGTGCCGATGCCGGACGTGCCGCCATGCACGAGGAAGCTCTCGCCGGCCTTCAGCCCGGCAAGGTCGAACACATTGGTCCACACGGTGAAGAAGGTTTCCGGCAGCGCCGCCGCCTCGATCATCGAGAGGCCGGCGGGCACCGGCAGCGCCGCGCCGGCATCGGCGAGGCAGTACTGGGCGTAGCCGCCGCCCGAGACCAGCGCGCACACCTTGTCGCCGATCTTCCACGCGCCGGCGCCCTCGCCGAGGCCGACCACCTCGCCGGCGATCTCCAGGCCGGGAACGTCGGAGGCGCCGGGCGGGGGCGGATACAGGCCCTTGCGCTGCATCACGTCCGGCCGGTTGACGCCGGCCGCCGCGACCTTGACCAGTATCTCGCCCTTTCCGGGCACCGGCACCGGCCGCGGCTCGGGAACCAGGGCTTCCGGCCCGCCGGGGCTCGGCAGTCCGATGGCGGTCATGGTGGCGGGCAGGTCGGTCACGGCGTCTTCCTCGTCCTCGCAGGAATGTCGTTTCCTCGTAGGTCAAGCGGCCCCGACTGGCAACCGGCCCCGCCCGGCACTAGATTATGGAGGACGTGGAAGAGTTTCGCGGGAGTGACGCCATGGCGATCGACGACGAGCTGTTTCCTTTGGCCGGCCTGAAGAAGGCGTCCGCGCACGAGATCGGCGCCGACCTGTCGGTGCTTTCCGAGACCGAGATCGAGGAGCGCATCGCCCACCTCGCCGCCGAGATCGAGCGCCTGAAGGTGGCGCTGGAGAAGAAGCGCGCCTCGCGCGCGGCGGCGGAGAACGTCTTCAAGCTCTGAAGGCCCCGCCGATTTAACCGGCGATTAAGCTTTCCGAACTATTACTGGCGTCGGTCCAGTTTTGACCGCGAGTGGCTTCTGTCCACTCTGTTTGACGCATCCCTGTCTACACTTTTCGAGCCGCCTCCGGGCGGCTCTTTTTTTCGTCCCCGCTATCCATCGCCGCGCGGCGGCATGACCACTGGACAGCGCGCCCGCGCTGCGCGACAGGCTGGAGCGCGCGAACGTCGCGCGGGCAGAGGGTGCGTCGGGTCGAGCGATGGACGGTTTCCGGAACGATACGCAGGCGGACGGGCCGGCCATGGGGCAGACGGTGCTTCTGGCCGAACGGCGCCTCGCCTCGCCGGCCTTCGCCGCGCTGTTCCGCGAGGGCATGGAACTGATCGACGAGAGCGCCGCCTATCTCGACGGCGAGGGGCGCGCGGCCAGCCGCGAACTCTCGCGCGCCGCCCTCGCCTGCTACGCCCAGCAGAGCATGCGGCTTTCCACCCGGCTGATGCAGCTCGCCTCGTGGCTGCTGCTGCGCCGCGCCGTCGCCGAGGGCGAGATGGACGAGGACGCCGCCCGCCGCGAGGCCGGGAAGATCGACATCGTCGGCACGCCGCGCGACATGGACCACGAGGCGCTGCTGCCCGAGCCGCTGCTCGATCTCATCCTGCGCAGCCACGAACTTCAGCGGCAGATCCGCCAGATCGACGCGACGCTCACCTTGCCGCCGCCGGACGAGGTGCGGCCGAATGCCGTGGCCGGCCAGATCGGGCAGTTGCGCCGCGCCTTCGAGAGTCGCTGACCGCTCACGTCGTGAGTCGCTGATCGCTCACACCGCCCACACATCCTGATACCGCAGAATGATAGCACGCAAACGAAAACCCTCGCGCCGGGCGAACCGCCGCGAGGGTTGATATCGTCAGTCCGCGAAAATCTTCCGCGCAGGCACGATGGGCGAGGCCCGGCAGGGCCCGCCGATCAGGCCTTGAGGAAGCCCGCGAACTTCTTCTGGAACTTGGACACGCGGCCGGCGCGGTCGAGCAGCTGCTGCGAGCCGCCGGTCCAGGCCGGGTGCGAGGTCGGATCGATATCGAGCTGGAGGACGTCGCCCTCCTTGCCCCAGGTCGTCCGGGTCGTGTACTCGGTGCCGTCCGTCATCACCACCTTGACGAAGTGGTAGTCGGGATGGATGTCGCTCTTCATGGGTAGCATCCTCAGCCGCCGCACGGCCGGCCCCTTTCGGGAGCCACGCGGCGATCTACAAAACGATCCTGCCGGAAATCCGAGCGGCTCTATAACCGAGACATGACCGTGACACAAGCCGCCTCCCGTCCTTCCGAGGGCCTGCCCACCGCCTCCGCCCCCCGCCCGCGCCTGTCGCCCCTGAAAGCGCTCTGGCCGCACATAGTACGCTACCGCGCCCGCGCCGCCGCCGCGCTGGCCGCGCTGACGGTCGCCGCCATCGCGACACTGGTGGTGCCGATCGCCGTGCGGCGGATGATCGATTTCGGCTTCGACGAGAGCCATGCCGGCTTCATCGACCGTTATTTCGGCGTGATGATCGGGGTGGTCGCGGTGCTCGCGGTCGCCTCGGCGGCCCGCTACTACCTCGTGATGACGCTCGGCGAGCGCGTTGTGGCGGACCTGCGCACGCAGGTCTTCACCCATGTCCTCACCCTCGACGGCGGCTTCTACGACACCGCCAAGTCGGGCGAGCTGATCTCGCGGCTGACCGCCGACACCACGCAGATCAAGTCGGCGGTGGGCGCCTCCGCCTCCATCGCGCTGCGCAACATCATGCTGTTCTTCGGCGCGACGGTGATGATGGTGGTGACGAGCCCCTGGCTCTCCGCCACGCTGCTGATCGCCATTCCCGTCATCGTCGCCGTGCTGATCGGCGCCGGGCGCGGCGTGCGCAAGCGCTCGCGCGGTGCGCAGGACACGCTGGCGGAAGCCTCCGCCTTCGCCGCCGAGGCCATCGGCGCGGTGCGCTCGCTGCAGGCCAACACTGCCGAGGCCGCCGCCTCCGCCCGCTTCGGGGGCGAGGTGGAGCATGCCTTCAACGCGGCGAGCGACGCCGTGCGGGCGCGCGCCTGGCTCACCGGCTTCGGCATCTTCCTTGTCTTCGCCAGCGTGGTCGGCATCCTGTGGGCGGGCGCCAACGCGGTGCTCGCCGGCGCGATGACGGCGGGCACGCTCGGCCAGTTCGTGCTCTACGCGGTTCTGGCGGCGAGCGGGCTCGGCCAGCTCGGCGAGGTCTGGGGCGAGATTTCGCAGGCCGCCGGCGCCACCGAGCGCATCGCCGAACTGCTGGCCGAGAAGCCCAAGGTCGGGCGGCCGGCGGACCCGGTGGCCCTGCCCGAGCCGGCGCGCGGCGAAGTGGCCTTCGTGGACGTCGCCTTCGCCTACCCCACGCGGCCCGACACGCCGGCCCTTGCCGGGGTGAGCTTCCGCGTCGCGCCGGGCGAGCGCGTCGCCGTGGTCGGCCCTTCCGGCGCGGGCAAGAGCACGCTGTTCCAGCTCCTGCTGCGCTTCTACGACCCGCAGGCCGGGCGCGTGGAAATCGACGGGGTCGATATCGCCCGGGCCGAGCCCGAGGCGGTCCGCTCGCGCATCGCGCTGGTGCCGCAGGACGTCGCCATCTTCGCCACCACCATCCGCGAGAATATCCGCCTTGGGCGCCCGGACGCGACCGATGCGGAGGTCGAGGAGGCCGGACGCCTCGCCCGCGCCGACGAGTTCGTCGCGCGCCTGCCCGATGGCTGGGAGACCGCCGTGGGCGAGCGCGGCGTGACGCTCTCCGGCGGCCAGCGCCAGCGCCTCGCCATCGCCCGCGCGATCCTGCGCCGCGCGCCGATCCTGCTGCTCGACGAGGCCACCTCCGCGCTCGACGCCGAAAGCGAGACGCTGGTGCAGCAGGCCCTCGACCGCTCCATGCAGGGGCGCACCACGCTGGTCATCGCGCACCGGCTCGCCACCGTGCTCTCGGCCGACCGCATTCTGGTGATGGAGGGCGGACGCGTGGTCGAGGAAGGCACCCATGCCAGCCTGGTGGCGCAGGGCGGGCTCTACGCCCGGCTCGCCACGCTCCAGTTCGGCGAGGCGCTGCGCTAGCCGGACCGTGGCGCCGGCCGCTCAGACCGCCCTGCGCTCCATGCGCAGCGTCGGGCGGCCGGAGGTCGGGTTCATGCCGTGGCCGATCACGGTGAAGCCCGCCTTCTCGTAGAAGCGGACGGCGCGCTCATTCTGCTCGTTGACGTCCAGCGTGAGGCAGGCGGGCGAATGGGCGACGGCGGCGGCGACGAGGCGGTTTGCCACGCCCTCCCCCCAATGGTCGGGATGCACCACCAGCTGGTCGACATAGCCGGTTGCCGGGTGCACCGAGACGAAGCCGAGTAAGGGCCCGTCCCCGCCCTCCGGCGTGGCGGCGCCCAGGGCGACCTCGATGACCGCGCCCTCGTCGATCAGCGTGCCGATGCGGTGGCAGAGCCAGCCGCGCCGGGCCTCGAAGTCGATCTCCGGTATGGTCTCCTGCCACGCCTCGACCCACAGGTCGGTCATGGCCGGCATGCGGCTCCACTCGAAGCGCGCGAGCACGGCAGGCAGGGGATCGGTCATCGCCGTTCGGTCATCTCTCGGTGAGCTTCAGCTCGATGCGGCGGTTGCGGGCCCGCGCCTCGTCGCTGTCGCCGGGATCGATCGGCTGGTACTCCCCGAATCCGGCGGCGACAAGGTGCTGCGGCGATACGCCCTTCTGGGCGAGATAGGAAACCACGGCGATGGAGCGCGCCGCCGACAGCTCCCAGTTCGAGGGGAATTGCGGCGTCGAGATCGGCCGGTTGTCGGTATGCCCGTCGACGCGCAGCACCCAGGCGAGGTCGGAGGGTATCTCCTTCTCCAACTGCACGAGTGCGCTGGCGAGCTTGTCGAGCGCCGACACGGCATCGGGCCGGACCACCGCCGAAGCGGGATCGAAGAAGATCTCCGACTGGAAGACGAAGCGGTCGCCCACCACCCGCACGTCGGGGCGATCGCCGAGAATCGTGCGCAGCCGTCCGAAGAACTCCGAGCGGTAGCGCGTGAGCTCCTGCACCCGCTGGGCGAGCGCGACGTTGAGCCGCCGGCCGAGATCGGCGAGGCGAGACTGGCTCTCCTTGTCCTTCTGCTCGGAGATCGACAGCGCCTCCTCCAGCGCCGCGATCTGCCGGCGCAGGGCAGAGATCTGCTGGTTGAGAATGGCGATCTGGGCGGCGGCCTGGGCGGCGGCATCCTGCTCATTGCCAAGCTCGCGGGAGAGCGTGGCGGCGCGCTGCTTGGCCTCGGCCATCTCCTCGGGCGTGGCGGTGGAGGTCGCTGCCTCGCGCAGCAGGTCGCGCTCCTGCTCAAGCTGGAGCAGGCTGGCGCGCAACGCGCCGATCTGGCTCTCGGAATCGGCGTCGTTGGCGCGCTCCAGTGCCAGAAGGTCGGTCAGTTCGCGGATCTGCGCCTGCAGCCGGGCCATGGCGTCGTCCTTGCTGCCGATTTCCTGCGTCAGCACGAACTGCGCCAGCACGAAGACCGACAGCAGGAACACGAAGACGAGGAGCAGCGTCGACAGCGCGTCGACGAAGCCGGGCCAGTAGTCGATATGGCGTTCGCCGCGCCGGGCGCGTCCCAGGGCCATCAGGCGCGCTCGCGGTCGGATTGCTCGGCGATGCGTTCAAGCAGCTTCTTTATGTCGCGCTGCTGCTCGGCCTGGGCCTCGACCCAGTCGCGCACCATCTGCTGCTCGCTGCGCATGTGCTGCACGAGGCCCTGCAGGCTCTCGGCCAGATGCGCCATGGCGGTGGTGACGCGCTGCGAGCCGGCCTCGGTCATGGTGCGGTCGAGCCGCGCGATGGCCTGCGTCAGGTCGGCGAGATCGACGCCCGGCGCCGGTAGCGCGAAGGCGGGCGAGCCCGCCACCGTCAGGCCCGGCCGGGCCGGGGCCGGCACGCGGGCCGCCTCGACGCCGAGATCCTCCACCGTGGTGGACAGCCAGTCCTCGAGATCGATGTAGAAGCGGTTCTGCGCCTGCCCGGCCTGAAGGTCGAGGAAGCCGAGCACCAGCGAGCCGGCAAGGCCGAACAGCGAGGACGAAAAGGCGATGCCCATGCCGCCGAGCGGCGCGGCAAGGCCCGTCTTCATCGTTTCCAGCACCGATGCCGATTCCGGACCGACATCGAGCGAGCCGATCACCCGGGCGATCGAGCTCACCGTGTCGAGCAGGCCCCAGAAAGTGCCGAGCAGGCCGAGGAAGATCAGCAGCCCGGTCAGGTAGCGCAGCAGGTCGCGCGCCTCGTCGAGCCGGGTGCCGATCGATTCCAGAATGCCGCGCATCGTCGACTGCGAGATCGCCATGCGCCCCACGCGGTCGCCGAGCAGCGCCGCCATCGGCGCCAGCAGCACCGGCGCGCGCGGCACCTCGATGCCCGGGTCGGCGACGCGGAAGCCGTTGACCCACTCCACCTCGGGCACCAGCCGCACGACCTGGCGGAAGGCAAACACGACGCCGATGAACAGCACGCCGAAGATGACGCCGTTCAGGCCCGGATTGTTGAGGAAGGCCCGCCAGATCGCTTCGTGCAGAACCGAGGCGAGCGCCACGCAGAGCAGGACGAAAACGAACATCCGCACGAGAAAGATGCGGGGCGATGACAATTTGTGAATCGAATCCGTCGCGCTCATGCCAATGGCCGTCCCTGCGAGCGGCGGCAATCGGGTCATGGAACCGCTCTTCGGGCCGGACTATGCCACAGACGAGCGGAAATGGAACGCGCGACGGCTTTCCCGAACCGCTATCGGCCTACCGTCAGGCCTTGGGCAGCAGCGCCAGAAGGTCGCGGCGCATCGCCTCGTTGCCGACGATGATGTCGCCCTTGGCCAGCATCTTGTCGCCGCCCTCGAGATCGGAGACATAGCCGCCCGCCTCGCGCACCAGCACGATTCCGGCCGCCATGTCCCACGGGCTGAGGCCGCGTTCCCAGAAGGCGTCGAAGCGGCCCGCGGCCACCCAGGCGAGATCGAGCGCGGCCGAGCCGGTGCGCCGCAGCCCCGCCACCTTCGGCGCCACGGCGGCATATTCGCGACCGAACTGCGCGAAGTCGCCGCGCCCCATATGCGGCAGGCCGCAGCACACCACGCTGTCGGCGAGGCTGCGCCGGGCGGCGACCCGGATGCGCCGGTCGTTCATGAAGGCGCCGGCGCCCTTCTCGGCGATGAACAGCTCGTCGGTGATGGGATTGTAGATGACGCCGGCCACCGGCACGCCGTCGCGCGCCAGGCCGAGCGAGACGCAGAACAGCGGGATGCCGTGCAGGAAGTTGGTCGTGCCGTCGAGCGGGTCGATGATCCAGCGGTGGCTTTCGTCGGCCCCGTCGACCTCTCCGCTCTCCTCCATGATGAAGCCATAGCTCGGCCGCGCCTTGGCGAGTTCTTCCTGAAGGATCCGCTCGGCCTTGCGGTCGGCATTGGAGACGAAGTTCGCCGGCCCCTTGAGCGAGACCTGAAGGTTCTCGACCTCGCCGAAATCGCGGACCAGGGAGCGGCCGGCCTTTCGGACGGCCTGGACCATGACGGTCATCAGGGCGGAACGGATCATGACGACTTCCAGATTCGACGCGGACAGAGACCGGACGGGCCGTGGCCCGGACGGCGGACTGCTCCTCTGCGCCGGGCCGCAGGCCGCGTCAAGTCCGCAGCCCCCTTGGGTCACCCCCGACCGCGCCGCCATAGCGGGCGCGGGCCGGGCGCTCAGCCCATGCCGACGCCGCCCGACGGGCTCGGGCCCAGCCCCCGGGCGAGGCGTTCCAGCCGCTCCGCAGCGGAGACCACCGCATCGGCCACGAGAGCCTGGGTCTGGTCCAGCCGCTGCACCGCCGCCCCGCGCGCCGCGCGCTCGGCGGCGGCCTCCTGCTCCAGCGCGCGAAGGCGCCGGCGCGCCTCGCTCAGTTCGTCGGCGATAGTGATGGCGGCCATGATGCCGAGGCGCTGGTCGCCGATCTCGCCGAAGGCTTCGCGCAGCTGGTCGATGCGCGCATCGACCTCCTCGCCGAGCCCGGCAAGATGCTCTTCCTGCCCATCGTCGCACGCCATGCGGTAGGCGCGCCCGCCGATGCTGATGGTCACATAGGCCATGCCCGCCCCCTTCCGCGATCAGCGTTCATGCGCGGCGAGCACCGCGCGGATGGTTTCCATGGCACTGCCGAGCCGGCGCGCGACCTCGTCATTGGCGGTTTCCAGCCGGTCGGCGCGGGCGTGCGCGCCGTCCAGCGCGTCGGCGAGGCGCGAACGGTCGGCCCCCAGCACATGAAGCTGCTGCGCGAGGGCGGCCTCCTGCCGCTCGACCTCCAGTCGCCGCTCGATAGCAGCCTCCAGCGCGTCGACCGCGCCCTCGAAGCGCCGCAGCGCCACCTCCAGCGTGATCGGTTCACCCCCTGCCGGCGGGATCATGGTTTCTCCGTTCCCCGCGACAAGACCGCAGGCCTGCCGCCACTCGCGCCGGCCGGCACATCCCGGCTCGCCACACTCCGAGAGGTGATTCCGGCATTGTGATTCCGGCGATATTGAGCCTGCGCTCGCGCGGAGCGTCAACCGGAGACCGGGCGAGCGCACCGCGACGCCCCAGCCGGCGGTCGTCGCACGCCTTTGACACGGCGGCCCGTGGTGCTATCACTCCCGCGCCCTTTGTCTGCACGCTGAGAAGGCCCGCACCGGAAGCCCCGCCGCTCAGCCCGCGGCCGTTCCGAAAGACGCCGCGACCCGCACAATCCGTTAACGCGTTCCCCCTCGGAGACATTCGTCCTCATGTCGAACCGCGAGAAGCACGATCGCATGGCCAATGCCATCCGGGCCCTGGCCATGGATGCCGTCGAGGCCGCCAATTCCGGCCATCCGGGCATGCCGATGGGCATGGCCGACGTCGCCACCGTCCTGTTTGGCAAGGTGCTGAAGTACGACCCCACCGACCCGCACTGGCCGGACCGCGACCGCTTCATCCTGTCGGCCGGCCACGGCTCGATGCTCATCTATTCGCTGCTCTATCTCACCGGCTACGAGGGCATGACCCTCGACGACCTGAAGCATTTCCGCCAGCTCGGCTCGCGCACCCCCGGCCACCCGGAATACGGCCACACGGTCGGCGTCGAGACCACCACCGGCCCGCTCGGCCAGGGCCTCGCCAACTCGGTCGGCTTCGCCCTTGGCGAGCGCATGCTGGCCGCGCAGTTCGGCTCCGATCTCGTCGACCACCACACCTATGTCATCTGCGGCGACGGCTGCCTGATGGAAGGCATCTCGGAGGAGGCGATCGAGATCGCCGGCCGCCAGAAGCTGAACAAGCTCACCGTGCTGTGGGACGACAACCACATCACCATCGACGGCTCGACCGCCCTGTCGGTGGCGACCGACCAGCTCGCCCGCTTCGAGGCGTCGGGCTGGAACGCCACCCGCGTCGACGGCCATGATCCCGATGCCATCCTCGCCGCCCTGGAGCGTGCCAA
Organism: Ancylobacter sp. TS-1; assembly: GCF_009223885.1. Lineage (NCBI taxonomy): Bacteria > Pseudomonadati > Pseudomonadota > Alphaproteobacteria > Hyphomicrobiales > Xanthobacteraceae > Ancylobacter > Ancylobacter sp. TS-1. The sequence goes on from NZ_CP045144.1 coordinate 1,932,090, forward strand.
GACCAGCGACAAGCCGACGCTGATCGCCTGCCACACCACCATCGGCTATGGCGCGCCGAACAAGGGCGGCACCAATGCCGTGCACGGCGCGCCGCTGGGCGCCGCCGAGATCGCCGCCGCGCGGGCATTCCTGAACTGGGAATATCCCCCCTTCGTCATCCCGAGCGACGTGCTGGACGCCTGGCGCCTGGCCGGGCTGCGTTCGCGCCAGGCCCACAAGAGCTGGAACGAGCGCCTCAAGGCGACCGACATCGAAAAGCGCGCCGAGTTCGAGCGCCGGGTGCGCGGCGATCTGCCCTCGAAGCTCGGTGAGACCATCGCCGGCGTGATCGCCAAGGCGCGCGCGGATGGCGGCGCCGTCGCCACCCGCAAGTCCTCCGAGATCGTGCTGGAGGCCCTCACCGCGGCCCTGCCGGAGATGGTGGGCGGCTCGGCCGACCTCACCCACTCCAACAACACCAAGACCAAGGCCACCTCGGTCTATGTCGAGCCGCCGAAATATGACGGCCGCTACGTCAACTGGGGCATCCGCGAGCACGGCATGGCCGCCGCCATGAACGGCATCGCGCTGCATGGCGGCTTCATCCCCTATGGCGGCACCTTCCTGGTGTTCTCCGACTATTGCCGCCCCTCCATCCGCCTCGCGGCGCTGATGGGCGTGCGCGTGGCCTATGTCTTCACGCACGATTCCATCGGCGTCGGCGAGGACGGCCCGACCCACCAGCCGGTCGAGCAGATCGCCGCCCTGCGCGCGATCCCGAACCTCCTCGTCTTCCGTCCCTGCGACACGGTGGAGACGGCAGAGGCCTGGAAGCTCGCGCTGGAGCACAAGACCGGCCCGAGCGTGCTGGCGCTGACCCGGCAGAACCTGCCGCTGCTGCGCACCGACGACGGCGACGAGCGCTGCCTGACCGCGCGCGGCGCCTATGAGCTGGTGCGGGCCTCGGACGACGCGCAGGTCTCGCTGTTCGCCTCCGGCTCGGAAGTCTCGCTGGCGGTGAAGGCCCGTGAGGCGCTGGAAGCGCAGGGCGTGCCGACCCGCATCGTCTCCGTGCCCTGCTTCGAGCTGTTCCTGAACCAGCCGGAGGAGAGCCGCCGTCAGGTCGTCGGCAAGGCGCCGGTGAAGATCGCCATCGAGGCCGCCATCCGCCAAGGCTGGGATGCCATCGCCGGCTCCGACGCGGCCTTCGTCGGCATGACCGGCTTCGGCGCTTCGGGTCCGGCGGGCGAGGTGTTCGCGCATTTCGGCATCACGCCGGAAGCCGTGGTCGCCACCGCCCTGAGCCGTCTCAAGCGCTGAGGCGGCTTTCGGCGGGAAGCCATGCGGCTGGCGCATGTTGCGTGCGCCAGCCCTGCACCCAGGTAGCAGCGTCAAAAGTGCGACTGGTGTCGTAGCGTCCGCCGCGCTATGAGGCCAACGCGCGGATCGTGATGAAAGAGCTTACCTGGGGATTAAACGCATGACGCTCAAGGTTGCCATCAACGGCTTCGGACGCATCGGCCGCAATGTGCTGCGCGCCATCATGGAGTCGGGCCGTACCGACATCGAGGTCGTCGCCATCAACGACCTCGGCCCGGTCGAGACCAACGCGCATCTGTTCCGCTTCGACAGCGTGCATGGCCGCTTTCCCGGCGTCGTGACGGTCGCCGGCGACACCATCGACGTCGGCCGCGGGCCGATCAAGGTCACGGCGGTCCGCAATCCGGCCGAGCTGCCTCACACCGCTCTCGGCGTCGACGTCGCGCTCGAATGCACCGGCATCTTCACCGCCCGCGACAAGGCCGCCGCGCACCTGACCGCCGGCGCCAAGCGCGTGCTGGTCTCCGCCCCGGCCGACGGCGCCGACCTGACGGTCGTGTTCGGCGTCAACCACGACAAGCTGACGAAGGACCACCTCGTCGTCTCCAACGCCTCCTGCACCACCAACTGCCTCGCGCCGGTGGCCAAGGTGCTGAACGATGCCGTCGGCATCGACCACGGCTTCATGACGACGATCCATTCCTACACCGGCGACCAGCCGACGCTGGACACCATGCACAAGGATCTCTACCGCGCCCGCGCTGCGGCGCTGTCGATGATCCCGACCACCACCGGCGCGGCCAAGGCCGTCGGCCTCGTCCTGCCCGAGCTGGCGGGCCGGCTCGACGGCACCTCGATCCGCGTGCCGACCCCGAACGTCTCGGTCGTCGACTTCAAGTTCGTCGCCAAGAAGAAGGTGACGAAGGAGGAGATCAACGAGGCGATCAAGGCCGCCGTCGCGAGCGGACCGCTCAAGGGCATTCTCGGCATGACCGACCAGCCGAACGTGTCCACCGACTTCAACCACGACCCGCATTCCTCGATCTTCCACCTCGACCAGACCAAGGTGCTGGAAGGCAACTTCGTCCGTGTCCTGTCGTGGTACGACAACGAATGGGGCTTCTCGAACCGCATGTCCGACACGGCGGTCGCCCTCGGCAAGCTGATCTGACTTCCGGCCCGGCCGGGCCTTCCGCCAAGAAGGCCCGGCCGTTTCGCATCAAGATCAACAATCTGAGGGAGAGAAACCCATGAGCGAGGAATCCGCTTTCCGCACGCTCGACGATGCCGAGGTCGCCGGACGGCGCGTGCTCGTGCGTGTCGACCTGAACGTGCCCGTCGACAATGGCCGCGTCACCGACGACACCCGCATCCAGGCCGTGCTGCCGACCATCCGCGAGATATCGGACAAAGGCGGCAGGGTGATCCTGCTGGCCCATTTCGGCCGCCCCAAGGGCGAGGACCCGGCGCTGTCGCTGGCGCCCATCGCCGGCGAGGTCGCCAGCCGGCTCGGCAAGCCCGTCGCCTTCGCCCCCGCCACCATCGGCCCGGTGGCCGAGGCGGCCGTGGGCGCGCTGGACGACGGCGACGTGCTGCTGCTGGAGAACACCCGCTTCGACAAGCGGGAAGAGAAGAACGATCCCGACTTCGTGGCGGCGCTGGCCGGCCTCGGCGACATCTACGTCAACGACGCCTTCGCCACCGCCCACCGCGCCCACGCCTCGACCGAGGGCCTCGCGCATCGGCTTCCGGCCTATGCCGGCCGCTGCATGCAGGAAGAAATCGAGGCGCTGGCGAAGGCGCTGGAAAAGCCGCAGCGCCCGGTGCTCGCCGTGGTCGGCGGCGCCAAGGTGTCCTCCAAGCTCGAACTGCTCGGCAATCTCGTCGCCAGGGTCGACATCCTCGTCATCGGCGGCGGCATGGCCAACACCTTCCTGGCGGCCCAGGGCAAGGATGTCGGCAAGTCGCTGTGCGAGCACGAGCTGGCCGGCACCGCGCGCGAGATCCTCGACAAGGCGAAGGCCGCCAGCTGCGAGATCGTGCTGCCGACCGACGCGCTGGTCGCCACCGAGTTCAAGGCGCACGCGCCGCATCGCGTGGCGTCGGTCGACGAGGTGAAGGCCGACGAGATGATCCTCGATGCCGGCCCGGCTTCCATCGCCCATGTCATCGGCCGGTTAAGGGCTGCGAAGACGGTGGTATGGAACGGCCCCTTCGGCGCCTTCGAGCTGCCGCCCTTCGACACGGCGACGGTCGCGGTGGCGAAGGCGGCGGCGGAACTCACCGACGCCGGCGGACTTCTGTCGGTGGCGGGCGGCGGCGACACGGTGGCGGCGCTCAACCATGCCGGCGTCGCCGACCACTTCACCTATGTGTCGACGGCCGGTGGCGCCTTCCTCGAATGGCTCGAGGGCAAGGCGCTGCCGGGGGTCGAAGCCTTGAGACGTTGAGAACCGCACGGGCGGCGGAAGTCCCGGCTTTCAGGACTTCGCCGCCCGGGTGATATACATTCCGATCGTCCGGCCCCGCATTCGATCCGGCCGCGGTGCCGAACGGTCTGTTTCGCGCGGGAGAGAGACATGACGGCGAGCCTCGAAGAGGTTGCGTACAAGCTGGCGGCGGGCGGCAAGGGCATTCTTGCCGCGGACGAGAGTTCGAGCACGATCAAGAGGCGTTTCGACGCCATCGGTATCGAATCCACCTTCGAGACCCGGCGCGACTATCGCGAGATGCTGTTCCGCTCGGAGGAGGCGATGTCGCAGTACATCTCCGGCGTCATCCTCTTCGACGAGACCATCCGCCAGAACGCCAAGGACGGCACGCCGCTGGTCAAGCTGATCGAGGATGCCGGCTCCATCCCCGGCATCAAGGTCGATCTGGGCGCCCGCCCGCAGCCCGGCTGCCCGGGCGAGACCATCACCGAGGGCCTCGACGGCCTCGGTGAGCGCTTCAAGGAATATTACGACCTCGGCGCCCGCTTCGCGAAGTGGCGTGCGGTGATCGACATCGGCAGTCACATCCCGAGCTACACTTCGATCATCGCCAATGCGCAGGCGCTCGCCCGCTACGCAGCGCTGGCGCAGGCGGCCGACATCGTGCCGATCGTCGAGCCCGAGGTGCTGATGGATGGCGACCACGACATCGACCGCTGCTACGAAGTCACCGAGTGGGTGCTGAAGGAAGTGTTCCAGCAGCTCTTCTACGCCCGCGTGAACCTCGAGGGCGCGGTGCTCAAGCCCAACATGGTGATCGCCGGCAAGAAGTCGTCCCGGCAGGCGTCCGTCGCCGAAGTGGCCGAGAAGACCGTGCGCCTGCTCAAGAACACCGCGCCGGCGGCGATCCCCAGCGTCGCCTTCCTGTCCGGCGGCCAGTCCGACGAGGAGGCGACCGCCCATCTCGACGCCATGATCCGCGGCGGCGGGCTGCCGTGGAACCTCACCTTCTCCTATGGCCGCGCCCTTCAGGCGGCACCGCAGAAGGCGTGGTCCGGCAAGCCGGAGAACGTCGCCGCCGGTCAGGCCGCGTTCACTCACCGCGCCAAGATGAACTATCTCGCCGCGCTGGGTCAGTGGACGCCCGAGATCGAGGCCAGGAAGGCGGCCTGAGGCAGCCTGAACGACCCGGCCTTCCGGCATTTGCGAGGCGCCGCCGCAAGGCGGCGCCTTTGTTTTATCGACGCCTTCGGCCGGCCGGCACGCGGCGGGCCGGCGCATTGCCGCCTCTTGACCTTGCGCAAGGCACGAATGCCCCCCGCCTCTAACCTTGCGGAATGGCAGGGGAGAGACGAGCGTGCGACACGATCTCAAGACCGGCTTTCCGCCCGGCGGCTTCGAGGCGCGCGGCCTCGCCCATCCCTCGGCCCGCGCGGGCGAGCCCACCCCGACCCCGGTCAAGCTCGATGTCCGCCATGTGAGCTTCCGCTTCGGCACGCAGCCGGCGCTCCATGACATCTCGCTGCCGATCCACGCCCATCGCGTGACGGCGCTGATCGGCCCCTCCGGCTGCGGCAAGTCCACCTTGCTGCGGGTGTTCAACCGCATGCCCGATCTCTACGAAGACCAGCATGTGGAAGGGCAGGTGCTGCTGGACGGGCAGGACATTCTCGCCCCGGACGTGGACGTGCTGACCCTGCGCCGGCGGATCGGCATGGTCACGCAGAAGCCCTCGCCCTTCCCCATGTCGATCTACGACAATGTGGCGATCGGCATGCGGCTCAACGAGGAACTGTCCAAGATCCAGCTCGATCAGCGGGTGGAGGATGCGCTGCGCCGCGCGGCGCTGTGGGAGGAGGTCGGCAGGCTTCTCGATCATTCGGCCCTGAGCCTGTCCGGCGGCCAGCAGCAGCGCCTCTGCCTCGCCCGCACCATGGCGGTACGTCCGGAAGTGATCCTGCTCGACGAGCCCTGCTCGGCGCTCGACCCCATCTCCACCGCCCGGATCGAAGAGACGATCGAGGAGATCAAGAGCGAGAGCACCATCGTCATCGTCACCCATAATCTGCAACAGGCGGCGCGCATCGCCGACTACACGGCGTTCCTCTATCTCGGCGAACTGGTCGAGTTCGGGTCGACGGCGCAGATGTTCTCCGAGCCGCGCGACGAGCGCACCCGGCGCTACGTCACCGGCGCCATGGGCTGACGGCGCAGCACAGCCCGCCACGACAGGCCCCTGCGCCACGCGGAGATGCCCTGAAACCGAAATCCCCGGCGCAGGGCCGGGGATGACGCAATTCGTGATGGACGGTCGCAGATCGGTTGCGGATCAGCGGCGGAAGCCGCCGCCGAACCCGCCGCGAAAGCCGCCGCCGAAGTCACCGCCGCCGAAATGATCGCCGCCGCCATACCCGCCATAGCCGCCGGCGCGGGCGAAGCTGTCGGCGCGCTGGTTGCCGAGGTCCTGATACTGGCGCTGCTGATCCAGCCGGCCGATCTGGTCGGCGTTCGAATCCGCCTGCCAGCCATTGCCGGCCTGATGCTGCCAGCCGCTGGACGAGTCGTACTGGTGGATGCTGCCGTCATGGTCGGTGTAGACGTTGCCGTTGTTCCACGCCACCGCATTGCCGGTCTTGGCGTTACCGGCGACGCCGCGGCTGTCGGCGCTGATATGGCCGTCATCGTCGACCACACCGGTCTGCGAGGCATGACCGATGCCGGTGGTCGGGTTGTAGCCCGCCGACTCGCGGCCCGCCGCGTAGTTGCCGGTATAGGCGTTGCCCTCGACGCCGGCGCGCGCCTCGCCATGGGCGCCCGTATAGGGGTTGAAGAACGCCGCCGAGCGGCCGGCGGCGTAGTTGCCGGTCCAGGGGTTGAAGGCGGCGGCCGAGCGGCCGGCGAAGTCGGTGCCCCATCCGGTCACGCCGTGCACGGCATTGGCGCCCCAGGCGGTGCCATAGGGGCCGACGCCCCAGGCATGATCCCATACCGCCGCGCCGCCCCAGGCGCCGTAGATGTTGGTCTGGTTGATGTTGACGCCCGCCCACGGGCCGTACCAGGGGCCCGGGCGCCAGTAAGGACCCCACCAGGGATACATCGCGCCCCAGCCAAAGGCGGCGTCGTAGCCGAAGGCGAAGCCCGTGGTCCAGGCGAAGGCCGCGTCATAGCCATAGGTGGCCGGGCAGCCATACCAGTAGGTGCCGATATAGCCGACGCAGTTGTAGCCGGTGCCGTAGACCACCGTGCCGCCGGGCTCGATGACGACGCCCATATAGCCGGGGGTGTAGCCGACGGTAACGACATCCGCCGTCGAGGCGTAGACCCTGACATAGGTCACGTAATGCAGCGGCGAGGAGACCGGGATCGTGTAGATCGCGTCCGGCACCACGTCGGCGACGAACCACGGCCCGGCCGGCGTGCCGGAGACGAACCACGCGCCCTGGAACAGCGCGTAGTAGCGAACCGCGTCGAGCATGATCACCGGCGTACGGGTATTGGCCGCGTAGCTGAGGATGGTGCCCTTGATCGGCTCGAATTTCGGCGCGCCGCCATCGTACTGGATGGTGAGCTTGGTATCGCGCTTGATGCTCGCCGTCTGCGGCACGGTGGCGGCAATGGCCGCTTCCTTGGCCTGCGGCGTGCCGGGCACCGAGACCAGCGCGTTCGAGGCCGGATCGGTCGGCGCGATCTTGGCGAAGCCGGCCGGCAGACTGGTGCCGGGCACGAAGCTCCACGGTCCGGCGAAGCCGGCGGCGCGGAACCAGCGCCCGGAGATCAGCACGTAATACTGGTTGCTGTCGGGATCGAGGATGATCGCATGGTCGGCATTGCTCACCCGCAGCAGCGAGGTCCCGCCCACCGGCGTCATCTGCGGCGCACCGGCAGTGATGACCAGCTCGGCCGGGGTGGTGGAGACGATCACCGCCGGCGGGGTGGCCGGCTTCTGCCCGTTGGCGGGCAGCATGGTCTGCGCCGGCTCCTCATAGGTCGCCGTGCTGCCGGCCGCCTCGAGCGAGGGGTCCGGCTGGGCGGTGACGGTCCACGGGCCTTCGACGGCGGGCGCCTGATACCAGGTGCCGGCCGCCTGCAGATGGTAGAGGCCGGCGGCGTCGACCAGCATCAGCGGCTGGGTGTTGACCACGCGCTGGAAGCCCTGCACGCCGTTGACCGGGCGCGGCGCCGGCTTGCCCGCCATCAGCACGAGAAGGGTCGGCTTGTCGGCGAAGACGATGCGCGGCGGGGTGTTCTCCACCGGCTGGGTCATCTCCTTGTCGAGCTGCTTGGTCGCCGCATAGCTCGTCATCAGATGGTCGAGCGCGAAGGTCATGCCCTGCGGCGAGATGCGCGACTGCAGCGTGCTCAGCAGCAGCGCATCCTGCGACGGGTCGGTCGGCACATCCACCGAGGTGATGCGGATATTGCTCAGCTGGGCGAGCTTCGACGGCTTGTCGACCGCCACGCGCGCGGTGAACCGGGCGAGGCCGTAGGTCGGCGAGGCGGCAGGCGCCGTGGAGGTGCCGCCGGACGCGCCGTCGGCCGGCTTGGGACCGATGGCGATGGCGGCGCGGCCGGAAATCTGGTCGCCGTTCCACTGCTCGATCAGCGGCTGGTAGACCTGCATCAGCTTGTCGCCGAGATCGAAACTGCGCGGCCAGGCCAGCGCGGGCGGAAGGGCGGTCGGGGCACCGGCCGTCGTGCCGGCGACGGGCACCGGAGCGGCCGGCTGCTGGGCGAAGGCGGGCGCGGCGAGCGCGGCGAGCGCGGCGAGCGCGGCGAGCGCGGCGGCGGCGAAGGCGAGACAATGAGGACGAAGACGCATGTTTCCCCCAACGGATGGCGGCGGGCGGCGATGGACCGCGCCCTGCGGCGCCGAGCGAACCAATAGCACCGCCACATGACCGCGATAAGCCGGAGGCCGTTCGCGAATTGGCGAGCAGGCTGCCTCTACCACTAAAATATTACCGCAATCGGGCAACGCCCCGGGAGCGGGCGCCAGAGCGGGCGTCGGAGCGGGACGCTGGACCCGCAACGGTCCGGCGCGGTAGACAGGCGGGGCCTGCCGCGCTTTCGCCGCCATCCTGCGGAATGGCTTGGCTGGCTCGCTTCGCTGCCGGATGCACCTATCGGATGCATCCTCCTGACCGAACGTCACAACGCTGGACCCCCATGGCTCGCTCCCCGGCCCGACACGATCCCGAACCTGCGCGACCGTCCCCGCGGCTCTACCTGCTGCTGCCGCCGGCCGAGACGCCGGACGCGGTCGCCGGCCAGATCGCCGCGCTGAGCGTGGCCGGCCGTTCGCTGGATATCGCTGCCGTGCTGATCCGCCCCGGCGCTGCGGACGCGCTGCCGCCCCTCGTCGCGGCGATCCATGCCATTGGCGGCGCCTGCCTTGTCGAGAACAATACCGGCCTTGCCGAGTCGATCGGTGCCGACGGGGCGCATCTCGACAGCATTGCCGCGCTCAAGGCCGCGCTTCCGGCGCTGCGCCCGCACGGCATTGCCGGGGCCGGCACCCTGCGGAGCAAGCATGACGCCATGACGGCGGCCGAGGCGGGCGCCGACTATGTGATGTTCGGCGAGCCCGACACCGCCGGCCGGCGCCCGCCCTTCGAGGCGACGCTGGAGCGCGCCGAATGGTGGGCCCAGCTCTTCGAGCCGCCCTGCGTCGCCTATGCCCGCACGCTGGAAGAGGTCGACGCGCTGGTCGAGGCCGGCACCGATTTCATCGCGGTGGACAACCTCGTGCTCGACGCGCCCGAGGAAGGCGCACAGGCGCTGGCCGGGCGGCTCGCCGGCGGCGGGGGCGACTGATGGCGGCGCCGCGCCCGCATCTGGCCGTAGCCATGGCCGGTGGTCTCGCCCTGCTCGCCGCGCTGGCTCCGCAGGCACATGCGCAGGCGCCGGCCAAGCCGGGGGCCGCCAAACCGGCAACAGCAAAGCCCGCCACCGCCAAGCCGAACGCGGCCGGTACCACCGTGCCCGACCCGGCCTATGCGGCCTATCAGACCGGCCATTACAAGACCGCCTTCGACCTCGCGGTCGAGCGCGCCAATTCCAAGGGCGATCCGGTTTCCATGGTCCTCGCCGCCGAGCTTCTCTCGCAGGGCTACGGCGTGCGGCAGGACGCGGAGGCGGCCCGCAAATGGTACGAGGCCGCAGCCGCGAAGGGCAATGCGGACGCGCTGTTCACGCTCGGCTCCGTCCTCATGGACGCGCCGGAGATAACCGCCAAGGATCAGGCCGTCGGCTATTTCCGCCGTTCGGCCGAAGCCGGCAATGTGCGCGCCGCCTATAATCTCGGCCTGATCTACCTTCAGGGGCAGGTGGCGCCGAAGGAGCCCGCCATCGCTGCGGAGTGGTTTAAGCGCGCCGCCGACCGCGACCAGCCCGACGCGCTCTACGCGCTGGCGACCCTCTATCGCGACGGCAACGGAGTCCCGAAGGACCCGATCGAGTCGGCCCGCCTGCTCCAGCGCGCCAGCGCGGTCGGCAACACCGTCGCCACCACCGAGCTTGCCATCCTCGTCTTCAACGGCAGCGGGCTGCCCAAGAACGAGGAACGCGCGGCCGAACTGTTCCGCGAGGCGGCGCTGGCGGGCAATGCCATCGCCCAGAACCGCTATGCCCGCATTCTCTCGGCCGGACGGGGCGCCCCGAAGGACCTCGTCGCCGCCGCGGCGTGGCACCTTGCCGCCAAGGCGCAGAACCTCGACGACCCCATGCTCGACAAGCTGGTCGCCGACCTGACGCCCGAGCAGCGCGCGCAGGCCGAGGCTCGCGTGAAGTCCTGGACCCCGGTCTACCCCTATTAGCGCGCGGGGAATCAACGCCGCGCCGCGCTTCGGCGCCGTGTCCCCTGCCGGGACGCTCGACGGCGCCCGGCACGGCCCGCGTCGTCCCGCCGCCGGGCCGGGCGGGGCCGAACCGCCGGTCGGTCCAAATAACGACCCAATTCCAGCCGATTAGCATTCGGGTTGAGCCCTGCCGTCCGCAACCGTCACGCAGGCCCGCGCGCCCTGTTCGCGCGACGCCTTGCCCCGGCCGCGTCGCGCCGTTACTCATCGTGGCGCGTCGCCGCACGAAGCCGGCGGCGCGGCATCCGAAGCCGTGTTCAGAGGAATTCGTTTGGCCATCGCCCGTCCCGCTTCGCCGCGCGGCCCTGCCGGCCGCCTTCCCCGCCGGCCGGACCTGTCCCGGTTCGCCGCGGCGATGGCGGCGCTGCTGCTGGCGGTGCTGCCGGCCATGCTGCTGCTCGGCGTGCCGAAGGCGATGGCGCTGGAAGCGGTGGCCATCCGCCTCGACGCCCTCGTCGTCGATCTGGCCCCGGCGGTCGAGCGGCGCACCAGCGAAACCGACCGCATCCAGGTTTCCACCGTGCCCGGCGCCGACGGCATCGTGCGCCGCATCGAGGTGCGCTCCGTCGCCCCCGGGCCGGACGGCAGCAAGTGGGCGATCTTCGCCCTGGCCAACAACACCGACGAGCAGGTCGACCGGCTGATCGTGGCGCCGCATTACCGCATGGTCGGCTCCGGCGTGTTCTGGCCGGACCTCGGCAACCGGCGCATCCTCAACGTCACCGCCAGCCAGGGCTTCCGCCCGGAGCGCCAGAACGCCCCCGACGCCGACGTGTTCCTCATCACCCTCGACCCCGGCACCACGGTGACGCTGGTGGCCGAGCTGGGCGATGGCGGCCTGCCGCAGCTCTATCTGTGGGAGCCGGAGGCCTACAAGGACAAGGTCAACTCCTTCACCCTCTACAACGGCATCGTCATCGGCATCGCCGGCCTGCTGGCCCTGTTCCTCACCATCCTTTTCGTGGTGAAGGGCAGCGCGATGTTCCCGGCCGCCGCCGCGCTGGCCTGGGCGGTGCTCGGCTATATCGGCCTCGATTTCGGCTTCTGGTCGAAGGTGTTCGGCATCTCGCCGCTGGCGCAGCAGTTCTGGCGCGCGGCGGGCGAGGCGATCCTCGCCGCCACCCTCGTCGTGTTCCTGTTCGCCTATCTCAACCTCAACCGCTGGCACGTGCGCTACGCCCATGTCACCGCCGGCTGGCTGGTCTTCCTCGCCGCCATTGTCGGCCTCGCTTTGCTCGACCCCTCGGCGGCGGCGGGCATCGCGCGTCCCTCGCTGCTGGTCGTCTCCTTCATGGGCTTCGGCGTGGTGATGTGGCTGGCGCTGCACCGCTACGACCGCGCGGTGCTGATCATCCCGACCCTGTTCCTGCTGGTGGTGTGGGTGATCACCGCCGGCATGGCGGTGTCGGGCCGCATCGGCAACGACCTCGTGGCCCCGGCCCTGCTCGGCGGGCTCGTGCTGATCGTCATGCTGATCGGCTTCACCGTGATGCAGCACGCCTTCGCCGGCATCGGCTCGGTGGCCGGCAGCGCGCAGGAGCTGGAGCGCCGCGCGCTCGCCGTGGCCGGCTCGGGCGACATCGTGTGGGACTGGGACGTCGACACCGACCGCATCCATGTCAGCCCCGAAGCCGAGCACATGCTGGGCCTCAAGCAGGGCACGCTGGAGACCGAGGCCGCCGGCTGGCTCGACATCATCCATCCCGGCGACCGCGACCGCTTCCGCGCCACGCTGGACGGGCTGCTCGACCAGCGGCGCGGGCGCATCGACCAGGATTTTCGCCTGCGTGCGCATGATGGTCATTATCTCTGGTTCAACCTGCGCGCCCGCCCCGTGGTCGGCACCGACGGCGAGGTGGTGCGCTGCATCGGCACGCTCTCCGACGTGACGGACAGCCGCACCGCCGAGGAGCGCATGCTGCACGACGCGGTGCACGACAACCTCACCGGCCTGCCGAACCGCGAACTGTTCCTCGACCGGCTCTCCGCCGCCGGCGGGCTGGCGCGCACTGACGAGCAGATCCGCCCGACCGTGATGCTGATCGACCTCGACCGCTTCAAGCAGGTCAATGCCAGCCTCGGCATGCCGGCCGGCGATTCCATCCTGCTCACGGTGGCCCGGCGCCTGATGCGCCTCGTCAAGCAGCAGGACACGCTGGCCCGGCTCGGCAGCGACCATTTCGCGCTCATCCTGCTCTCCGAGCGCGACCCCGAGCGCATCACCGCCTTCGCCGACACGCTGCGCCGCACGCTGCGCGCGCCGATCACTTTCGGCGACCGCGAGATCTTCATCACCGCCTCCATCGGCCTGCTTCTCGCCGACGGACAGAAGCGCACCCCGACCGAGATGCTCAAGGACGCCGAACTGGCGATGTATTTCGCCAAGCGCGTCGGCGGCGACCGCATCGAGGTGTTCCGTCCCTCCATGCGCACCCACAAGCTCGACCGGCTGACGCTGGAGGGCGACCTGCGCCAGGCGCTGGAGCGCAACGAGATCAGCATCGTCTACCAGCCGGTGGTCGACCTCACGACCCGCGCCGTCGCCGGCTTCGAGGCGATGGTGCGCTGGCAGCATCCCCATCTCGGCCTGCTGCCGCCGTCCGACTTCATGGGCATCGCCGAGGATACCGGCCTTGCCGTCGACCTCGGCCTGTTCGCGCTCGACACCGCCGCCCGCCAGCTCGGCGTCTGGCAGCGCAACCTGCGCGGCGACCCGATCTTCGTCTCGGTCAACATCTCCTCGCGGCACATGCTGCGCCACGACCTGCTTCAGGACCTGAAGGCCGTTCTCGCCCGCAATGTGGTCGCGCCCGGCACGCTGAAGCTCGAACTGGCCGAATCGCTCGCCATGGAGAACCCGGAATACGCCTCGCAGATCCTGCTGCGCATGCGCGAGCTGGGCGCCGGGCTGACGCTGGACGATTTCGGCACCGGCTATTCGGCGCTCGCCTATCTCCAGCGTTTCCCCTTCGACAGCATCAAGGTCGACCGCACCTTCATGAAGGCGCTCGGGCGCAGCGGCAACAAGGCCCAGCGCCCGATCATCCTGCGCACCATCATCAACATGGCGCACGACCTCGGCATGGACATCATCGCCGAGGGCATCGAGACCGAGCAGGTCGCCGCCGCGCTGGGCAAGCTCGGCTGCCGCTACGGGCAGGGGCGGCTGTTCGGCGAGCCGATGAGCGCCGACGACGCGCGCAAGCGGCTCCAGCCGGACCAGCCGCCGACCTCGCTGCTGGAGCGCAGCCGCCTGCTCTCGCGCGGTGCCCGCCCCACCAGCCCGCCGAGCCCGCCAGCCGCTCCCGTGCCGCCCGCACGCCCGGCGCAGCCGGCGACGCCCGCCGCCACTCCGTCCGGTACGGGCGCCGGTGCGCCGGCAAGCGCGCCCGCCCCGTCGCCGGCCCCTGCCGGCGCTACGCCGACACCGAACGGCGCCGCGCCCACCCAGCCGGTGGCGCGCATGCAGTCCGGCCCGGCACCGGCCGCCCAGCCGCAGCAGCTTGCCCGGCAGGCCTCTCTCCAGACCCCGCGCCCCGCGGGCACGCCCCCCTCCGGCACGACGACGGTCGCGCCTGCACCGACCCCGGCCGCATCGGACCCGGACGGCACGTCCTCGCGCTGAGGCGCTGCAAGAGGTTTAGGAAGAGGTTGCGGAAGGAGCCCGGCGGCGCTCGCCGGGCAGCACGGACGCCGGCCTGCCCCGTTCAGGCGTGCCCGGCCTCGGTGGACAGCATGCCGGGATCGATGCCGATCTTGCGAAGGGCGAGGTCGTATTTCGCCGCCGCCTCGGCATCGAACACCAGCGTCTGGTCGGCCGGACAATGCAGCCAGCCATTCTGCTGGATCTCGTTTTCGAGCTGGCCCGGCGCCCAGCCGGCATAGCCGAGCGCCAGCAGTGCATTAGCCGGGCCGCCGCCGCCGGCGATGGCCTTCAATATGTCGAGCGTGGCGGTCAGGCAGATGCCGTCGTCGATCGGCAATGTCGAATCCTGAATCACGAAGTCGGCGCTGTGCAGCACGAAGCCGCGCCCGGTCTCCACCGGCCCGCCGCGCAGCACCTTCACCTCGCCGGCGCTGGAGGGAAGGCGGATGCGCTCCTCCTGCGGGATGACGTCGAGCTGCACCAGAAGGTCGCTGAATTTGATGTGATGGGCGGGCTGGTTGACGATGATCCCCATCGCTCCTTCCGAGGAATGGGCACACAGATAGATCACCGCGCGGGCGAAACGCTCGTCGCGCATGCCGGGCATGGCGACCAGCAATTGCCCGTCGAGAAAGGTCCCGCCGGCGGCCGCACCGGAACCCGATCCGCGTTCTCGTCCGATCCACATGCAGGAAAGCGTAAACCCCGTGGGCGCATTTTCAACCCCGCTCCGGCGCGCAAGTCGGGCACGGCGGGCACCCTCACATGAAAGTGCGCCTCCCGCCGCTTTTCGATTCCGGCGGGAACGGCTATCGCCAATGACATGATTTCCAGCTTTCGCATCGCCGCTCTCTGCGCCCTCGCGGCGTCTCCGCTCCTCGCCACCGGCGCGTGCGCCGAGCTGTTCTCGCCCTGGTCGGCGACCGGCGGCACCTCGGCGCGGCTGATGGCCGGCGCCTCCGAGGCCGGGGCTGTGACCGGCGGGGTCGAGATACGTCTCGCGCCCGGCTCCAAGACCTATTGGCGCTACCCCGGCGACAGCGGAATCCCGCCGCATTTCGACTGGAGCGGCTCGCGCAATGTCGGCCGGGTCGAGGTGCTGTGGCCCGCGCCGGTGCGCTTCGACGACGGCGGCTCGATGTCGATCGGCTACAAGAGCGACGTCGTCATCCCGTTCCGTGTCACGCCGCGCGAGGCCGGCAAGCCGGTCGAGCTTCGGCTCGCTCTCGACTTCGCCATCTGCGGCAAGATCTGCCAGCCGGCCTCCGCCGCGCTCACCCTCGACGTGCCGGCGGAGGGCGCCGCCCCCTCCCCGCCCGCGCTTGTCGCGGCGCTGGCGAGCGTGCCGCGCCCCGCCACGCTCGGCGCGGCCGGCAGCCCCGGCATCGCCGTCGCCGAACTGCACACCGGCGCGGACGGCGCCTCGATCCGTGTCGAGACGCAGGTGGGCGACGCCGGGCAGGCCGACCTCTTTGTCGAGGGCCCGAACGAGGACTGGGCCCTGCCGCTGCCGAGCCGGGAGACCGGGCCGGACGGGCGCACCACCTTCGTGCTGCCGCTCGACGGCGTTCCCAAGGGCGCGGATATCGCCTCCGCGCGGCTGCGCTTCACCCTGATCGACGGCGACCGTGCGATCGAGGTGGACTCTCCGCTTTCCGTCCGCTGATACGGCTTCCCGACACGCGGGAAATGACTATTCTACCCCGCGACCGGACCCGCCGGTCACGGCGGGCGCCCTTATGCGCGGCCTTGCGGCGGGTTCCGTTGCCCACCCGCTTCCACCCGCACGAAAGGACACCATCATGACGATCAAGGTCGGCGACCAGCTGCCGAGCGTCACTTTCCGCGTCGCCACCGAGGACGGCCCGGTGCCGAAGTCGACGGACGAGATCTTCAAGAACAAGAAGGTCGTCCTGTTCGCCGTGCCCGGCGCCTTCACCCCCACCTGCCACAAGAACCACCTGCCGAGCTTCATCGCTCGCGCCGAGGAGTTCCTCGCCAAGGGCATCACCACCATCGCCGTGACGGCGGTGAACGATCCCTTCGTGCTGGCGGCCTGGGAGAAGGCCTCCAACGCCGGCGGCAAGATCGTGTTCCTGTCGGACGGCAATGCCGAGTTCGCCAAGGCGCTCGGCCTCGACTTCGACGCCTCGGCGGCCGGCCTCGGCGTGCGCTCCAAGCGCTATTCGATGCTGGTCGACGACGGCGAGGTGCTGATCCTCAATGTCGAGGACGTGCCGAGCAAGGCCGATAAGACCAACGCCGACGTGCTGCTCACGCAGTTCTGATCGGAAGCGTCCGCGTAACGCGCGAACCGATGGCCGGGCGTGTCCCGGCCATTTTCGTTCCGGGCCATGCCCGGCGCGCCGCTATCCTGCGAAACCCGTCGCTCACGCGATGATGTCGGGGCAGATCTGGTCCTCGATATAGCCGATGCGATCCCTCAGCATCAGCTTGCGCTTCTTGAGGCGCGCCATCTGCAGCTGGTCGCTGCCCGGCATTTCGTGCAGCGCCTCGATCGCCACGTCCAGATCGCGATGTTCCTGCCGCAGGCGCTCGAGGAGGTCCTGGAGCTCGCGTTCCTCATCCGCCGTCATCTGTGCCAAACGCTCGAACCAATCCCGACTCGCCCCGCCTTGCGCAGGGGTTGGAACGAAGTATCGCCGCCCTCGCGGCCGGCTGCAACTGGCTCCGCCGCCTCTCCACCGCAGGCTACCATAGTGCAGCGCAGCGCATCGTTTCGTCGACAGAGGGGGGCGGTCGTGACAGACTGATGACGTTCACTTCGGAAGACAGGAGAGACTGTCCATGACCATGCAGGCGCATGTTGCGGAGTTGGAACGGCGTCACCAGGCACTGGAAAGGGAACTGCGGGAAGAGGTCACTCGCCCCTCTGCCGACGATGTACGCATCGCCGACATCAAGCGGCGCAAACTTCTTCTCAAGGACGAGATCACGCGCCTGAAGGGGGCCACCCTCCACTGAGGCCCCACCGGGACTCCTCCTCCCGGCACAGCCGCGTGAACCGCGGGCCCGGCCCGCCATAATATCCCCTGAAGCGAAACTGCCGGCCGGGTCGGGGCGACCTGGCCGGCTCGTTTACGCCGGGCAAGCCGCCGCGCCCGGGACCGTTGGCGCGGGCTTTATCCCGGGTGGGCTCTATCCCGGCTTGCGAAACGGCCTCGGCCGACCGCGCGTGCGGTGCGAGGACGGCGCCGCCGGGCCGTCGAGATCGCGGCCGTGCTGATAGTGCTTCTGCCACCCGGCCTTGGCCGCCGCGGAACCCGGCACAGCGAGATCGGCCTGGAACCGGTCGCGGGACGCGCTCCATTCCCGGTAGCGACGATCGAGATCGGGGTCGTCGGCGAGCGGGCGGATTTCCGGCTGCATCGCTTCCACGTCGCCCCGGCGCACGGGAAAGATGTGGCAGAACGGCTCGCCCGCGCCGAAGCGTACCGCCGTGCGGGCCCGGGTGAACTTCCAGTTCATGGTGAAGGTGTAGGGAATCCAGTCGCTCTCGACCACGCCGGTCAGCGCCGAGATGGCGTCCTTGGGCCGGTTGATCGGCCCCTGCACGATGAGGTCCATCTCCGGCGGCGTGCGGAAGATGAACGGGACAGTGAAGGTGAGCACGCCCTCGCCGAAATGGCTGCGCGCGATGCAGCCCTCGCCATCCGGCATCACCACAATGTCGTCGATGCCGGGAGTGCCTCCCCACATGGCGGAGAAGCCGACCGGATTGCGCAGTTCCCATCCATGCGTGTTGGCGATCGCCAGCGGCAGGCAGCGATAGGGCGCGCGTTCGCGCGCCGCGTCCATCCAGTCCCGCTCGGGAGATGCCGCCACGATCTCGACGCCGTTGCCGATCGCGTAAGCCACCAGTTTCATGAGCGAAGCCCGCCCTGCAAACCGATCCTCGGATCACGCGCGCAGCGATCGCCCGCATAGCAGCAAGAACGGCGCATATGCGCCGATCGGCGTGAAGAAGTACGGGGTCTGTCCACCCGATTCAAATCCGAACGCACGGGGAGCGGACGTCCGGCGGGCGCCATGGCAGCCGGACGGCGCATCGGGTGCCTGCCGATTACGGCGGGGGAGGAGAAGGCGGCGGCACGGGCACGGGCACCGGAACAGGAACCGGAATGAAGCCCGAAACCACGACCTGGGCCACCAGCCCTGCCAGCTTGTCCCGCTTCCGTAGAAGCGGCGTCACGTAAGAACGCTTGTCAGTCACCAGCATGCCCCCAGCAATCAATCGCGAACGTTAGAAACACCCTCCGTCCCTGTCAACACGACGAACCATCCGGTCCGGAACGCGCCACCCCCTTCACCCGACGAAGGGCGTAAGCAATTGAGCGTTCTTGCCAGCGCGGGTGAGAGGCCGGAAAATTCCGGGCAACAATAATGATAGTCTGGGAGACGCCCGCCATGACCGCTTCGGTCAGCCACTATGCCGAGATCCATGCTCAGTCGATCCAGGATCCGGAACGATTCTGGCGCGAGGCCGCGCGCGCGATCGACTGGTTCGAGGAACCTGCGCGCGCCTTCGATCCGGCGCACGGCATCTATGGCCGCTGGTTCCCCGGGGGCGTCACCAATGTCTGCCACAACGCGGTCGACCGCCATGTCGCCGCCGGGCGCGGCGACCAGCCGGCGATCTTCTATGACAGCCCGGTGGCGGGCGCCAAGCGCACCGTCACCTATGGCGAGCTTCAGACCGAGGTGAGCGTGCTCGCCGGCGTGCTGCGCGACCTGGGCGTCGGCAAGGGCGACCGCGTGGTCATCTACATGCCGATGATCCCGGAGGCGGTGTTCGCCATGCTCGCCTGCGCGCGCATCGGCGCCATCCATTCCGTGGTGTTCGGGGGCTTTGCGGCGGCGGAACTGGCCAGCCGCATCGAGGATGCCCAGCCGAAGGTGATGCTCTCAGCTTCCTGCGGCATCGAGCCCTCGCGCATCGTCAACTACAAGCCGCTGCTGGACCTCGCCCTCACCATGGCGAAGCACAAACCCGACGCCTGCGTGATCTTCCAGCGCCCGCAGGTGGAGGCGAAGCTCGTACCCGGCCGCGACCACGACTGGGCGACGCTCCGGGCCGACGCCCTCGCCGCCGGCACGACGAGCGAATGCGTGCCGGTCGAGGCGACCGAGCCGCTCTACATCCTCTACACCTCGGGCACGACCGGAAAGCCCAAGGGCGTCGTGCGCGACACAGGCGGCTACATGGTGGCGCTGCGCTGGTCGATGGAAGGTCTCTACGACGTCGCCCCCGGCGAGGTGTTCTGGTCGGCATCGGACATCGGCTGGGTGGTCGGCCATTCCTACATCGTCTACGCGCCGCTGCTCGCCGGCTGCACCAGCGTACTCTACGAGGGCAAGCCGGTCGGCACGCCCGACGCCGGCGCCTTCTGGCGGGTGATCGAGGAATACAGGGTCGCGGCGCTGTTCACCGCGCCGACCGCGCTGCGCGCCATCAAGAAGGAAGACCCGGAAGGCCGGCTGATGGGCGATTATGACCGCTCATCGCTGCGCACCCTCTTCCTCGCCGGCGAGCGCGCCGATCCCGACACGGTGGAATGGGCGCAGGACAAACTCGGCGTGCCGGTGGTCGACCACTGGTGGCAGACCGAGACCGGCTGGGCCATCGCCGGCAATCCGGTCGGCCTCGGGGCGCTGCCGATCCGCGTCGGCTCGACCGGCGTGCCGATGCCCGGCTACCAGGTCGACATTCTCGACGAGGGCGGCCACCCGGTCGGGGCCGACCGCATGGGCTCCATCGCCATCAAGCTGCCGCTGCCGCCCGGCTGCCTGCCGACGCTATGGCAGCAGGACGAGCGCTTCCGTGAGAGCTACCTCGTCGAGTTCCCCGGCTACTACAAGACCGCCGATGCCGGCTTCAAGGACGCCGACGGCCAGCTCTTCATCATGGGTCGCACCGACGACATCATCAATGTCGCCGGCCACCGCCTCTCCACCGGCGGTATGGAGGAAGTGCTGGCCGCCCATGCCGACGTCGCCGAATGCGCGGTCATCGGCATCCATGACGAGCTGAAGGGCGAGGTGCCCTGCGGCTTCGTCGTGCTCAAGGCGGGCGTGTCGCGCTCGCCGGCCGACATCGAGAAGGAGATCGTCGCGCTGGTGCGCGAGCGCATCGGCCCGGTGGCCGCCTTCCGCCTCGCCATCACGGTGAACCGGCTGCCCAAGACGCGCTCGGGCAAGATCCTGCGCGGCACCATGAAGAAGATCGCCGACGCGCAGAGCTGGAACATGCCGGCGACCATCGACGATCCCGCCGTGCTGGACGAGATCGCCGCCGCGCTGCACGCGCGCGGCCTCGCCAAGGCATCGGCGGCGTAGTCTTCGGTCCTTGAACGGAAAAGGCCCGGAGCGGGACGCCGCGCCGGGCCTTTTTCATGTCTGGACGGTTCCGCGCCGCAGGGCGGCCGGAGCGCTCACTCCTCGTCGTCGGTCTCGCTCTTGCGCGAGCCGCCGAGCTTGGCGAACACGGTCTCGAGGTCGATCGCCTCCTCGCGCGGCTTGCGCGCGGGGGTGAAGGGCTCGGGCGCCTCGCCGGTCGACACGTCCACCGGCAGCAGCGTCGCCTCGTGCTCATGCGAGGCGGCGGTGGCCGGGCGGTCCTTGGAGGAACGCTGCACCTCGATGTCGAGGTCGATCTGCGAGCACAGGCCCAGCGTGACCGGGTCCATCGGCGTCAGGTTCTGCGCGTTCCAGTGGGTGCGCTCCTTGATCGATTCGATGGTGGTCTTGGTGGTGCCCACCAGCCGCATGATCTGGCTGTCCTTGAGCTCGGGATGGTTGCGCAGCAGCCAGAGGATCGCGTTCGGGCGATCCTGGCGCTTGGAAACCGGGGTGTAGCGCGGGCCGCGGCGGCGCTTCGGCTCCGGCAGCCGCACCTTGGATTCCAGCAGCTTCAGACGGTGGTTCGGATTCGTCTCGGCGCGCTCGATCTCCTCGCGGGCAAGCTGGCCGGTCGACACCGGGTCGAGGCCCTTGATGCCCTGCGCGACTTCGCCGTCGGCGATGCCCTTCACCTCGAGCACGTGCAGCTTACAGAAATCCGCGATCTGGTCGAAGGTCAGCGCGGTGTTCTCGACCAGCCACACGGCAGTGGCCTTCGGCATCAGGGGTGCGTTCGCCATGGGACGCGTCTCCATCCAGAATGGTTCATTCGGCCGCGCAAACTCCCTCACGCGCTCAACCCACCCTTCGGGGGGCAGAGCCTCGGACCGTCTCGCGATGACCGGGATGGCGGCAATATAGGCCCTTGCTCGTCGTCCTGCAAACTCAAAGAGGCGCAGCCGCGGCGCCGTCGGGCCCTTGGCTTGACAGCGCGGGCCGCGCCACCCATGACGGGGGCGTGGCCCTTCTGGATGCGCGCCCTTCCGGGCGCGCTCCCTCAGGACTTGGCGATGTCAGCAGCCGAAAAGCCTTCCCTGCGCGTTCTCCTGTGCGCCCCGCGCGGCTTCTGCGCCGGCGTCGTGCGCGCCATCGACGCGGTGGAGCGGGCGCTCGAGATCTATGGCCCGCCGGTCTATGTGCGGCACGAGATCGTACACAACAAATACGTCGTCGAGGGGCTGAAGGCGAAGGGCGCGATCTTCGTCGAGGAACTGCACGAGGTGCCGGCCGGCAGCACCGCGCCGGTGATCTTCTCCGCCCATGGCGTGGCGAAATCCGTGCCGGAGGATGCGGCGCGGCGGCAGTTCTTCGCCATCGACGCCACCTGCCCGCTGGTCACCAAGGTGCATCGCGAGGCCACCGTCCACTACAAGAGAGGCCGCGAGGTCGTGCTCATCGGCCATGCCGGGCACCCGGAGGTGATAGGCACCATGGGCCAGCTTCCCGAGGGCGCCGTCGCACTGGTGGAAACCGCCGAGCAGGCCCGCACCTTTACCCCGCGCGATCCCGGCAACCTCGCCTTCACGACGCAGACCACCCTTTCCATCGACGACACCGCCGAGATCGTGGCGATCCTGCGCGAACGCTTTCCCTCCATGGTGGCGCCGCACAAGGAAGACATCTGCTACGCCACCACCAACCGGCAGGAAGCGGTCAAGCGCGTCGCCCCGCAGGTGGATGCGATGATCGTGGTCGGCGCGCCCAACTCCTCCAACTCGCAGCGTCTGCGCGAGGCCGCCGAGCGCGAGGGCTGCCGCCACGCCGCGCTCGTGCAGCGGGCCGGCGAGATCGACTGGAACCTGTTCGGCGCCATTTCCTCGCTCGGCGTCAGCGCCGGCGCCTCCGCCCCCGAAATCCTCGTCGAGGAGATCCTCGACGCCTTCGCCGAGCGCTACACGCTCAAGGTGGAGACGGTGCACACCGCGCATGAGGATGTGTTCTTCCCGCTGCCCCGCCAGCTCCGCCCCGACGCGGCGGAATGAGGCGACACATGTATGCCGCTCCTCTTTCTTCCCTCATGCCCGGGCTTGACCCGGGCACCCAGTCCTTCTGGATCCCCGGATCAAGTCCGGGGATGAGGGTGGAGAAGATGGAGAGCGGACATCCCTTCCCAGGACGCTGCTGAACCATGGCCGTCTACACCGACGTTTCGCCGGAAGAGCTCGAAGCCTTCCTTTCCACCTACGAACTCGGCCGCCTGCGCGCCTTCAAGGGCATCGCCGAGGGCGTGGAGAATTCCAACTACCTGCTGCAGACGGAAGCCGGCAGCTTCATCCTCACCCTCTACGAGAAGCGGGTGAACCCGGCCGACCTGCCCTTCTTCGTCGCGCTGATGGAGCACCTCGCCACGCGTGGGATCGACTGCCCGCAGCCGGTGCGCAATCGCGAGGGGATAGCGCTCGGCACGCTGGCGGGGCGCCCGGCGCTGATCGCGACCTTCCTGCTCGGCACCTCGGTGCGCCGGCCGACCGCCGCCAACTGCGCCGCGCTGGGCGCCGCGCTGGCCGGGCTGCACAAAGCCGGCGCCGACTTCACGGGCTTCAGCCGGGTGAACGCGCTCTCCGTGAAGGGCTGGCG
The DNA here is from genome assembly GCF_009223885.1 of Ancylobacter sp. TS-1. Classification (NCBI taxonomy): domain Bacteria; kingdom Pseudomonadati; phylum Pseudomonadota; class Alphaproteobacteria; order Hyphomicrobiales; family Xanthobacteraceae; genus Ancylobacter; species Ancylobacter sp. TS-1. The sequence goes on from NZ_CP045144.1 coordinate 1,955,322, forward strand.
CCCGCTCTACGATCAGGCGGCGGCGCGTGCCGACACGGTGGCGCCGGGCCTCTCGGCGCTCATCGCCGACGAGCTCTCAGTGCTGGAGGCGAACTGGCCCGCCGGCCTGCCCGCCGGCGTCATCCATGCCGATTTGTTCCCCGACAACGTGTTCTTCACCGACGGGCGGCTGTCCGGGCTGATCGACTTCTACTTCGCCTGCAACGACCAGCTCGCCTATGACGTCGCCATCTGCCTGAATGCCTGGTGCTTCGAGCCCGACGGCGCCTACAACCAGACCAAGGGCCGCGCGCTGCTCGCCGCCTATCAGGCCGAGCGCCCGCTCGCGGCGGAGGAGATCGCCGCGCTGCCGCTGCTGGCGCGCGGGGCGGCGCTGCGCTTCCTGCTCACCCGCCTCGTCGACTGGCTGAACGTGCCGCCCGGCGCGCTGGTGCGCCCGCACGACCCGCTCGAATATCTGCGCAAGCTGCGCTTCCACCGCTCGGTGACGAGCCCGCGCGATTATGGCGTGTCCGAAAGCGTTTCGGCGTGAAGACGGCGCCGGGCACCGCGCGCGTCTTCGCCGACGACGCACCGAGCGACACGCCGAAAGGCATCGTCGCGATCTGGACCGACGGCGCCTGCTCGGGCAATCCGGGCCCCGGCGGCTGGGGCGCGATCCTGCGCTATGCCGGCGCCGAGAAGGAACTTTCCGGCGGCGATTCCCCCACCACCAACAATCGCATGGAACTGATGGCGGCGATCTCCGCCCTGGAGGCGCTCAAGCGCCCCTGCATCGTCGACCTGCACACCGACAGCGAATATCTGCGCAACGGCATCACCAAATGGATCGCCGGCTGGAAGCGCAATGGCTGGCGCACCGCCGACAAGAAGCCGGTGAAGAATGTCGACCTGTGGGAGCGGCTGGAACTGGCCATCGCCCGCCACGAGATCCGCTGGCACTGGGTGAAGGGCCATGCCGGCGACGAGATGAACGAGCGCGCCGACGAACTGGCCCGCGCCGGAATGGCGCCCTACAAGCGGGCGTGAGGCGCCGTGGCGGAACGCCTCGGCCGGCGCGAGACCTCCTGCCGCGACCCGGGTCGCACTACCCCCGCACAACGCTATCCCCGGACCTGATCCGGGGATCCACACAATCGCCGCCGCCCGCGTCCGGCCGAAAGACGCGGATGGCCGGGACAGGCCCGGCCATGACGCGCTCTTTTCGTGGCGGGGAAAACCCGTGCCAAGATTGACAAGGCCCCCTCCCCTCCGCTATCAGCCGGGCCTCGAATTAAAGCTGGCGGATCGGGGCGCGGCCATGGAGGCGCCGTCTCATGCGCAAGCGCTGTCGATCCGAAGGTTACGTGTCATGAAGATCCGCAATTCCCTGAAGTCGCTGCTCGGCCGTCACCGTGACAACCGTCTGGTGCGTCGCAAGGGCCGCGTCTACATCATCAACAAGACCCAGAAGCGCTTCAAGGCCCGCCAGGGCTGAGCCGCGCAGGCTGGATCTTCCGGCGCCGGCCGCGTTCACGATTTCGCGGCCTGCTGCCCTGCAACATTGAACGAGGGCGCCATCACTCCTAGACTGGAGTCATGCGCGCCCTTTTTGCTGTCTTCGTCATCGCCGCCGCCTCGCTCGGTGTCCAGATCGGGGCCCCACTCCTGGGAGCGCCTTCCGGCGCCCGCGCTCAGGGGGCGGCCCTGCCCGACCGTCCCGCCGCGAAGGCCGGGCCGTCCGGCGAGGCTGCCAAGCCGCCCGGCGACGCCGCCGCTCAGGAGCCCGACCGCGGCAAGCGCCTCGATGCGCTGTTCGCCGCGCTGAAGGTGGCACCGGACAAGGAATCCGCCAAGGGTATCGCCGAGCGCATCGACATCGCGCTGACCCCCTCGGGCAGCGAGACGACCGACCTGCTGATGAGCCGCGCGGCCCTCGCCAGCGAGGCGAAGGATTTCGACCTCGCCATCCAGCTCCTCGACGGCGTGCTCGCCATTTCGCCCGATCACCTCGATGCGTGGAACAAGCGCGCCACCATCTTCTATCTCAAGCAGGACTTCTCCGACGCGCTGGTCGATCTGCGGCAGGTGGTGGCGCGCGAGCCGCGCCATTACGGCGCCTGGGCCGGCATCGCCATCATCTGCAAGGAGATCGGCGACGAGAAGCGGGCTTTGGAGGCCGTGCGCAATGCGCGCGCGATCTACCCCCATCTCGACGAGGTCGAGGACATGGAGAAGACGCTGACGATCAGCGTCGAGGGTCGGCCTATCTGACAGGCAAACGCAGCTTGATCAGATCAAACAATTCAGCCTCTGGCATCGCCTTGCCGACGACATTCAGAGCCGATCTCGTCCGTATGGGTCGCCGCTTTTTTTCAAGAATTCGGAACTCATAATCAAATTGATCAAGCTCACTACGTTTTACAAATTCTTTATGTTTTACCGACCAATCACCTTTACCGAATTCCATATTGAAATACGAATCTCCAACGATCTCATCGTCTTGGATCTCCGTTAGATAGACCTTAGATACATAATTCTTCATCGAATTAAATATCTGCTCTCCACCAATAATAAACATTTCTTTCATGGAACGTATATTAGATATAATATCTCCAACAAAAATTGCCGTACTTAAATCTTTACAAAAGATAAGATTATCGGCCTCAAAACTATTATTTCGAGATATAACGATACTTACTCTATTCGGCAGCGGCTTGCCAATTGACTCGAAAGTCTTGCGTCCCATTATTATAACGCTTCCGCTGGTTATCTGGCGGAAGCGGCGTAAATCTGAGCTCAAGCGCCAAGGCAGATCATTATTGCAACCGATAACGTTATTCTTGGTGCGCGCAACGATATAAGACACCTTCGGCATAATCATTCGTACATGCCTCTTGGAGTTGCGCACCCAAGGGTAACGCCGCCGCAACGAAGAAAGGGTTGGCCAAAACCTGCGTAGGTAGCCAGCACCCTTGCCGCTCGCGACGAGCCGCTCAACGCTTCTCTGCCTTACAAGGGAACTTGTTAACATCTTCCCCTAAATCCACAGCGCAATGGAGAGGCAGAACAGGGTGAACGTTTTTCGTTGACACATCATCTCCCGCGCAGCTGCGCGAGCGCCGCCTCGGCGGCGGCGAGGCCGGTCTCGTGCGCTCCGTGGGCGGTGGAATAGGCGTGCGCCGACACCGCCTCGCCGGCGAACAGGATGCGCCCGCCGAGCGGGGCGGCATGGGTGGCGGAAAGCCGCGCGCGCACATGGGCGAAGCCCGGCAGCGCGCAGCTATAGGCGCCGCCGATCAGCGGGTCGGCGACCCAGCCCGTGGTGGCGAGCCCCACCACATGCTTTTCGATATCGGCGCCGAAGGCATCCTTCAGCGCGGCGAGGCCGAAATCGCGCATCGCCGCGGGTCCCGCCGCCACCAGCCGCGCGGCGTTGTCGCCGCCGAGCTGGCCGACGGCCATCGGCGCGCCGAACGGATTGACCACGAAATTGATCGGGCGCCGGTCGGGGTTCGCCACGTCGATCGTGTCGACATAGGTGGTCGGCGCCACGCCGAAGACGTCGCGGTCGAACAGGAAGGCCACCTTCTCGGCGGTGCCGAGCGGCAGCGTCTCGAACGCCTCGGCGAGTTCCGCCGGCAGATGCGGCGCGAATGTCAGCCCGCCGCGCGCGATGACGGTGGTCGGCACCGCGACGATGGCAAGGCGCGCCTTCAGCGTGCCGCGCGGCGTCTCCAGCGCCACCCCCTCGCCCGACCAGTCGATGCGCGCGACCGGGCAATCGGTGACGACGGCAAGGTCCGGCGCGCGGCGCGCGGCCAGCGCCTGGATGAGCGCGCCATAGCCCTTCTCCACCGGGCAGTTCTCGCCGGTGTCGGAATAGGCGGCATAGTCGAGAGCGGAGAGCCGTTCCGGCTCGGCGGCGGAAAGCAGGGTCAGCCAGTGCCGCACCAGCCGGATCCACGGCGCGGCGGGATCGAGCACGGCGCTGGCGGCGACGTCGCGCCCCTCCTCGCCAGCCTTGTGGACGACGGCGTAGCCGTGCTGGATCGCCTGCCAGATCGCCTCGCGCTCGGCCTCATTGGCCCAGCGGTCGCCCAGATAGGTCGCCCGCGCCTGCCGATTGCCGCGCACCATATAGGCAAAGCCCAACTCGTCGGCGGCGGCGCGCAGCGGGTTGACCGAGGCCGAATGCAGCCAGTGGCAGCCCCGGTCCCAGGCGACGCCGAACGTGTCGGTATCGGTAAAGGCGCGCCCGCCGGTGCGGGCGGCGGCTTCCACCACCAGCACGTCGACGCCGGACTGGCGCAGCCGCGCCCCGGCAGCAAGACCCGCCGCGCCGGCGCCGACGACGATCACCTCGGGATTGGCACTCACGGGTCGCTTCTTCGCTGGAGGGTTATTTCTTGCGGAAGGCGTCGAGGCGCACGACCTGCGCGCCGCCATCCTTTGCGCCGTCATCCTTGCCGGCATTGTCCTTGCCGCCGGCATCCTTGGCGGCCGCGTCCTTGGGCGCCGTATCCTTGGAAGCGGCTTCCTTGGGCGACGGCTTGCCCTCGCCGGCCGGCGCGGGGCGGGCGGCGCGGGGAGCCGTGGCGGGAGCCGGCTTCGGCTCGCGGGTGGCGGCAGTGGCCGGCTCGGCCGGACGGGCGGGGGCGCGCGTGGAAGGCACCGAGGTCGGGCGCGCCTCGCCGAGCATCGTCACCGGGGAAGGCGTCGGCGCCGGGGCGGGCGGCGTGTCGGAAAGGGAGGCCGGCTCGGCCGCCTCGTCTTCCTCGGCCACCGGCTCGAACTGCAGCCCGAACTTCACAGACGGGTCGAAGAAGCCCTTGAGCGCGGAAAAGGGAACGTGCAGCCGCTCGGGGATGCCGTTGAAGGACAGACCGACCTCGAAGAACGGCTCCGTCACCACAAGGTCCCAGAACTGGTGCTGGAGGACGATGGTCATCTCTTCCGGGTAGCGCTCCTTCAGGCGCGGCGAGAGCCGCACGCCGGCCGCGCACGTGTCGAAGGAGACATAAAGATGGTGATCGCCCGGCAGGCCGTCGCGGGCCACATCGGTCAGCACGCGGCGGACAACGCCGCGCAAGGCGTCCTGAACAAGCAGGTCATAGCGGATTAGGTCGACGCTCATGCCGGCAATGAACCCGATTCCGGTCCCGGCCGCCAGCCGGTCAGGTGAGGAAAGTGCAGGCTTCTGTTGCCAGGTGCCTGCGAACCCCGCCTCACGGTGCTACCCGCTTGGACTTATTTTCCGTAGATCAAACCGCTCACGCGGCCTGAGCAACCGGAGCATAGTTGTCGTTGGCAACTATATGTTTGGTCCGATGACGGCGGTACCATGCCGGGCGAAAGAAGACCCTTTACGCTCTCGTCGATCCTGTTTCGCCCCCGCCGCAGCCCACCCTTCGATGGGCTCCGGTGGAGGCGCCGGGTACTGCCCCCGGGTCCGAAGAGTTTATTCCGATGTCCGTTTATCGCCATAGCCGACTTGCGCCGGCAGATCGAATATAGGGGTTCCCCGGCCCGGTTGGAAGGGGGCGCGCGCCCCTTCCCCCGATCCCGGCAAAATGCGGCGCCCCCGCGCCCGGCGGCTCACGCCGGCACGCTCACGCCTCCGTCTGGTCGCCATACTGGAGATGCTCGATCGGCTTGTTGCCGCCGACCGTGCCGTGCAGCTTCTCCTCGAGCGCGATAATCCTGGCGCGCAGGGCCTCCAGGACGATCTGGCGCATCAGATCATAGTCGAGCCGCACGGAGGAATGGGCGCTGCGCAGCGCCTGCCCCTGGCGCAGCACGAGCGAGGGCACGGTGTGCGCATGCTCGACCGTGAAGTCGAGCGGATGCGTCGCGTCCTTCTCCAGCAGGTTGAGATGCATGCGCAGGCGGTGATGCTCGGTGTGCAGGGCGTCGATACTGTCGGTCATGATGGTCTCCCTCCGTCGTGCCTCGCACGACAACGAGCCGGAGGCGCCGAAGTTCCCATGATACCGCCACAGGCGCGGCTCCCGCCCGTCGGAAAGGCATCGAACGGCCGCGCCCCCGGCCCGCCGCGAAATGACCCCGGAAATGCCCCGGCCGGCACGGGAACGCCGGCGCCGCCCGGCCGTTGGGTTGGTCAGGCCGCCTGGCGTCGCCGGCGGCATGGGGTGCAGCCCGGCGGACATTCCGCCGTCGGCTGCGGGGCGGACGGAAGGAGACATGTCATGAACTCTGCCAAGACGCTTGTAGGAGGGTCGTCCGCGTTCCGGACCCTCGGCATTGCCGCCCTGCTCGGCGCCGCCACGCTCGCCTCCCCCGCCTCGGCGCAGGAGGTCTATCTGCGCGGACCCGGCCCCCTGCCGCCGGGAACGGTGATCATCGAGGAGCCTGGCTATGGCCCCGGCTATCTGCCGCCCGGCGGTCACGTCATCGTGCGGGAGGCCCCGCCCCGCGTGCTGGTGCCCGAGGCGCCCGAGCGCGTCATCGTGACCGATCCGATGGGCGGCCCCTATGCCCGCGAGGTCTATGTCCGCCGCCCCGCGCCGCCCGAGGCGGTGCCGGACGGCTATTATGACGACGCCCCCTTCGGCGGCGACTGCCGCACGGTGGAGCGCGAATCCCGCTCCGGCCTCGTCACGGTGAGCACGGTCTGCGACTGACGCGCGCGGCGCATAATCTGTCGAAAGGTCGGAGCCCGGCGGGCGGGGCTGATGCACCGCCCGCCGGGCAATGCTATATCTAGTAGCCAGACAGCCGGCGGGACGGAACATGCGGCAATATCACGAGCTTCTGGAACGGGTGCTGCGCGAGGGCACGCGCAAGGAGGACCGCACCGGCACGGGCACGCTGTCCGTGTTCGGCCATCAGATGCGCTTCGACCTCGCGGAAGGCTTTCCGCTCGTCACCACCAAGAAGCTGCATCTGCGCTCCATCGTCCACGAATTGCTGTGGTTCCTCGCCGGCGACACCAACATCGCCTATCTCAAGGCCAACGGCGTCTCGATCTGGGACGAGTGGGCGGACGCCAACGGCGATCTCGGCCCGGTCTATGGCCACCAGTGGCGCTCCTGGCCGGACGGGCGCGGCGGCGTGATCGACCAGATCGCGCAGGTCGTCGCCGACATACGCCGCAACCCGGATTCGCGCCGGCTGATCGTCTCCGCCTGGAACCCCGCCGACGTGCCGCAGATGGCGCTGCCGCCCTGCCACTGCCTGTTCCAGTTCTACGTGCTGGACGGCAGGCTCTCCTGCCAGCTCTACCAGCGCTCGGCCGACATCTTCCTCGGCGTGCCGTTCAACATCGCCTCCTATGCGCTGCTCACCCATATGGTGGCGCAGGTCAGCGGCCTGAAGCCGGGCGACTTCGTGCACACATTCGGCGACGCCCACATCTATTCGAACCATGTCGAGCAGGTGCACGAGCAGCTCTCGCGCGCCCCGCGCGCCCTGCCGACCCTGAGGCTCAACCCGGCCGTGGACGACCTGTTCGCCTTCCGCTTCGAGGACATCGCGGTGGAAGGCTACGACCCCCACCCCGCCATCAGGGCGCCGGTGGCGGTGTAGACACCACTCCGCCCCAACCGAACGCCGTCGTCCCGAGGCGCTCGCGCAGCGAGCCTCGAAGGATGACGCCGCTCGATATGAACGCACAACGGAACGTCGCCCATGTCCCTCGCCCTCCGCCCCGCCCGGCCCGAAGACGCCGCACTCATCCTCGCCTTCGTGCGCGAGCTTGCCGACTACGAGAAACTGCTGCACGAGGTGGAGGCGACGGAGGACGATATCGCCCGCGACCTGTTCGGGCCGAACCCCCGCGTGTTCTGCGACATCGCCGAATGGGACGGGCAGGCGGCCGGCTTCGCGCTGTGGTTCTACAACTACTCCACCTTCCGCGGCCGGCACGGCATCTATCTCGAGGACCTCTATGTGAGCCCCGCCTTCCGCGGACGCGGCATCGCGAAGGCGCTGATGCGGAACCTCGCCCGCCGCTGCATCGCGGAGGGGCTCGGCCGCTTCGAATGGTGGGTGCTCGACTGGAACGAGCCGGCCATCCGCTTCTACCGCTCGATCGGCGCGCGGCCGATGGACGCCTGGACGGTGCAGCGCGTCACCGGCGAGGCGCTGGCGACACTGGCGGAAGGCTAAGCCAGCCGGCAACGGACCGCTGGCATGAAAAAGCCGCCGGCGCGGGCCGGCGGCAAAGGTTCGGGCGGCAAAAGTGCTGACGCAACGCCCGTGGGGTCCGGGAGAGCGAGCCCGGCGGACCGGGCTCGCGGAAGCGGTCGGCGTCGCTCAGAGCGGCTCGCCCTGCGGGCCGGGCATGCCGGGGCCGCCGGGAGGCGGCAGGCGGTGATGCACCGGGCCGCCATCCGGGCCGGGACCCGGCCGGCCGGGGCCGAAGCGGTGCGGGCCGCGCTCGTGCCGGTCGCCGGCAAAGGCCATGTGCGGATGCTCGGCCTGCTTGAACAGGATGGCGAAGCGCCGCTTCTGCGCCTCGTCGAGGCTCTGGTAGAGCGGGGCCGCCGCATCGGCGAGCTTCTTCAGCGTCTCGCCGCGCTCCAGCAGGCCGTCGGCACGCTCCTGCAGGCGCTGGATCACGTCCGGGCGCTCGCCCTTCCGGCGTTCGGCCTTGTCGGCCCGGCGCTCGGCGCGGTGGTCGATACGCTCCTGCGCGTCCTCGCGCAGCGCGCTCTCCAGCGCCGGCCACAGCTTCTCCTGGTCGGTGTTCAGGCGCAGCCCGGCCTTCAGCGCGGCGATGCGCGCATCGCTCATGGCGCCGGCGAACTCGGCCATCTGTTCGGGGCTCGGGCGGGGGCGTTCGCCGGCCCGGAATTCCGGCGCGGCGATACCGAAAGTAACGCTGGCGAGCAGCGCGGCGGCAGTGGCGGCGATAATCGTACGCTTCATCGGCCTCATCTCCGTTAAGAAGTGAGGCCGATGGTGGAGCGAATACGGACGAAGCTCAAATGAAACTTCTGTAATGAACCTGAATGACTTTCAGAAACAAAGATGAATAGCCATTCAGGTTCATGAATATCCATTAACCCGGAGAAATCATCTTCTCCGGGCGAACGACGGCATCGAACTCCTCATTCGTCACATAACCGCCGCCGACAGCTTCGTCGCGCAGCGTGGTGCCGTTCTTGTGCGCGGTCTTGGCGATCTTGGCAGCGTTGTCGTAACCGATCTTCGGCGCCAGCGCGGTGACCAGCATGAGCGAGCGCTCCAGCGCCGCCTTGATGTTGTCCTCGCGCGGCACGATGCCGACGACGCAATTGTCGGTGAAACTCACCGCCGCGTCCGACAGCAAACGGACAGACTGCAGGAAGTTATATGCCATCACCGGATTATAGACATTGAGCTCGAAGTGACCCTGACTGCCGGCGAAGCCGAGCGCGGCGTTGTTGCCGAACACCTGCACGCAGACCTGGGTGAGCGCTTCGCACTGGGTCGGGTTCACCTTGCCCGGCATGATCGAGGAGCCGGGTTCGTTCTCCGGCAGGGAAAGCTCGCCGAGGCCCGAGCGCGGGCCCGAGCCGAGCAGGCGGATGTCGTTGGCGATCTTGAACAGCGACACCGCCACCGTGTTGATCGCCCCGTGCGAGAACACCATGGCGTCATGGGCGGCCAGCGCCTCGAACTTGTTCGGCGCCGAGGTGAAGGGCAGGCCGGTGATGGCGGCGATCTTCTCGGCCACCTTCTCGGCGAAACCGATCGGCGCGTTGAGCCCGGTGCCGACCGCCGTGCCACCCTGGGCGAGTTCCATCAGCCGCGGCAGGGTCAGCTCGATCCGCTCGATGCCGGTCGCCACCTGCTGGGTGTAGCCGGAGAATTCCTGACCCAGCGTCAGCGGCGTCGCGTCCTGGGTATGGGTGCGGCCGATCTTGATGATGTGCTCCCACGCCCTCGCCTTGGCGGCGAGCGCGTCGCGCAGCTTCGCCAGCGCGGGCAGCAGCGCGTGCACGATCTCCACCGCCGCGGCGACATGCATCGCCGTCGGATAGGTGTCGTTGGACGACTGGCTCATATTGACGTGGTCGTTCGGGTGGACCGGCTTCTTGGAGCCCTTCACCCCGCCGAGCATCTCGATGGCGCGGTTCGAGATGACCTCGTTGGCGTTCATGTTCGACTGCGTGCCCGAGCCGGTTTGCCAGACCGAGAGCGGGAAATGCGCGTCGAGCTTGCCGTCGATCACTTCCTGCGCCGCCTTCACCACCGCGTCGGCGATGGCCGGGTCGAGATGGCCGAGCTCTCGGTTGGTCTCCGCCGCCGCCCGCTTGATGACGCCGAGCGCGCGGACCACCGGCAGCGGCTGCTTCTCCCAGCCGATCTTGAAATTGCCGAGCGAGCGCTGCGCCTGCGCGCCCCAGTACTTGTCGTCCTCCACCTCGATTGGACCGAACGTGTCGGTTTCGATGCGGGTGTTGCTCATCGTCAGAACCTTTCGGGATCGGGCGCCCAGGGACCGTGCCGACGACCGGCCGACGAGGCGGGACGCCGCTCGTGCGCGGCCGGTTTAGCACGCGTGCCCGCGCGGGAAAATGCGACCTCGGGCGGCCCCGCCGCCGCCCTGCCGACACAATCGCTGCGATCACGAACGCGTGATGATCGCGGTTGTGATCCACCGGCGACCTCGTGCGTAAAACGAGATGTTGCTTTGCAGCGCGTTTTTCGCCATCGCTACCGGTACGATTTCAATGTGAAATTTATCGACCGAACAAGATTAGACCAACTGGTCCGAACATAACGTATTGTACGAGAATACCTAATTTCTGCCGACTTTGGCGCGTAGCAAGATGACCGGCCTGATTGAGCAGCATGATCGGTTGGTTGTGCCGCTCCAACCCGGGAGCGAATGCTGATGTCGGATATCGTAAATCTCAATCGGTACCGTAAGCGCCGCGTGCGTGAGCAGGCGGAACAAAGTGCCGCCGCCCGGCGTTTGGAGTTTGGCCGGTCGAAGTCTCAACGCGAGTTGGAGGCCTCCACTGAGCGTCTGCAGAAAAACTCGCTCGACGGACATAGGCGCATACGAGAGGACGACACATGAAGAGCCCCGTGGTTAAGCGGTCGATTGTAATTGCTGGGCACAAGACAAGCGTCAGCCTGGAAGACCAGTTCTGGGACGCGCTGAAGGAAATTGCCGCCAACCGGCGCAGCACCCTCTCCGAGATCGTTGCCTCGATCGATTCCGGGCGCAACCAGGGCAACCTTTCCTCGGCCATTCGCCTGTATGTGCTGGCCCATTATCGCGGCCAGTCGGGCGGGCGCGACAATCTGGACGCGATGGATCGCCCCACTTCCGCGCGCTCTACCGTTGCGTAAGCCCCCCACGTCGCCCATATCGGAAAACGGCGGCGCGTTGTAACCGGATGCCTCGTCACCTATAACCGCCTCGCCGCGTCTTTCGCACGGAGGGGTGCGGCTTTTACTGCACGGGGACGTCCGGGGGTTCTGCGCATGCGGGCCCGGGCCTTGCCGGGCGCGCAAACGGAGTGGGCGCGGAATGTCGTGGAAGAACCAGAGCGGCGGACCATGGGGTGGTGGTCCACGCGGCCCCTGGGGCACTGGTCCGCAATCGTCGGGGCCGAACTCTCCTGATCTCGAGGACCTGATCCGGCGCGGCCAGGAAAAGCTGCGCACGGCGATCCCCGGGGGCTTCGGCACCGGCAAGGGCATCGTCATCGTGCTCGTGCTCGCGATCGTCGCCTGGCTGCTGTCGGGCTTCTATCGGGTCGAGCCCGACGAGCAGGGCGTGGTGCTTCGCTTCGGCAAGTTCATCGGCACGACCAATCCCGGCCTCAACTACCACCTGCCCTACCCGATCGAGACCGTGCTGACCCCGCAGGTCACGCGCGTCAACCGCATCGACATCGGCCTGCGCACCGGCGAAGATCCCCGCCGCGGCGCCTCCATGCGCGACGTGGCGGAAGAAAGCCTGATGCTGACCGGCGACGAGAACATCGTCGACGTCGACTTCGCCGTGTTCTGGATGGTCAAGCCTGCCGCCCCCGGCTCGGCCGAGGACGTCGGTGCCGCTAACTTCCTGTTCAACGTCCAGAACCCGGAAGGCACCATCAAGGCCGTGGCCGAGAGCGCCATGCGCGAGGTGGTCGGCCGCACCAACATCCAGCCGATCCTCACCGGCGCCCGCCAGAACATCGAGACGGCGGTGCATGAGCTGATGCAGCGCACGCTCGACAGCTACAAGGCCGGCATCCTCATCACCCAGGTCCAGCTCCAGAAGGTCGACCCGCCCTCGCAGGTCATCGACTCCTTCCGCGACGTGCAGGCCGCCCGCGCCGACGCCGAGCGGCTGCAGAACGAGGCCCAGGCCTACGCCAACCGCGTGGTGCCGGAAGCCCGCGGCGACGCGGCCCGCATCACCCAGGGCGCCGAAGGCTACCGGGAGCGCGCCATCATCGAGGCGCGCGGTCAGGCCGCCCGCTTCCTCAGCGTGCTCGCCGAATACCAGAAGGCCCCCGAAGTGACGCGCCAGCGCCTCTATCTCGAAACCATGGAGCGCGTGTTCGGCGGCATGGACAAGGTGATCATCGATCCTGCTGCGGCCGGAAGCTCGGGCGTTGTGCCCTATCTGCCGCTCGCCCCGCTCAGCGGACGCACGCCCGCCCCGGCGGCCGGCCAGGGAGCCGTGAAATGAAGAACAGCATCGGTCTCGTCCTCGCGGTCGTCGCCGCCGCCGTTCTCATCGGCCTCTATTCGGCGCTGTTCACCGTCTACCAGACCCAGCAGGCCCTCGTGCTGCGCTTCGGCGAACCCGTGCGCGTCATCGAGGAGCCCGGCCTTCACGTGAAGATCCCGCTGGTCGACAGCGTGATCTTCGTCGACAAGCGCATCCTCGACCTCGAGAACCCCTCGCAGGAAGTGATCGCCGCCGACCAGAAGCGTCTGGTCGTCGACGCCTTCGCCCGCTACCGCATCGTCAATCCGCTGCGCTTCTACCAGTCGGTGGGCACGGTGGAGGGCGCCAATTCGCGCCTCGCCACCGTCCTCAACTCGTCGCTGCGCCGTGTGCTCGGCGAATCGAGCTTCACCGATGTGGTGCGCGACCAGCGCGAGCACCTCATGGCGCGCATCCGCGACCAGGTGAACCGCGAGGCGGGCGGCTTCGGCATCAGCGTGCTCGACGTGCGCATCCGCCGTGCCGACCTGCCGGAAGCCAACAGCCAGGCCGTGTTCCAGCGCATGCAGACCGAGCGTCAGCGCGAGGCGTCGGAAATCCGCGCCCAGGGCGCCGAGGCGGCCCAGACCATCCGGGCCCGCTCGGACCGCGATTCGACGATCATCGTCGCCGAGGCCAACGCCACCGCCGACAAGCTGCGCGGCGAGGGCGAGGCACTGCGCAACGAGATCTTCGCGCAGGCCTACGGGCAGGATAAGGGCTTCTTCGACTTCTACCGCTCCATGCAGGCCTATGAAGCCTCGCTGAAGAGCGGGGACACGCGGATGCTGCTGTCGCCGGATTCGGAGTTCTTCCGCTTCTTCAACAATCCGGCGGCCTCCGGCCCGATGTCGGGCGGCACCCCGGCCACGCCTGCGCCGGCCGCGCCTGCGCCCGCGAACTGACGCGACGCGACGATGTACGATCTCATCGTCGCGCTCGGCCTCGTTCTGGTGATCGAGGGGCTCATGCTCGCCGCCCTGCCCGGGGCGGTGCGCCATGCGGCGGAGGCGATCGGGCAGTTGCCCGACGCCCCGCTGCGCATCGCCGGCATCGGCGGTGCGATCCTCGGTCTCGTCATCGTGTGGCTGATCCGGGGCTGATCCCCGCCCCGCAGACGTCCGCACGCGGCCTGCCGCGTGCGTCGTCACTCCTTCCCCGACATCCCCGTCCACTCATCCGTCCCGCGCGCGGTCGCGGGCGGGACCACGCGCATCCGGCGGGCCTCACGGCTCGCGCGCTTTTGGCTTGCATCGCGCCGGACGCGGGTTAGCGTCGGGCGGATCAGTTGGGACGGCGCGGGCGACGCGTCGCCCGTTTCGGCGCGGCGGCGCCAAGGAGGTTTCATGTTTCTGCGCCTCGCGCGTCCCGACATCCGCGTCTGCGCCCGCTGCCCCGGCCTCGTGAAGCGCGGCCTGGCCGCCGCCGGCCTCGCCCTCGTGCTCGCCGTGCCGCACGCCGCCTTCGCCGCCGCCGCCAAGGGGCCCGACACGGTCGCCGACACCGCCGCGCTGGTGATGGACGCGGTGGTGAACATCTCCACCTCGCAGACGGTCGCCCCCTCGCGCAGCGTGCCCGCGCCCGACCTGCCGCCCGGCTCGCCCTTCGAGGAGTTCTTCGAGGAGTTCTTCAAGCGGCGCCAGCAGCAGGGCGACGACAAGGCCCCGCGCCGCGTCTCCTCGCTCGGCTCGGGCTTCGTCATCGACCCCGCCGGCTTCATCGTGACCAACAACCACGTCATCGCCGACGCCGACGAGATCTTCGCCAACTTCGCCGACGGCTCCAAGCTCAAGGCCGAGGTCATCGGCCGCGACACCAAGATCGACCTTGCGCTGCTCAAGGTGACACCGGAAGCCGGCAAGCCACTGAAGTCGGTGAAGTTCGGCAATTCCGATGTGCTGCGCGTCGGCGACTGGGTGATGGCGATCGGCAACCCGTTCGGCCTCGGCGGCTCGCTCACCGTCGGCGTCATCTCGGCCCGCAACCGCGACATCAACTCCGGGCCCTACGACAACTTCCTGCAGACCGACGCCGCCATCAATCGCGGCAATTCCGGCGGCCCGCTGTTCAACATGGACGGCGACGTCATCGGCATCAACACCGCCATCATCTCGCCCTCGGGCGGCTCGATCGGCATCGGCTTCGCCGTGCCCTCCAATGCCGCCGTGCCGATCATCGCCCAGCTCAAGGAGTTCGGCGAGGCGCGGCGTGGCTGGATCGGCGTGCGCATCCAGCAGGTGACGCCGGAGATCGCCGAGAGCCTGTCGCTGGGGCGCGCGCGCGGCGCGCTGATCGGCTCGGTGGCCGAGGACGGCCCGGCGGCGAAGGGCGGCCTGAAGGCAGGCGATGTCGTCGTCTCCTTCGACAGCAAGGAAGTGAAGGACATGCGCGCCTTGCCGATCATCGTCGCCGACACCCCGGTCGACAAGGAGGTCGAGGTCGTCGTCGTCCGCAAGGGCGAGGAGCAGAAGCTCAAGCTCGTCGTCGGCCGGCTCGACGAGGGCGACGCCGCCCGCACCGCAACGGCGGACGAGAAGAAGCCCGACACCCCGCCGCCGCCCGCTGGCGTCAAGCTGCTCGGCGTCGAGATCGCCGAGATGACGCCGGAACTGCGCGGCCGCTTCAAGATCAAGGACGACCTCAAGGGCGTCGTCGTGCTGTCGGTGGAGCCCGGCTCCGTGGCGGCCGAGCGCGGCATCGCCGCCGGCAGCGTCATCGCCGAGGTGAACCAAGAGGCGACCCTGACACCCCAGCAGGTCGAGGACCGCATCGCCGCCCTCAAGAAGGAGGGTCGCCGCTCCGCCCTGCTCATGGTCTCCGACCCTCAGGGTCAGGTGCGCTTCACCGCCCTGCCGATCGAGTAGGACGGCGGATCGAACCGGCGTTCAGCCCAAAACGACGTCATCCCGGAACGGCCGTCAGGCCGTAGCCGGGATCGCGGGCAGAACGAGATCTGGAAACGATCCCGGCTCTCCGGCTTTGCCTCCGGCCAGGATGACGGCTTGTTTCCTGAATGGCTCAAGGCCGCTTCGGCGCCGGTGGCGGCAAGGGCGGCGTGGCCAGCGGCACGCCCGCCTGCGCCTGCGGCTTGCTCTCGGTGAGTTGCACCGTCCAGCTCTTCTGTTCCTGGGTGTCCACCTCGAAGAAGCCGGTGCGGTCATAGCCGCGCGCGAGGCAATCCTCGATGCCGCGAATAGTGAACTCCTTCTCGCGGGTGCACATATAGGCCTTGCCGGCCCACTCCCCGCCGAGATCGTAGTCGATGGCGTAGACGTAGTAGAAACGCGCCACCAGATCGCCGCGCAGCAGCGTCTCGCAACTGTTCGGGCCGATGTTCCACCAGCCCTCGGTCGACCACAGCGTGCCGTCCTTGTAGCCCACGGCGATGCCGACGCGGCTGGTGGAGCGGTTGCACAGGCGGAAATCGGCCGAGGCCGGCGCGGGGGCGAGCGTGGCGAGCAGCGGCGCCAGCGCGAGCGCCGGCAGCAGCGCGCGAACGGCGCGGCGCGGCCGCGCCGCGCGCGCCGCAGCGATGTCAGACGTCGACGAAAACGGCTCGGAAATCATTGACGTTGGTGCAGGTCGGACCCGGCGTCAGCAGGTCGCCCAAGGGTTCGAAGAAGCTGGTGGAATCGTTATTGGCGAGAAAGGCGGCAGGATCGAGACCGGCCGCGCGGGCGCGGGCCAGCGTGTCGGGCATCACATAGGCGCCAGCCGGGTCGCTGGCATCGCCGCCGCCGCCATCGGTGCCGTCCGTGTCGCCCGCCACCGCGTAGATGTCGGATGCGCCATCCAGCGCCACGGCGAGCGCCAGCGCGAATTCCTGGTTCGGGCCGCCGCGTCCCTGCCCGCGCATGGTCACGGTCAGTTCGCCGCCCGAGAGCAGCACGGCGCGGGTGCCGGCGCCCTTGAGCTCCAGCGCGCGGGCGGCCTGCGCGGCGGCGACCTCGCGCGCCTCGCCTTCCAGATTGTCGCCGAGCAGGATCGGCTCGATGCCGGCCTCGCGGACGATCTTCTCCGCCGCGACGAAGGAATCCGCCGGGCGCGAAATGAGGATGTACTCGGCATTGGCGAAGGCCGGATCGCCGGGCTTGGGCGACTCGCTGGCCGGGTCGCGCAGCGCCACCGCGATGGAGGGCGGCGGGTCGATGCGGTAGCGCGCCAGCACGTCGCGCGCCTCGGCCAGCGTGGTCGGATCGGGCACGGTGGGGCCGGAGCCGATCACCGCCGGATCGTCGCCCGGCACGTCGGAGACCGAGAGCGTCACCACCTTGGCCGGCTGGGCCAGCGCCGCCAGGCGCCCGCCCTTGATGCGCGAGAGATGCTTACGCACGGTGTTGATTTCGGTGATATTGGCGCCCGAGCGCAGCAAAGCGCGGGTCAGCGCGCGCTTGTCGTCGAGCTCGACGCCGAACGCGGGGGCGATCCAGTTGGCCGAGGCGCCGCCCGAAAGCAGCACCAGCACGAGGTCGTCGGCGGTCGCGGACGCCGCAAGGTCGATCGCCTTCTGCGCGCCGGCGAGCCCGGCGGCATCCGGCACCGGATGGCCGGCCTCGACCATCTCCAGAAGGCGCGTCGGGCGGCCATAGCCGTGGCGGGCGACACCGATGCCGGCGAGCCGGGCGGGATCGAAGCCGAGCTCGTCGAGATAATGGCGCTCGGCGACCTCGAGCATGGAGCCGGCGGCCTTGCCGGCGGCGAGCAGGATCAGCCTTCCATGGGCGGGCGGCGGCGGCAGGGCCGGGGGCAGACAGGTCGAGGGATGGGCGGCCGCAACCGCAGCCGTGAACAGGCGATCAAGAAAGGCACGCGCCGAAGCATCCGTCATCACTACCCTACCCCGCCCCCGCTGGGGCCTTACCGCCGGCATCGCCGGACAGCGTTGACACATTGCGCGCGCACCTGCCGAATCCGCAGGCACGACGCGAAACGGGCGTATTCCTATGGCACCGGAAGGCTCTCGTCACTATCCTCTCCGCACATAGTCGAAGCTCACGGGGAATTATGCGCCGCCTCTCGACGGAAGATCTCGCAACGGAAGATCTCGCGACGGGCACTCCCGTCGCCGCCGCCCCGGCCGACGACCCGGCCCACGCCCCGTCCGACGACCCGCCCGAGAGCTACGCCGCCTTCGAGCGCATTCCCGGGACGCTGGATCGTGGCCTCATCCTGCTGTGCGACCATGCCTCCAACGCGCTGCCGCCCGGCTACGGCTCGCTCGGCCTGCCGAAGGCGGAGCTGGAGCGCCATATCGGCTACGACATCGGCGCCGCCGGCGTCACCCGCATGCTGGCGCACCGGCTCGGCTGCCCGGCGCTGCTCACCCGCTTCTCGCGCCTGCTGATCGACCCCAACCGGGGCGAGGACGACCCGACGCTGGTCATGCGCCTTTCCGACGGCGCCGTCGTGCCGGGCAACCGTCATGTCGGGCCGGAGGAGATCGAGCGGCGCCTCGCCCGCTTCCACCGCCCCTATCACGCCGCCATCAATGACGAGATCGAGGCCGCGCTGGCGGTGGGCGTGGTGCCCGCCATCCTTTCCATGCACAGCTTCACCCCGGTCTGGCGCGGCGTGGCGCGCCCCTGGCACGCCGCCGTGCTGTGGGACAGCGACCCGCGCTTCACCCGCGAACTGATCGAGGCGCTGGAAGCGCCCGGCGACCTCATCGTCGGCGACAACGAGCCCTATGACGGCGCGCTGCGCGGCGACTGCCTGTTCCGCCACGCCACGCTGCGCGGCCTCGCCAGCACGCTGCTGGAAATCCGCCAGGACCTCATCGCCGACGCGGACGGCCAGCGCCTGTGGGCCGACCGGCTCGCCGGGCTGCTGCCGGCCATCCTCGCCGTGCCCGAGCTGCACGCGGTGCGCTCCTACGGCTCGCGCACAGGGCCGGTGCCGCCTATCTAGAAGGGAGGCGCCTGCCGCCCCCGGGAGAAGAGACATGAGCGAGATCGACGACCGCACCCGCACCGAACTGGAGGCCGCCGCCTTCCGCCGGCTGATCGCGCATCTGCGCGCGCGCACCGACGTGCAGAACATCGAACTGATGAATCTGGCCGGCTTCTGCCGCAACTGCCTGTCGAACTGGATGGTCGACGCCGCCCGCGAGCGCGGCGTGCCGCTCGACAAGGAAGCCGCCCGCGTCGCCGTCTACGGCATGCCCTATGAGGAGTGGAAGGCGCTCCACCAGAAGGAGGCGAGCCCGGAACAGAAGGCCGCCTTCTCCGGTCCTCCCGCGCACTGAGACGCCCCAGAGCCCGCGCCCGCTCGCCATCGTGCAAAGCCGGTGGATAGCGGGGCCAGGCGGCGGACAAGCCGTCGCATGACGCGCCCGCGTCTTGACGGGCCGGCGCCGTTCGGCTCCTGATCGCCGCCCGCAATTCTGTCCCGATGCCGGGCTCCTCCTTGAGAGGCCCGTGCCCGACGCCCCGGAGAAACCATGTCCGATATCCCGAACGACCAGCCGCTGTCCGATGCCGCCGCCGGCTTCGCCAAGGAGCAGCTGAAGTCCTTCATCGAGCGCATCGAGCGGCTCGAGGAGGAGAAGAAGACCATTGCCGACGACATCAAGGACGTCTTCGCCGAGGCCAAGGGCACCGGCTTCGACACCAAGGCGCTGCGCGAGATCCTGAAGATCCGCAAGCAGGACGCCGACCAGCGCGCCGAGCACGAGGCCATCGTCGACCTGTATCTCCAGGCTCTGGGCATGGTCAGCTGATATCTGCCGGTCGAGGGCGCTCTCTGGCGCGCCCTGCCTGCCCTGCTGCCTGCCGTCATCCCCGGGCTTGACCCGGGGATCCACGCCTGCGGCCGGCACCGTCCCTCACAATAGACATGAACGGCCGGGCCGCGCCCGGTTCTGATGCCGCGCGGGACGTCTTCGTCAGCCAACAGAACGAAACGCCCGGAGGCGGAGGCCCGCGAAAACCCTCAGAGCGGGTTCTTCAGCGGCGCCGGGCCCGACACCATGGCGACGACCGGCACCGCCACGATGGCCGCCCCGCTGAAACGCGTCGTCGACAGGCCGTTCGAGGCGTCGTCGCCGAAATGCGTCACCACCACCTGGCGCGGAGGCGCCACGAAGGCGGCGAAGCGCCTGAGTTCCGGCGTGTGCAGCGACGCGTTGCGGGCGACCGCCGGGCCGCTGAACAGGCTGCGGATTTCCGCCAGCATCTCGGCCGAATGGGCGCGCGGCTTGTTGCGCGCAGCGGCCGCGGCGGAAGCGGGCATCTGGCGCCCGGCCTCGGCCGAGCCGGCCGGGGGCGCCGGCGCGCGGCCGGGCTGGAGCCGCTCGGGGGCGAAGATGCTGCCGCTGGCATCGGCATAGGCGAGCGCCGGGCCCTGCCCGCCGGTGCCGCGCACGATAAGCTCGGGAAGGCCGCCGGCCTCGCTCGGCCGGGCCTGCGGCATCGGCACGGCAGCCGCCACCACGGCGCCGGCCGCCGGAGCGGCGGCGCCGGTCCGTGACTGCGGCAGCGGGATCGCGGCGGCAAGCGCGGCGAGATCGGCGCGGCCGGCCGCCGGTGCGGCAGGAGCCGGCGCGGCGGCGACCACATTGCGCGGCAGCGGGTTGGGCTGGGGCAGCGGCACCGGATCGGCGGCCGCCAGCTTCGTTGCGACCTGCGCCGGCGCGGATGTCGCGGCAGCGCCTGAAGCCGGCGCCTCGGCCACCTCGGTGGCGGCAGCGGCGGCCGGCGCGGCCTCCTCGTCGTCGTCATCCTTGCTGAACAGGCTGGCGAACAGGTTCTTGGCCGGCTTGCCGGCGCGCTTGGGATCGTTGCCGCCGGAAAGGCCGGCGAAGGCGGCGCCCGCGCCGCCGGGCTCGGAGCCGCGCGACTCGACCTCGGCCAGCGCCAGCGCATAGCCCGACATCGGCTTGCCGTCGGCGGGCACATGCACCGTCTTGCCCGAGGGGAAGACGCGGGCGAGTTCGGGCCGGCTCATGCGCGGCCAGTGCCGCACACCGCCGGTATCGAGATGCACGAAGGGCGAGCCCGAGGTGGGGTAGAAGCCGACGCCGCCGCGCTGGAGGCGCAGGCCGGCCTCGCGGATCTTCGCCAGCGGCACGCCGGGAATGTAGAAGTCCATCGCCCGGCCCTGCATGTGCAGGCTGGTCTGGGCGACGCCGCGCGAGCGGGCGCGCAGCATGGAATTGGTCTCGGGCGAGCGGTAGCCGCCGATCACCTCGATCGGCTGGGTGGCATCCACCTCGCGATAGACCTCCCACACGATATCGAAGAGCTGGGGGTCCATCCTGGTCGGCTCTTTCCGCCGCCAGTCCTGCAGCAGCACGTTGAGCTGCTTCAGCGCCGCCGGATCGTAGCGGCCGTTCTTCTTGAAGGTGACGGTGGCGCTGGCCCCGGAATGCACATGGTGCAGGGTCAGGGTGCGCGTGTCGCCATTGGCCACGGCGTCCTGCAGCAGCGTGGTGCCGCACAGCGTCGCGAGCGTGGCGACGGTCGCCAGCGCCGTGCCCCTGAGGGCCTTGCCGAAGAGACTAGCTTTTGTGATGCGCACGAATCCGAACCCGGTACAGAACGTTTCCTTGAGACGACACGGACGAGGCGCCCGGGCCGTACATGGTGAACACAGTCTTGTCGGGTTTGGTTAAGAGGCCATTACGACCCCGCCCCCACACTTCTTGACCCCATGGCTAGGAAGTGACTGTGGCAAAAGAGTGCCTGCCGGTCAATTTCTCGCGCAATGCCCGGCGCGTGGTTAATTTGTCGCTGGAGCGTGGCGATGAGGCCACACCTCTCGCAACGCCCACCGGCGCGGCTCAGCGCGCCAGGGTCGCCGGCCCGCGATCGGCCATGCGGCGGGTGCCGTCGAGGCCGAGAATCGCCTTCGTGGCGGCGTTGATGCCGTAGAGATCCTCGCGGGTGACGAGGCGACCGGCGGCGTCGACATAGGTGGTGAAATAGACGATGTGCACCGGGAAGCGGCGCTTCAGCGGCACCGACTTCTCATTGCCGCCGATCAGCTTGCCGATGCGCGGCTGGGTCCAGCCCTCGCCCGGCAGGCCGAGCGAGAACAGCACCTCGGCGAAGGCCAGCGGCTCGTGCACGCGTACGCAGCCATGGCTGAAGGCGCGGCGCTCGCGGGCGAACAGCGCGCGGCTGGGCGTGTCGTGCAGATAGACCGCGTGCTTGTTGGGGAACATGAACTTCATGCGCCCCAGCGCATTGCGCTCGCCCGGCTCCTGCCGGAAGGCATAGCCCTGCGAGCCCCGGCTCCAGTCGACCGAGCCGGGATCGATGATGCGCCCGTTGCGCACCACATCGATGCCCTGGCGCTCCAGCGCATAGGGGTCGGACATCAGCTTGGGCAGCATCTCGTTGCGGATGATGCTCGGCGGCACGTGCCAGGACGGATTGAACACGGCGTACTGCATGGTCTCGGAGAGCAGCGGCGTCGGCGTCTCCGGCTTGCCGACCACGACGCGGGTCTCGTGCACGACCTGCTCGTTGACCACCAGCCGGACCATGAATTCGGGAATGTTCACCATCACATAGATCGGCGCCACGTCGTGCGGCACCCAGCGCCAGCGCTCCATGTTGGCGACGATCTCGGGGATCTGGTCGCCGCCGGAACCGTTGAGCGCGCCGAGCGTGCCGCGTCCCACGATGCCGTCCGGGTTCTGGCCGGAAAGGGTCTGGAAGTCGCGCACCGCCTCCACCAGCAGCGGGTCGTAGACATCGTCCTCCGGAGCGCCGCCTATGCCGAGCCGCGCGCGCAACATCGGCACGCGCGGGTCTCGCTCGCCGGGCCGCAGCGAGCGGCCGGGCGGGATCGGCGCGTGCCCGGCCACCTGGCCCTCGGCCATCAGGCGGGCGAGTTGCTGCTTCAGCAGCCGGTACTCGTCATATTGCGGGGCGAAGGACTCGAAGGCGGCGCGCGCATTGGGCTGCCCCGTCACCAGCGCCAGCACGGCGGCCGGATCCGGCACGGTCGGGCGCGGGTCGACATCCTTGGAGATGGTAGCGGGATTGAAGCGGCCGCTCTGGACGTGGCGCGCATAGAGCAGCGTGGTCGCGGCGAGGCGCAGTTCCGCCTCCGCCAGCTGGGCGTCGCTCGGCGCGGCGGGAAGCGGCGGCACCGCATAGTCGGCCGGGTTCAGGCCCTCGACGATGGCGGCCGCGAAGGTGTCGAGCGCGATCTGGCCGAGCGGGGCGAGCTTGCCGGCGCCGGTGAAGGCCGGCTGGAAGCCGCGCGCCGTGTAGAAGGCGACCAGCGCCTGCTGTTCGGCGAGGCGCGGGGTCAGGCGCACCAGCGGGCCGGAAAGCAGCTCCGCCAGCCGGGTCGGCACGGTGGCGCCCGGCGCCGGGACGGCCGCAGGAGCCGGCATCGCCACCGCCGGTGCCGGTACTGCCGGGACGGTGGCGGGTGTCGATTGCTGGCCCGTGGCGGCGCCGGGCGTGGCGGCGCCGGTACCGGGTGCGCCGGCGCCGATGGCGGGACCGGTCGAGGGCTCGTCGCTCGACGGGCCGGGCTGGGGCTGCGCATAGAGGGCGAGCGCCGCGCGGCGCGCCGGGCTCGGCGCGCGCCGGCCGCTCATGTCGAAAGGTTCGCTGTCGGCGGCGACGACCGGCAGCGGCGAGGCGCCCTGCCCGCCGGCATGGACGGCGGAGGCGTCGAAATGGCCGCCGCCGTCGCCGGTGCCGCTGCCGGCATGGTCGAGGGCGATGGCGCTGCCGGTCATGTCCTGTGCCTGAGCCGGCTGCACGCCGAAGGTGAGCGGGGCGAGGAGGACAAGGCCGAAAGCGGCGAGGCCGGCCGCTGCCGGCAGCAGCACCGCCCCGCGCGGCGCAGGCCGCGCCCCGCGCTCAAGCCGACCATATCCTTCGCCGCGACCCGACATCGCTCTCTCCGCCTGTTCCATGTCCTGCCGGGGCCGATGGCGGCGCCGGCAGGCGCCACACCTTCCACCGCCGACCCTCTCCCGTTCAACTCACGATGACGGCAGAGTTCCGAATCCGGCAGGCTCTTCCGCCGCACCTTGCCGGGCACGGGTAAAGGTCGTGTTAAGCATGTTTGCAGCGGGCGCAACCGCCGGCCGGGGCGCGACAATACGCCCGAACAGGCGCCCTAATACGCCCGAACAGGCGCCCTCGCCCGCCCCCGCGATCGGCCTTTACCGTCTACCCTTGCCGTCGGGGCCGCGATTCCTATAATCCGCGCCTTTCTCTGAGGGGTGCGAGCACACAGCATGAGCGACCAGAGCACGGCCGGCCAGCGGCCCGTCGCCATCATCATGGGCAGCCAGTCGGACTGGGAGACCATGCGCCACGCCGCCGAGACGCTGGAAGCGCTGGGCGTCGGCCATGACTGCCTCATCGTCTCCGCCCACCGCACGCCCGATCGCATGTATGCCTTTGCCAAGGGCGCGAAGGCGGCCGGCTACAAGGCGATCATCGCCGGGGCCGGCGGCGCCGCCCATCTGCCGGGCATGGTCGCGTCGCTGACAAGCCTGCCGGTGTTCGGCGTGCCGGTGGAATCCAAGGCGCTGTCCGGCCTCGACAGCCTCTATTCCATCGTGCAGATGCCCGCCGGCATCCCGGTCGGCACGCTCGCCATCGGCAAGGCCGGCGCCACCAATGCCGGCCTCCTCGCCGCCGCCGTGCTCGCCCTTTCCGATCCGGCGCTGGCGCAGCGGCTCGACGCCTGGCGCGCGGCGCGCACCGCCGCCGTGTCGGAGCGCCCGGAATGAGCGCCGCCCCCAAGGTTCTGAAACCCGGCGACACCATCGGCATACTCGGCGGTGGCCAATTGGCGCGCATGATCGCGCTCGCCGCCGCCCCGCTCGGGCTCAAGGTGCACATCTACGCGCCGGAGGAGGACAGCCCGGCCTTCCAGGTGGCGGATTCCGTCACGCAGGCCGCCTATGACGACCTCGGCACGCTGGAACGCTTCGCCCGGTCGGTCGATGTCGTGACCTACGAATTCGAGAACGTGCCGGTCTACACGGCCGACTTCCTCGCCGGCCATGTGCCGGTGCACCCGGGCCCGCGCGCGCTCGGCATCACGCAGGACCGGCTGGAGGAGAAGACCTTCGTCTCCCGCCTCGGCATCGAGACCGCCCCCTTCGCGCCCGTCAACAGCGTCGAGGAGCTGGAGGAAGCTCTCGCCGAGATCGGCCGGCCGGCGGTGCTGAAGACCCGCCGCTTCGGCTATGACGGCAAGGGCCAGACGATCATCCGCGAGGGCGACGACCCCGCCGCCGCCTTCGCCGCCATCGGCCACCATCCCGCGATTCTGGAGGGCTTCGTGCCCTTCGAGCGCGAGGTCTCGGTCGTTGCCGCCCGCACCGAGGATGGCCGCTTCGCCGCCTATGAGGTGACGGAGAACGAGCACCGCAACCACATACTCTACCGCTCCACCGTGCCGGCCGACGTGACGGCGGCGGTCGACGCGGTCTCCCGCGAGATCGCCCGCCGCATGGGCGAGGCGCTCGGCTATGTCGGCGTCTTCGCGGTGGAGCTGTTCCTCGTGGTGGTGGACGGCGCGCAGGGCGTGATCGTCAACGAGATCGCCCCGCGCGTGCACAATTCCGGGCACTGGACGCTGGACGGCGCGGTGACGAGCCAGTTCGAGCAGCATGTGCGCGCCATTGCCGGCTGGCCGCTGGGCGCCGTCGAGCGGCTCGGCCATGTCGAAATGACCAATCTGATCGGCGACGAGGCCGATGACTGGCTCGCCGTGCTGGAAGAGCCCGGCGCGCATCTGCACCTCTACGGCAAGACTGAGGCGCGCCCCGGCCGCAAGATGGGCCACGTCACCCGCATCTTCGAGGAATGAGCGCCGCCGCGCGGGCATGCCCACATTCGGGCCTGCTCACGCGAAAGTGCCGTGCAGGCGCGTAAGATCGTCGACACCGTTCGCGTATAGCCGTCATCTGAACCTGTCGACGGAACGCCCATGCCCTTCCTGCGCGAGAATTCCGGCAAGCTCAGCCCCGAGAAGATCGGGGCGCTGCTCGTCGTCCTCTTCCCCATCGCCCTTCTGGCCGCCCGCGCGCTCGCCGGCGGCTTCGCGCCGGCAGACCCGTTCGGTGGCGCGGCCCTCGGGCCGGGGGCCGGCGGGGGTCTTGGCGGCGGAGGACTTGGCGGCGGAGGACTCGGTGGAGGCGGATTGGGCGGCGCGCTGGGCGAGGAGCCGGCGCTAGGCGCCCGGCCGCTGATCGAGGTGATCCGCTTTGTCGGCGACTGGACCATCCGCCTGCTGCTGCTCACCCTCGCGGTGACGCCGGCCCGGCGCCTGTTCAACTGGCCCAAGCTGCTCGGTGCCCGCCGCACGCTCGGCCTCGGCGCCGCTTTCCTGCTCGGCGTGCATTTCGTGATCTATCTGGTCGATCTCGGCGACCTCGGCATGGCGGCGCGCGAGATCGTGCTGCGCATCTATCTCACCATCGGCTTCATCGCGCTGCTCGCCTTCGCCGCCCTGGCCGCCACCTCCTGGGACGGCGCCCTGCGCCGCCTCGGCGGCATCTGGTGGAACCGGCTGCATGCGCTGGTCTATCCCGCCACCGCGCTCGGTATCCTGCACTTCTTCATGCAGCAGAAGCTCGACGTCACCGAGCCGACGCTCATGGCCGGCCTGTTCGTCTGGCTGATGGGCTGGCGGGTGATGCAGCGTTTCGGGCGCGGCACCGGCTTTTTCAACCTCATCGCCCTCGCCGTCGTCTCCGGCCTGCTGACCGCCTTCCTCGAAGCCGGCTGGTATCTCGCCGCGACCGGCATCGACCCCGCGCGCGTCCTCGCCGCCAATCTCGACTTCACCTATTCGATTCGCCCGGCCTGGTGGGTCTTTGCGGCGGGCCTTGCCGCAAGCCTCGCCAGCGAGCTCGTTCTACGGTGGCGGCCACTGCCGGTGCGCCGGCAAGCCCGCGCCTGACAGTCCGCGCCTGACAGTCCGCGCCTGACAGCCCGCGCCTGATCACTGCGTCTGCCCGTCCCCGATCCACCATCCGCCGAGCCATGGAGCCTCGCGATGACCGACGAAACACGCCCGCCCTTGCCGCCCTTCACCCTTGAGAGCGCGACCCAGAAGGTCCGCGGCGCCGAGGACGGCTGGAACTCCTGCGATCCCCGCCGCGTCTCGCTCGTCTACACCCCGGACAGCCAGTGGCGGAACCGCGCCGAATTCGTCACCGGCCGCGAGGAGATCGTCGCCTTCCTCACCCGCAAATGGGCGAAGGAGCTGGACTACCGGCTGATCAAGGAGCTGTGGGCCTTCACCGGAAACCGCATCGCCGTGCGCTTCGCCTATGAGTGGCACGACGATTCCGGCAACTGGTTCCGCTCCTATGGCAACGAGAACTGGGAATTCGCCGCCAGCGGCCTGATGCAGCGCCGCTACGCCTGCATCAACGACCTGCCGATCCGGGAGAGCGAGCGCAAATTCTTCTGGGACCGCTCCGGCCCGCGCCCGGCCGACCATCCCGGCCTGTCCAACCTCGGGCTCTGAACGTCAGCCGAGGGTCGAGCGCAGGAGCCGCGCCGCCTCCGGCACGGCGAGCGCGGTCCAGCCCTCGAGCTGGTGACGGAACCAGGTGTCCTGCCGCTTGGCGTAGCGGCGCGTGTCGAGAATGCCGCCCTCGATCGCCTCGGCGCGCGTGATCTCGCCGGCGAGATGGCGGGCGAACCACGGCATGCCATGCGCCTTGAGGATGGTGCGGTCGGCCGGCAGCCCGCGCGCCAGCAGTACCCGCGCTTCCTCCAGCGCGCCCTGCTCCATCATGGCGTGGAAGCGCTCGGCGATGCGCGCGCGCAGCACGGTACGGTCGGTGGCGAGGAACAGCCGCAGCGCCTCGTCGCCCGGCAGCACCGGCGGCCCGGCGCGCTCGGCCTGCCAGCGCGCCAGCGGGCGTCCGGTGGCCTCGAACACTTCGAGCGCCCGCATCAGCCGCTGCGTGTCGGAGGGCCGCAGCCGCGCGGCGGTCTCGGGATCGAGCGCGGCAAGCCGGGCGTGCAGTTCGGGCGCCTCCAGCCCAAGCCCGCGCACCCGCTCGCGCACCTCAGGGGGAACGGTCGGCATGGGCGAAAGGCCCTGCGTCAGCGCCTTGAAATAGAGCCCGGTGCCACCGACGAGGATCGGCAGCCGCCCCTGCGCCTCGGCCTCGGCGAGCGTGCGACGGGCGTCCTCCAGCCAGTGGGCGACGGAGTACTCCTCGCCGCCGTCGACATGGCCGTAGAGCGCGTGCGGCGCGCGCGCCTCCTCCTCCCGCGTCGGGCGGGCGGTCAGCACGCGCAGATCGGCATAGACCTGCATGGAGTCGGCGTTGATCACCACGCCGCCGCTGCGCTCGGCGAGTTCCAGCGCCAGCGCCGACTTGCCGCTCGCGGTCGGTCCTGCGATAAGCACCGCGCGCGGGCGCCGCCCGTTTTCGCTCACGCCCGCCTCCGCTTCATGGGTCCGCCTCCGGGTCCGTTCCGCCTTTTTGCCCGCCGCCGGCCCGGCGGCAAGCCCTCTGTCGCAGCCCTGCCTCTGTCACCGATGTCCGATTCCCTCTCCCGCGTCGCCGTGCTCGTCTCCAACCCGGCCGCCCCGGCGGTCGATGCGGCCCTCATCGCGGCCGCCCGCGCGGCGCTGCCCGCCCCCGGCGAGGCGCGCCTGCTGGCCCCGGGCATCGCGGCCGAGATCCCGTTTTCGGGCGAGGGCGATATCGCGGCGGTGCGGACCGCGCTCGGCGCCGCCCCCGTCGACGTCGCGCTGCTGCCGGCCGCCGGCCGGCGCAAGAAGCTGTTCCTCGCCGACATGGACTCCACCATGATCGGGCAGGAGTGCATCGACGAGCTGGCCGACTATGCCGGGATGAAGGCGCATGTGTCCGCCATCACCGAGCGCGCCATGCGCGGCGAGATCGCCTTCGAGCCGGCGCTGCGCGAGCGCGTCGCGCTGCTCAAGGGCCTGCCGCTGGCGGTGGTCGACGCGGTGATCGCCGAGCGCATCCGGCTCACCCCGGGCGGCACCGCGCTGGTGCGCACCATGCGGGCGAACGGCGTGCATACGCTGCTCGTCTCCGGCGGCTTCACCCTGTTCACCGAGCGCGTGGCGGCCATGGTCGGCTTCGACGCCCACCGCGCCAATGTGCTGGTGGCGGACGGGGAGAGCTTCGCCGGCCTCGTAGAGGAGCCGATCCTCGGGCGCGAGGCCAAGCTCGCCGCGCTGGTCGAGCTGCGCGCCGGCCTCGGCCTCTCGCATGCCGACACGCTGGCGGTGGGCGACGGTGCCAACGACCTCGCCATGATCGGCGAGGCGGGTCTCGGCGTCGCCTATCGCGCCAAGCCAGCGGTGGCGGCGGCAGCGCAGGTGCGCATCGACCATGGCGACCTGACCGCGCTGCTTTATCTGCAAGGCTACGCCGCGACCGACTTCGCCGCCTGATCGCTCCCTCAGGGGGCGAGCGGAGGCGCCATGATCGGGCTGCGCAGCGGATCGACGGGAATGTCGACCGGAGGCGCCAGCGGCGGCGCGGCGCTGCCGGGCGCCAGACTGCCGGGAGCGAGGCTACCGGGAGCGGCGCCGCCCGGCGGCGAATACTGCCCGTAATAGGATTGCGGCGCGGCCGGGCGCGGCTGGGCGGCCTGCGCGGGCGCCTGCCGGGGGGCGGATTGCTGCGGTGCGGCCTGCTGCGCGGGAAGCCGGGGCACGGTCTGCGGCACATAGGACGGCAGCGCCGGCTGCACGGGGGGCGCGTCGGTGGTCTGGCCGCCATTGGTCAGCGGCGTGCGGCCATACTCGGCTTCCAGCCGCTTGGTCTCGCGGTCGAGCGCGCGCATGTTGATGGCGGTGATCAGCGCGGTGATGTCGAAGCGCCGCTCGGGCGCCGACAGCGCGCCGCGCCACTGCACGGCAGCGGCCGGGGCGGCGGGCAGCCCCTCGGTGCCGACATCCTGCATCTCCAGCGTCGCCTCGAAGCTGAGCGCGGGAATGTCGAGATAGCCGCTGAGGCCGAAGCGCTGGTCGCCGAGCGCGAGGCGCGCCGTGCTGGTGCGCGCCACGCCGTCGACGACGCTGACGGCGCTTTCCGCCCTGGCGAGCCGCAGCGGCCCGCGCGAGAGGCCGGCATTGAGCAGTTGCACCACCCGCTTCTGGTCCGGCGGCAGGCCGCGATCGGTGGCGAGCATCACATATTGCAGGGCGGTGGGGTCGTTGTACTCGATCTCCAGCCCCTCGACGGCGACGCTGCCCTGCCCCTGCAACTGGCTCGCCAGCGCGAAGGGCGAGTTGCCGCGCCCGGCGAGGTCCAGCGTGGTCGACACCTTGGCGCGCACGCCGGGCTTCTTCACATCGGCGCCGGCCAGCAGCAGCGTGCTGTCGGCGTCGGTCAGCGACAGCCGGCCGTCGAACTGCACCGCGTCGCCCAGGCGCCCGAGATTGAAGCGGCCGGCCAGCTTGCCGCCGGCCAGCGCGCCGGAGAAATCCTCCACCGACAGGCGGCCGCCGGACAGGCGGGCCTGCACCTTGGCGTCGCCGAGGGAGAGGTCGCCGGGCAGGTCGAGCCGGCCGATGCCGAGCTTCACATTCATCGCCAGCGTGCCCAGCGCCGGCGGGCCGAACCGCCCTCGCGGCCAGCCCTCGCCACCCCCCGCCGCCGCGCCGACGGCGAGACCGAGCGCCCGCGACGCGCTCCATTCGGCAGTGGTCAGGTCGAGTTCGACCGGCTGGCCGGGCACATAACCGATACCGCCGTCGAGCTTCTGGCCAGCGATAGATCCCGACAGGCCGCGCACCCACCAGGTCTGCCCGTCGCGGCCCAGCGCACCCTTGAAGCTCGCCGGCACGCTGCGCGCCCCGCTGGCGGCGATGTCGGGCAGCAGGGCGGCGAGATCGGCCCCATCGAGCGCCAGCGACAGGTCCGGCTGCAACCGCCCTTCGGCATCCTGGCCGAGCGTGCCCCGCGCGTTGAGGCTGGCCCCGGCCAGAGTCAGGCGGGCATCGAGCCGGTCGCCGAATTCCACCACCAGCCGCCCCGGCCCGAGCGCGGGCCGCAACCCCGGCACGCCCAGCTTCGCCAGCACGGCGCTGCCGTCGGTGGCGTCGAGCTGCACGCGCCCGTCGAGCGGCCGGCCGGCGCCGAAGCCGAGCCGGCCGGCGCCGGTCAGCATGCCGAGCCGCCCGCCGGCATCGAGGCTGGTGCGCCCGGCCTGCGAGGCGATCACGAGGCGGAGGTCGACCGGCGCCAGCGCCGCGCCGGCCCGGGTCAGCGCCGACTCCGCCTGCGGCAGTCCGAAGGCGCGGGCGAGCGCGGGAAGCCCGTCCGCCCGGGGACCGGAAAGCTGGGCCTCGAAGCGGCCATCCGCGCCGGCACCCGTGGCGTCGGGATCGCCGAGGGCGGCCAGCCGGCCCGAGCCGGTCAGGTCGAGGCCGGCGAAATCGTCGATAGCCAGACGCTCGATGACGAGCCCGCCGGTGCCGCCCTTGAGGATGAGGTCGACGCTGGCCGCGCTGGCCCCGGCGAAGCGCACCTGCCGGCCGGACAGGCTCAGCCCGAGGTCGATCTGCCCCATGCCGAAGCCGACGAGGCGCCGCGCCGTCGGCAGCAGGGTGTCGAGGTCGACGGCGGAGGTGGAGAGCACGGCGTCGAAGCGCGGCCGCACGCCCGCCGCCGGCAGCGTATAGGCGGCGGTGCCCGCGAAGCTGCCCTCGCCTGCGGTGACGTCGAGCTTGTCGAGCGCAATGCGCCCGGCGGCGATGTTGATGTCGGCGGAAAGACGCGCCGCCCCCGGCGGCAGGCCGACGACAAGGCTGCGGGCTTCGGGCGCCGCCCAGGCGGCGAAGGCCGGCAGGTCCTGCGCTTCCAGCAGCACGGTGCCGCCGAACAGCGTGCGCGCGGGATCGTCGGCCGTCGCCGTCACGCTCGGCAGGCTCCCCGAGAGCTGCGCCCGCGCGCCGCCCGGCAGGCGGGCCTGAAGGCTGCGGGCGCGCCAGCCGGCCGCCGACCAGTCGAGCCCGGCCTTCACCTCGCGCAGCGGCGCGCCGGAGAGCAGGACCGTGTCGCTGGAGAGGTCCAGCGTGCCGGTGGCGGCGACACTCGCCAGCGGCGCCACGGTGTGGACGAGCGCGTCGAGCGCGGCCAGCGGGGCGGCGCCGCCCGTCACCGCGTTGAGGTCGACCTGCCGCGCGGAGAGCTGCAGTTCGAGCCGCGATTCCGGCTGGGTCTGGCTCGCGCCGGTGAGGCGCGCCGTACCCAGAAGCTCGACCGGGCGCTGTGCCGATTCCAGCGTCAGGCTGAGCTCGCTGGCGGTGACTGCCTGCGCACTCGCCTCGACCGTTCCGGCAAGGCTCCAGCCCTTCAGCAGTTCGGGCGCGGCGGCGGCCTTCGGGGGCTGCCCGTCGCCGCCGCGCAGCGCCGCGGCGGGATCGTTGGCGCGCGCGAGCGCGGCATGGCCACGGAAGCCCGGCTTGCCGCCGGCGAGGCTGAAACTGCCGTCCGCGTCGATGGTGAAGGGCGAGCCGACATTCTGCACGCCAAGGCGCGCTTTGGCGGTTCCGTCAGCGGCGAAGGCCGCCAGCGACAGGCGCAGTTTGCGCCGCACGCCGCCATTCTCGACCTCGCCCTCCAGCCGCAGCGGCCCGCTGGCGCCGCCGATATCGCCGGTGAGGTCCACATCGTCGAGCTTGAGCGCGCGGCCATTGGCGCGGTCGATCAGCTCGGCCGAGCCGTCGACCAGGGTCAGCTCGGCGACGCTGAAGCCGCGCGGACGGACGGCGCCGGTGGGCAGGGCGACCTTGCCGGTGGCATCGACCACCAGACGTGCGCGCGGGCGCAGCAGCGTCAATTGTTCGGCCACCACCTCGCCGCGCAGCAGCCCGCCGAGGGAGAGGCGGCCGGAAAGCTCGGCGATCACGAGGCCGGTGCCGCCGCCATCGACGCCGATCGACACGTCGCGCAGCACGAGGCGGGGCGTCGGCAGGATCGACGCGTCGATGGGACCGCGAATGAGCACCGGCGCGCCCAGCGTGCGGGCGGCCTGCGCCTCGAACACCGAACGCCACTGCGTCCAGTCCACGACGAAGGGCGCGGCAAAGGCGGCCGCCACGGCCAGTATGACGGCGCTCGCAATGGTCAGCAGCAGGTTCTGCACGCTATTCCTCCGGCTCGCCCACCCGCAGACCCCGCCCGGAACGCGGGGGCACCGAACCACTCTATGCTAGATTGTTGATATTTTTTGCATTCTCCGTGGCACCCGCAAAGCGCCAATTGCAGCACCCTCGGCCCCGCCGCCGCCCGTCCGACGGGCCTGCCGCGATCTGGTATCTCAGGGCAGGATCTTGCCCGGATTCATGATGTTGCGCGGGTCGAGCGCCAGCTTCACCGCCCGCATCGCATCGAGCGTCGCCGAGCCGTGCTCGGCTTCCATGTAGCCGCGCTTGCCCTGCCCGACGCCATGCTCGCCGGTGGCGGTGCCGCCCATGGCAAGGGACCGCTTGACCATGCGCGAGATGAAATCCTTCGCCTTGGCGACGTCCTGCGGGTCATCCATGTCGACCAGGGTGACGGTGTGGAAATTGCCGTCGCCGACATGGCCGACGATCGGGGCGAGCATCCCCATCTCCTCGATGTCGCGCTTGGTCTCGTCCACGCACTCGGCCAGGCGCGAGAGCGGCACGCAGACATCGGTGGCCAGCGCCTTGGCGCCGGGCTTCAGCGGCAGGCAGGCCCAGTAGGCATCGTGCCGCGCCTGCCACAGCTTCGTCCGGTCCTCCGGACGCGTCGCCCATTTGAAATCGCCGCCGCCATATTCCGCCGCGATCTCGCCGAAGCGCTCGGCCTGCTCGTGCACGCTGGCCTCGGTGCCGTGGAACTCGACGAAGAGCGTGGGCTTCTCCTCCAGTTCGAGCTTCGAATAGGCGTTGCAGGCGCGCACCTGCACCTCGTCCAGCAGTTCGATGCGCGCCACCGGCAGGCCGGACTGTATGGTGAGGATCACCGCGTCGCAGGCCGCGCGCACGGTCGGGAAGGCGCAGACGCCCCCCGAGATCGCCTCGGGAATGCCGGCGAGCCGCAGCGTCAGGCCGGTGATGATGCCGAGCGTGCCCTCGGCGCCGACGAACAGCCGGGTGAGGTCGTAGCCGGCGGAGGACTTCTTCGCCCGCCGCGCGGTGGTGATGACCTCGCCATTGGCGAGCACCGCCGTCACCGCGATCACATTGTCCTTCATCGTGCCGTAGCGCACCGCATTGGTGCCGGAGGCGCGGGTCGAGGCCATGCCGCCGAGCGAGGCGTCCGCACCCGGATCGATGGGGAAGAACAGGCCGGCATCGCGCAGATGCTCGTTCAGCTGCTTGCGGGTGACGCCCGGTTCGACCACGCAGTCGAGATCTTCGGGATGCACGGACAGCACGCGGTTCATCCGCGACAGGTCGACCGAGATGCCGCCCTTCGGCGCGTTGATCTGGCCTTCCAGCGAGGTGCCGGTGCCGAAGGCGATGACCGGCACGCCGTGCTTCGCGCAGGCGCGCACGACGATTTGAACGTCCTGCGTGCTCTCCACGAACGCCACCGCGTCGGGGGCCTCGTTGGCGAGCCAGGTGATGGTGTTGGCGTGCTGCTCGCGGATCGCCCGGCCGGTCGCCAGACGGTCGCCGAAATGGGCGGAAAGTTCAGCGATTACAGAGGCCACCGCCGAGGTCGCCGTTCCCTGCACCGCCGTGGCGGACCGTTCCTGAAGCATGTCTTCCAAGGACGCTCTCCTTCTTCCCGGCCCGCCCCGAGGGGCCGGCGACCACGGCATATACCCAATCGGAAGGCGCCGCGACCCCGCCCGGAAGGCCCGGCCGCGCAAAAAGCGCGACGAAACCTCCGGAACGCAAAATTTCGGTCATCCAATAGCCATCAGAACAGGTGACGACTGCACTGAAAGTCGGCACAATGCTTGTCAATAAGGCAGCGCAGTCATGCGCTCGGCGGTCGGGATGGTGTCATGCTGAACGGGATCGACTTCGAACCCGTGTTTTTCGCGCCCTTCGTGTCGTCCGTGATGACGGTCGAACCGAGCTGGGCCGATCACAACGGGCAGTTGAACGCAGCCTATTACAGCCTCCTGTTCGACCGCGCGGTCGACGAGGCCGTCTTCCTCGTGGGTCTCGGTCCGCATCGGATCGAGAGCCGCAGCGCCTCCTTCATCACGACGGAGGCGCATCAGCGCTTCCTGCGCGAACTTCGCGTGGGCCAGGAGGTGCGGGTGACGCTGCGCCTGATCAATTACGACGACAAGCGCATGCATCTGTTCCAGGAGCTGCACCACGCCCGCGAGGGCTGGACCGCCGCCACCCATGAGCAGATCGCCCAGCATGTCGAGGCGGGCACGCGCCGCGTCGCGCCCTTCCCCGACGAGGTACTGGAGCGGCTGGCCCTGATGCGGGCCGCGCATGGTGCGCTGCCGGTGCCCGACGGGCTCGGCCGGCCGATCAACATGCCGATCCGGCTGCTGTGAGCCGCGCCCGGCGCTGACCGCCTCTCACCGCCGCCGGGCGGGCGTCGCGTTGCGCCCGGCATCGGCGGAAAGTTCGAGCGTGGTCCACCCCTCGATGGTCCGCCGGCGCCGCAGCCGCAGCCCTTGCGCGCGATAGGCCGCCAGCGCCGCATTGGCATGCGAGGGCAGCAGCCCCGACAGCACCACCACGCCGCCCGGCGCCAGCAGCCGCGCGAGCGGCTTGGCGATGGCCTTGAGCGGCGGCAGCAATATGTTGGCGAGGATCAGGTCGTAGGGGCCCTGCCGGCGGAACTCCCCCGCCCCCAGCCCGGGCGCGTGCAGGAACCGGATGTGCGGCGCGGCGCGGTTGGCCACCGCATTGGCCTGCGCCGTCGTCACCGCCACCTTGTCGATGTCGCTGGCGAGCACCGGCGCGTGGAACAGCCGGGCCGCCGCCATGGCGAGCACGCCGGTGCCGGTGCCGATGTCGAGCGTCCGGACCGGCCGGCGCTGCCGGCCATAGGCGGCGATGGCGGCAAGGCAACCCTTGGTGGTGCCGTGATGCCCGGTGCCGAAGGCGAGCGCCGCCTCGATCTCGATGCCGATCTGGGCTGGGGCGAGCCGGCCGCGATCATGCGAGCCATGGACGACGAAGCGCCCGATGGCGACCGGCGCCAGCCCTTCCAGCGAGGCCGTCACCCAGTCCTTCTTGTCGAGGGTGAGAAACCGCGCCTGCGCCCCGTAGCCGGGCGCCACCAGCTCGATCAGTTCGCGCACGCTGTCCTCGTCCG
The DNA here is from genome assembly GCF_009223885.1 of Ancylobacter sp. TS-1. Classification (NCBI taxonomy): domain Bacteria; kingdom Pseudomonadati; phylum Pseudomonadota; class Alphaproteobacteria; order Hyphomicrobiales; family Xanthobacteraceae; genus Ancylobacter; species Ancylobacter sp. TS-1. Next base: position 1,991,180 of record NZ_CP045144.1, read on the forward strand.
GCGCCTCGCCGAAATAGGCCTCCATCGCCCAGGCCGCGCCCTCGGCGAGATCCTGGTCCTCGAAGGCGGCGGTCGCGACCTCGGCGGGATCGAAGCTTTCGGAGATGATGTCGGAGATGGCGCGCGCCTCGCGCTCGGGCGCATCCACGCGCATCACATGCGTGGCGCCGTTGGGCGGCAATCCTTCGAGCATGGCGGTCCTCGGCTGGCAGATGCGACGCGCGCTCTCTAAGCGAGGATGCGGGAGAAGGCCAGCGGCACGAGAAGCGGAGCCCGCCTCACGCCGCCTCGACGAAGCTGTCGACCACCTTCTTCTCGCCGGCCTTGTCGAACAGCACGGTCAGCTTGTTGCCCTCCACCGAGGTCACGTCGCCATAGCCGAACTTCTGGTGGAACACCCGCTCGCCAAGGGCGAAGCGCGAGGGGGCGCCGGTCGACTTGGCGATCAACTCGCCCTCGATCAGCCGGCCGCGCGCGCGCTCGTTCGCCTCGAAGCGCGAGGGGCGCTCGGCGAAGCCGCCGCCCGAAGAGCCGCCCCCCGAAAAGCCCCCGCCCGAACGCCCGCCCTCCTGGCGCGCCTGCGCGCGTTGCCAGCCCGGCGTGGAATAGGAGGAGCCGAAGCTCTGCGCCTCGTCGAAGCGGCTCGGCCCGTAGCCGAAGCGGCCCGACTGCCCGCCGCCCCAGCCGGAGCCACCGCGCGATTCCGTCACCTCGACGTCGCCTTCCGACAATTCGTCGAGGAAGCGGCTCGGCACGGCCGATTGCCAAAGCCCATGGATGCGCCGGTTGGAGGCGAAGAACACCTTGGCCCGCCGACGCGCGCGGGTGAGGCCGACATAGGCGAGGCGGCGCTCCTCCTCCAGCCCGGCGCGGCCCTGCTCGTCGAGCGCGCGCTGGTTCGGGAACACGCCCTCCTCCCAGCCGGGCAGGAACACGGTGTCGAATTCGAGCCCCTTGGCCGAATGCAGCGTCATGATGTTGACCGCGTCGCCGCCGGCGCCGCCGTCGACATCCATCACCAGCGAGATGTGCTCGAGGAAGCCGATCAGGTTCTCGAACGGCTCCATCGAGCGCACGAGTTCCTTCAGGTTCTCCAGCCGGCCATTGGCGTCGGCCGAGCGGTCCTTCTGCCACATCTCGGTATAGCCGCTCTCGTCGAGCACGATCTCGGCCAGCTCGTGGTGCGGCATCGTCGCCATCTGCTCGCGCCAGCGGTCGAAGGACGCGACGAGATCGCGCAGGGTCAGCCGCACCTTCGGCTTCAGCTCCTCGCTGGCGACCAGTTCGCGGGCCGCCTCGACGAGCGGAAGCTGCGCCGCGCGGGCGTGGTCGTGGATCTGCCGCAGCGCCGCGTCGCCCAGCCCGCGCTTGGGCACATTCACGATGCGCTCGAAGGCGAGGTCGTCGGAGGGCGAGGCGATGACGCGCAGATAGGCCAACGCGTCGCGGATCTCGGCGCGCTCGTAGAAGCGCGGGCCGCCGATGACCCGGTAGTTGAGCCCCAGCGTGACGAAGCGGTCCTCGAATTCGCGCATCTGGAAGGAGGCGCGCACGAGGATGGCGACCTGGGTCAACGCGTGGCCCTGGCGCTGGAGCTGCTCGATCTCCTCGCCGATGGCGCGGGCTTCCTCCTGGCTGTCCCAGGCGCCCGTCACCGTCACCTTCTCGCCGCGCTCGCCCTCGGAGAACAGCGTCTTGCCGAGCCGCCCCTCATTATGGGCGATCAGATGCGCCGCCGCGCCGAGGATATGCCCGGTGGAGCGGTAGTTGCGCTCCAGCCGCACCACCTTGGCGCCGGGGAAATCGCTGTCGAAGCGCAGGATGTTGTCCACCTCCGCGCCGCGCCAGCCATAGATCGACTGGTCGTCATCGCCGACGCAGCAGACGTTGCGCGAGCCCTGCGCCAGCAGGCGCAGCCACAGATACTGGGCGACGTTGGTGTCCTGATATTCGTCGACGAGAATGTAGCGGAACCGCCGGTGATAGTCGGCCAGCACGTCCGGGTTCTCGCGCAGCAGGCGGATGCTCTCCAGCAGCAGATCGCCGAAATCGACCGCGTTGAGCGCCTTCAGCCGAGCCTGATAGGCGGCGTAGAGCACCTGCCCCTTGCCATTGGCGAAGGTCGCGCCCTCGCCGGCCGGCACCCGCTCGGGCCCGAGTCCGCGATTCTTCCAGCCGTCGATGATGTTGGCGAGCAGCCGCGCCGGCCAGCGCTTCTCGTCAATCCCGTCCGCCTGCAGAAGCTGCTTGAGCAACCTTATCTGGTCGTCGGTATCGAGGATGGTGAAGCCGGACTTGAGCCCCACCAGTTCGGCGTGCCGGCGCAGCATGCGCACGCCGATGGAGTGGAAGGTGCCGAGCCAGGGCATGCCTTCCACCTCCTCGCCGACCATGGCGCCGATACGGTCCTTCATCTCGCGCGCGGCCTTGTTGGTGAAGGTCACGGCGAGGATCTGCGAGGGCCAGGCGAGGCCGAGCGAGAGGATATGGGCGATGCGGGTGGTGAGCACGCGCGTCTTGCCGGTGCCGGCGCCGGCCAGCACCAGCACGGGGCCTTCGGTGGCCTCCACCGCCTCGCGCTGCTCGGGGTTCAGCCCCTCCAGATAGACGCCGCGCCCGCCGGCCGCCCGGCCGGGATTGGCCATCGCCGCCGCCCGCGCGGCGATGCCGCCGGGGCGGGGCGCCGGCGCGGGAAACGGATCGTCCGCGTCACGGGTCTCCCGCCGCGTGTCGCCGCCCGGCAGGTCGAAGGGAAGGTCGAACGGATCGTCGTTCGGCGGATTACGGGGATCGGCCAAAGGCCCGCTCGCTGTCATGCGTGATTCTAGATAGGAACAAAATGGCATCGGCATGCCCGTTTGGCGAGGGCAGGCCCGATTTCGCACAGGCCATCCGATGGAGAGGCCCCGGAATCAGGGGCGCGGCAGCACCGTCGTGACCGGCGAATCCGGTTCCGGCTTCATGCCGAACCAGCGCTGGTGGATCGCCACGAGCGTGCCGTCCTTCTTGATCTCGGCCAGCGCGGCGTCCATGCGCGACGACAGCGGAGAATTCGAAGGCAACGCGATCGCATACTGGTCGTTCGTCGGCAGGCGCATCATGACGGACAGGTCCGTCTGCTCCAGCAGCCGGAACAGCAGTGCCGGCAGATCACCGAAATAGGCGTCGATCCGCCCCTCCCGCAGTTCCTCCATCGCGGCGTCGAGCCCCGTGGACGTCACCGTCGGGCCGAAGCCGTAGCGCGCCCGGTTGTCGGCGAGCCATTGCTCATTGGTCGAGCCGGCCTCGGCGCCGACCCTCTTGCCGGCGAGATCGGCAAGCGAGCGCAGACGGGCGCGCTTCATCGCCGCCACGCCCTGCGATGTCTGGTAGTAGGGCTGGGTGAACTCGAAATGTTGCCGGCGCTCGGGCGTGACGGTGATCGAGCAGATCGCCGCGTCGATCCGCCCTTCCGCCAGCGCCGTGAACAGCTGCGCGAACGGCATGTCGACGAATTCGACCGCGACATCCATCCGCGCGGCGACCGCCTTCATCAGATCGATGTCGAAGCCGGTGAGGTCGCCCTGCTCGCGGAATTCCCATGGAGGATTATCCGCGAAGGTACCGACGCGCAGCCCGGGCGGCGCCGGGTCATGCGTCTGTGCCAAGGCGGGTCCCAGCGCCACCAGCAGCGCCATTGCGAGACCCGCGACGACGCGGCCGACCACACAGAGACAGGGACGCATCGCAACGCTCATGCTCCCCTCCATGCACCCGCAGCAATTGACGTGATCCGCGATCACGCCGATGCTGACGCAATCGCCAACATCCGTCCAGCCGGACACTTCCAATGTCACATGGCCTTTACCTGATGACCGCCCTGGCGGGCGCGCTCTACGTGCTGTCGCCCGGCCCGGCCTTTCTTGCCCTGTTCTCCCTTGCGGCGACGCATGGGCGCCCGGCCGGGGCGCGATTCGTCGGCGGCCATCTCATCGGCGACGTGTTCTGGACCGCGCTCGCCTTCGCCGCGATCATCGGCGTGAACCAGCTTGGCCCGGCGCTGTTCGACGCGCTCGGCATCGCCTGCGGGCTCTATCTCTGCTACCTCGGCGTCAAGGCCGTGCTGTCGCGCGAGGGGGCCGCCACCCCGGTCGGCTCGAACCGGCCGCTGATGACCGGCGTGCTGTTCGGCCTCACCAATCCGAAGGCCTATCCGGTGTCGGTCGCCATGTTCACGGCGCTCACCGCCCATTATGCCTCCGGCCTGTCCTGGGATGCCGCTCCCCAGCTTCTCGCCGCCGCCTTCGTCGGCTTCATTCTGGCCGATATCTTCCTCGTCTGGGCGGCCGGCCTCGCGCCGGTGCGGCGCTTCTTCCAGCGCCACGGGCTTGTCATCACCCGCCTCGTCGGCGTGATGTTCATCGCCTTCGGCGCCAAGTCGCTGGTGGATGCCGGGCGCAGCATCGCCTCGCGCTCCTGACCGACCCACCCGCGCGAACGTGCCGGCAAGACCCGAGTGAGCTGATGTTCGAAGCCAAGTTCCAGACCTTCTCCGATGCCGCCGCGCCCTCGCTCGGCACCGCGCGCCTCAAGCTGCTCCGCGCGGAACTGGAGCGGCGGGGGCTGGACGGCTTCATCGTTCCCCGCGCCGACGCGCACCAGAACGAATATGTCCCGCCCTGCGACGAGCGCCTTGCCTGGCTCACCGGCTTTTCGGGCTCAGCCGGCGTCGCGCTGGTTCTGCGCGAGGAAGCCGCCATCGTCGTCGACGGACGCTACACGCTGCAGGCGGCCGCCCAGGTCGACACCGCCTCCTTCGAAGTGGTGCCGCTGGCCGAGACGACGCCCGAGCGCTGGCTGGAACGGCACCTGCCCGCCGGCGCCCATTTCGGCTACGACCCCTGGCTCGTCACGGTGGAGGGCGAGCAGAAGCTGCGCCGCGCCGTCGCCGCTGCCGGCGGCACGCTGGTGGCGGTCGACGGCAACCCGCTCGACGCCGTGTGGGAGGATCGCCCCGCTCCGCCGCTCGCTCCCGTCACGCTGCGCGACCCCGCGCTCGCCGGCGAGGCCACGCCGGACAAGATCGCCCGTGTTCAGGCCACGCTCGCCGAGCAGAAGCTCGACGCGCTGGTGATCTCCGACCCGCATTCGGTCGCCTGGGCCTTCAACATCCGGGGCGGCGACGTCGCCTTCACCCCGCTGCCGCTGTCCTGGGCCATCGTGCCGAACGACGGGCGCCCGACGCTGTTCGTCGACGGGCGCAAGCTCTCCAACGCGGCACGCGACGCGCTCGGCCAGTTCACCGAGATCGCCGAGCCGGTTCTGCTGGAGCGTGCGGTCGAACTCGCGGCCAGCGGCGGCGGCACCATCCGGCTCGATCAGGCGACCGCGCCCTCGCTGCTCGCCGCGCGCATCGAGGCGGCCGGCGGCAAGGTCTCGACCGGCACGAGCCCGGTGGCGCTGATGCAGGCGGCAAAGAACGCCGCCGAGCTGGCCGGCATGCGCGCCGCCCATCTGCGCGACGGCGCCGCCCTGGCCCGCTTCCTCGCCTGGTTCGACGCCGAGGCGCCGAAGGGCGGCCTCACCGAGATCGACGCCGTTGCGGCGCTGGAGACCTTCCGCCGCGAGACCGGCGCGTTGAAGGACGTGTCCTTCCCCACCATCTCCGGCGCCGGCCCGAACGGCGCCATCGTGCATTACCGCGTCAGCGAGGCGACCAACCGGCGCGTGGGCATGGACGAACTGTTCCTCATCGATTCCGGCGCGCAATATGAGGACGGCACCACCGACGTGACGCGCACCCTCGTCGTCGGCACCCCGACGGCCGAGATGCGCGACCGCTTCACCCGCGTGCTGAAGGGCCATATCGGCATCGCCCGGGCGGTGTTCCCGCTCGGCGCCTCCGGATCGCAGCTCGACAGCTTCGCGCGCCAGCACCTGTGGGCGGCCGGCCTCGACTTCGAGCACGGCACCGGCCATGGCGTCGGCGCCTATCTCTCGGTGCATGAGGGGCCGGCGCGCATCTCCAAGGTCGGTACGGTGCCGCTGGCGCGCGGCATGGTGCTCTCCAACGAGCCCGGCTACTACAAGACCGGCGCCTACGGCATAAGGCTGGAAAACCTGGAGATCGTCGTCGACGGCCCGGCCGTCGAGGGCGCGGAGAAGACGCTGCTCGCCTTCGAGACGCTGACCCTCGCCCCGTTCGACCGCCGGGCGATCGAGTCGGCTCTGCTCACCGCCGAAGAAGCCGCGTGGCTCGACGCCTATCATGCCCGCGTGCGCGCTGCGATCGGCCCGCTTGTCGACGGCCCGACCCGCGCGTGGCTCGACGCCGCCACCGCGCCGCTGGACGCGTAGAGGAGCGACGAAGACGGGGGCCATCCGTTTCGGAGCCTTGCCCGCCCGATCGTCGCTCGTGGGCCCGACCGTCACCGGCCGCTGTAATTGACACAATGGTTCGATGGAACCATCGCCCCTGTCCGGCGTTTACTCCGCGACTCATGCATCCGGGCTGAGTATCCGGGCAGACGGAGACGCCGAAATGACCACCATTCTTGTAATCATTCTTATCCTGATACTTGTCGGCGCCCTGCCGAGCTGGGGCTATAGCCGTGGCTGGGGCTATGGCCCGAGCGGGCTCGTCACGGTTCTTCTGGTGATTCTCATTGTGATGATGCTGACCGGGCGCATCTGACACCCGCCCCTGCCTGAACCGCACACGAAAAGCCGCCGCGCATCCGCCCGGCGACTTTTCGGCGGCTTCTCAGCCCGCCCAGTCGGTGGCGATCGCGCCGGCCGGGCGCAGCGTCGCGCCGGCGAATTCCAGCGCCGCCATCAGCGCCGCCTGCACGCTCGCCGCCGGCACCGCGACACCGTCGAAGGCCAGATCGCGGGTGGCGGTGGCGTCATGCGCCAGCGTCACGGCGTAGCCGAGGTCGAGCGCCGCCCTGGTGGCTGCGTCCACGCACATATGGCTCATCGCCCCCACGACCACCAGCGAGGCAACGCCCTTCTCCTTCAGCAGCCCGTCGAGGCCGGTATCGAGGAAGGCGTTGACATTGTGCTTCACCACCACCGGCTCGTCCGCCAGCGGCGTGGCCAGGGGGTGGATCTGCGCGCCCGGCGTGTCCTTGCCGAAGAAGGGCGCCTCGGCCTCGGGCTGCTCGTGCCGTACATGGATCACTGGAACGCCGTTCCAGCGTGCTGCCGCGATCAACTCGGCCGCCTTGGCCGCCGCCGCCTCGATGCCGGCGAGCGGGTATTTGCCGTCCGGGAAATAGTCGTTCTGCAGGTCGATGACGAGAAGCGCGGTGTCGGCCACGATGGGCTCCGGGGATGCGGGGTCACGGGGCGCCACGGTCCTCTGCCGGGCCGGTAGCTGTCAACCGCCGCCGGCCAGCGCCAGCCATTCGTCCTCGGTCAGCACCGGCACGCCGAGTTCGCGCGCCTTGGCGAGCTTGGAGCCGGCATCGGCGCCGGCCACCACGTAATCGGTCTTCTTCGACACCGAGCCCGCCACCTTGGCGCCCAGCCGCTCGGCCATCGCCTTGGCCTCGTCGCGGGTCATCTTCTCCAGCGCGCCGGTGAACACCACCGTCTTGCCGGCAACCGCGCCGGAGGCGGCGACGGTCTCCATCGGCTCGGGGCTCACCTCCCGCATCAGCGCGGCGAGCGCCGCCTCGTTGTTCGGCTCGGTGAAGAAGTCGACCACCGCCTCGGCCACCACCGCGCCGATGCCCTCGATGCCGACGAGTTCCTGCCACGCCTCGTTGCCCTTCGGGTGCGCTTCGCCCGGCGGCACGGCGGCCAGAGCCACCTCGCGCAGCGCCTCGATGCCGGCGAAGTGGCGCAGCAGCCGCTTGGCGTTGGTCTCGCCGACATGGCGGATGCCCAGCCCGTACAGCAGCCGGTTCACCGGCACGCGCCGGCGCGCCTCGATGGCCGCGAAGAGATTCTTGGCCGAGGTCTCGCCCCAGCCGTCGCGGTTCTTCAGCCGCGTCAGCGCCGTGGGGTCGGAATCGCGCGCCTCCAGCGTGAAGATGTCGGCCGGCTGCTTCACCAGCCCCCATTCGAAGAAGGCCTGCACCTGCTTCTCGCCCAGCCCTTCTATGTCGAAGGCGTCGCGCGAGACGAAGTGGCGGATGCGCTCCACCGCCTGCGCCGGGCAGATCAGGCCGCCGGTGCAGCGGCGCACCGATTCGCCCTCCTCGCGCACGGCATGCGAGCCGCAGGCCGGGCAAATAGTGGGGAACTCGTAGCGCACCGCCTCGGGCGGACGGCGCGCGAGGTCGACCGACACGACCTGCGGGATGACGTCGCCGGCGCGCTGCACCTCCACCCAGTCGCCGACGCGGATGTCGACCGGCGCGCCGTCGACCTCGCCGCGGATCGGCGCACCGTCGCCGCCAATGCCGCGAATATAGTCCTCATTGTGCAGCGAGGCGTTCGACACCACCACGCCGCCGACCGTGATCGGCGCCAGCTTGGCGACCGGGGTCAGCGCGCCGGTGCGCCCGACCTGAATGTCGATGGCCTGAAGCTGCGTCGCCGCGCGCTGCGCCGGGAATTTGTGCGCCAGCGCCCAGCGCGGCGAGCGCGAGACGAAGCCGAGCCGCTGCTGCAGGGCGAGGCTGTCGACCTTGTAGACCACGCCGTCAATGTCGTAGCCGAGGCTGGCCCGCCCCTCGCCGATGCGGTGATAATGCGCCAGCAGTTCCTCCGCAGAGGTGCAGCGCACGGTCAGCGGATTGGTCGGCAGGCCCCAGCGACTGAACGCCTCGATCACGCCGAACTGGGTGTCGGCCGGCAGCGCGCTCCCACTCACCTCGCCCCAGGCATAGGCGAAGAAGCGCAGCGGACGGCTGGCGGTGATCCTGGGGTCGAGCTGGCGCAGGCTGCCGGCCGCCGCGTTGCGCGGATTGGCGAAGAGCGGCTTTCCCGCCGCCTGCTGGCGCTCGTTGATGGCGGCGAAATCGGCGTGGCCCATATAGACCTCGCCGCGCACCTCGAACACGTCAGGCACGTCGTCGCCCGTCAGCCGCGCGGGAATTTCGCCGATGGTGCGCACATTATTGGTGACGTCCTCGCCCTCGAAGCCGTCGCCGCGCGTCGCCGCCTGCACGAACACACCGTTCTCATAGCGCAGGTTGCAGGACAGGCCGTCGATCTTCGGTTCGGCGGTGAAGGCGATCTCCGTCTCGGGGCCAAGGCCGAGGAAGCGGCGCACGCGGGCCACGAACTCCTCGACATCGCCGTCCTCGAAGGCGTTGCCGAGCGAGAGCATCGGCACGGCATGGCGGACCTTGGCGAACTTCGCCGACGGCGCCGCGCCCACCCTCTCGGAGAGGCTGTCGATGCCCTTCAACTCGGGAAACTGCGCCTCGATCGCCTCGTAGCGCCGGCGCAGCGCATCATAGTCCGCGTCGGTCAGCGTCGGCGCGTCGTCCTGGTAATAGAGCCGGTCGGCATGGGCGATGGCGTCGCCGAGCCGGGCATGCTCGCCGGCGGCCTCGTCGGCGGTCAGCGTCTCGACGGCGGCGGGCGCCTGCGAACCCGGGGCGGGGGAATTGGCGCTGTTCGTCATGACACCCTCCGCAGGATTCTCGCCGCATCGCGGCGGCCGATCCTTCCCATTCCAGAAATCGCGCCGCGCCTCAAGAGCGGCCCGGCCCCTCAGTTCGACGGCGCGGGCGGCGGCAGCGCAACCGTGTAGATCCGCACCAGCGGCTTGAGCGCGACGTCGCGAAAGCGCCGCTCCACCACGCCGAGCGGCGTCAGCGGCCCGAGCACGGCCTCCAGATAGGGCTCCGGCCGATAGCCGGAAACCACCAGCGCAGTTCCCGTGCGCGCCGCCAGCGGCGGCAGGTTCTGGAAGCGGTAGCGCGCACGCTCGTCGAGCTGCTCGACCATGACGCCGGGCAATTCGCGCGTCAGCATGGCGGTGAGCTGGTAATTGTCGGCCAGCACCAGATCCGCGCCGGCGCGCACGCGCAGCGCCTCGATCTCGGCCGCGAATTCCGGCCAGCCGCGCGTCATCCGGGCGATGGGATCACGCGCGCCGAGCCCGGGCACCGGCACCAGCGCGTGGACGCCGAGCGCGAGGACGAAGCCGAGGGCGAGCGGCACGGTCGCCCGGCGCAGCCCGCCGAGCCAGCGGCGCGGCACGGGCTCGATCGCCAGCATGCCGGCCGCCGCCGCGACGGCGATCAGCGGATAGAGGAAGCCGACCCAGTTGCCCTCGACCCGGCTGCGCAGCGCATGGACGGCGAAATAGGCCAGCGGCACGAGCAGCATGACCAGCACGAGCCGGCGCCCGCCCCGGTCGCGAAAAGCATCCGCCGTGCGCGGCAACAGGCCGGCGACGGCGAAGAAGAACACCAGCGGCGTGGCGAGGCCGATCTGCGAGCCGACAAATTCGAGCAGGAATTCCGGCCTCAGCGCCACATGGGCGGTGATCCGCCCGCCCTGCTTGGTGAAGGTCTCGAAGCCATGGGCGACGTTCCACAGCAGGTTCGGCAGGCACACCAGCACCGCCACCGCGAGCGCCAGCCACGGCCAGGCCCGCAGCAGTTGGCGCCGCAGCGCCGGCACCGCGAGGACCGCCAGCGCGAAGCCCCCGGCCAGCATGGCGCCGGAATATTTGGACAGCATGGCGAGGCCGGTCGCCACGCCGAGGGCGAGCCACAGCGCGGGGCGCGGCGCGCGCAGCAGCCGGGCGGCGCCATAGACCATGGCGGCGCTGAACAGGGCGAGCGGCGCGTCGGGCGTCGCCAGCGTCATGCCGAGGAAGCCGAAAATGGTGGCGTTGAACAGCACCGCCGCCAGCGGCCCGGCGCGCGGATCGTCGAGCAGCAGCGCGGCGGCGCGCCAGACGAAGACGCTCGCCGGCACTACCGAGAGCACGCAGGCGAGCCGCACGCCCAGCGCCGTATCGCCCGCCAGCATCTGGCCGGCACGGATGAAGAAGGCGATCATCGGCGGGTGGTCGAGATAGCCCGCCGACAGGCCCTGCGCCCACAGGGCGTAATAGGCCTCGTCCGGCACCAGCGGTACGCTGGCCGCCAGCACCAGCCGCCAGACCAGCAGCGCCGCGATGATCACCAGCGCGAAGCGCCCGCCGCCGTCGAAACCGGGGAGGGAGGGCGGCGCCGCCGGGAGGGTGGCCGCGCCGGTCGCCGCGCCGCCGGCAGTTCCGCTCACGCGGAATCCTTCCACACCAGCGCCCGGCTGATCGCGTAGTTCCACACCGCGCCGACGACCGCGCCGGCGATGCCGGCGACCCACCAATGGGCGGTTTCGTAGAACATCCAGTCGGCGATGCCGACATTGGCCGCCGCGCCCAACCCGCAGATCAGGTAGAAGGCCACCAGCCCGACGAGGAAGCGCCAGCCGGAGAGGCGACGGTCGCGATAGGTCAGCAGGTTGTTGACGATGTAGTTGAACGTCATCGCCACGAAGGTCGCGATCGTCTGCGCGTAGAGGAAGCGCAGATCGGTCGACAGCGCCGTGCGCAGCACCAGCAGGTGGACCACCAGCCCCGCCGCGCCGACGCAGGCGAAGGACAGGAAGCGCAGCGAGATCAGGCCGCCCGTCGCCTTGGAGACGATCAGCCCGAGGAAGTCCATCAGCACCCGGTTGTCGAGCTTGCTGTCGCCGCTCTGCCGCGTCCCGAAGGTGTAGGTCAGCTCGGTGATGCGCAGCCCGTCGCCGGCCGAGGCCAGAATGTCCAGCAGGATCTTGAAGCCGTCGGTGGCGAGCTTGGGCGCCAGCGTCTCGGCGAGGTCGCGGCGCAGCATGAAGAAGCCGCTCATCGGATCGGACGAGGACACCCGCAGCACCCGGCGGGCAAGGCGGGTGGCCATCTGGCTGCCGAAGCTGCGGAACGCGCTGAAGCCTTCCTGGGCGTCGCCGCCCGGCGCGTAGCGCGTCGCCACCACCACGTCGGCGCCCGCGCCCATCGCCGCCACCATGCGCGGCAGCAGCGTTTCGTCGTGCTGGAGATCGGCGTCCATCACCGCGACCAGCGGCGCTTGCGCGGCCAGCATGCCCTCGATGCAGGCCCCGGCGAGGCCGCGCCGGCCGACGCGGCGGATGCAGCGTATGCGCGGATCGGCCCGGCCGATGGCCCGCAGCGCGTCGGCGGTCCCGTCCGGCGAATTGTCGTCGACGAAGATCGCCTCCCAGGCGAGGCCGGCCAGCGCCTGGTCGAGCTTGGCGACCAGCGGCTCGAGATTGCCGCGCTCGTTGAAGGTGGGGATGACCACGGTGAGGTCCGGGGCCATGCCCCGCTCGGTCGCGGCAGAGATCGGTAAGGTAAGGGACATGATGAACCGGAACGATTGAGGCCGCCTGTGTAGCGCAGCCTTGATGGCAGCGCCACGGCCGATCTTGTCACGCCGCCGGGGGTGGCGGCGTTCCGCTCAGTCGGCCGCGGCGCCCTTCAGCAGGCGGTCCGCCGCCGCGCGGGCTTCCGAGGTGATCTCGGCGCCCGACAGCATGCGGGCGATCTCCTCGCGGCGGTGCTCGGAGGCGAGCGGGCTGACCCGCGTCGCCACCCGGTCGAGGTCGGTCAGCGCCTCCTTGGCGATGCGGAAATGGTTGCCCGCCCGCGCCGCCACCTGCGGCGCATGGGTGACGGCAACCACCTGCACCCGCCCGGCGAGGCGGGCGAGCCGTGCGCCGATGGCATCGGCCACCGCACCGCCGACCCCGGTGTCGATCTCGTCGAACACCAGCGTCGGTGCCGAGCCCTTGTCGGCCAGCACCACCTTCAGCGCCAGAAGGAAGCGGGCGAGTTCGCCGCCGGAGGCGACCTTCATCATCGGGCCGGGGCGGGTGCCGGGGTTGGTCTGCACCCAGAACTCGATCCGGTCGTACCCATCGGCCTGACCGTCCACCTCATCGGTCTGACACTCGGTGATGAATCGCGCCCGCTCCAGCTTCAGTGGCGCCAGTTCGGCGCAGACCGCCGCGTCGAGGCCGGCGGCGGCGGCATGGCGCTTCTGCGAGAGATCGCGGGCAAGCTGGCGATACGCCGCCTCGGCCTCGGCGGCGCGCGCCTCCAGCCCCCGCAGCGTTTCCGCCCCGTGGTCGAGCGCGTCGAGCGCGTCGGCGAAGCGGGCCGCCACCGCCGGCAGGTCGTCCGCCGTGCAGGCGAATTTGCGTGCGGCGGCGCGCAGGGCGAACAGCCGCTCCTCGATGCGCTCCAGCTCGCGCGGGTCGAAATCGGCCTCACGCAGCGCCGCGTCGAGATGGAAATTCGCCTGCTCCAGCGCGGCGAGCGCTGCGTCGATGGCCTCCACCGCCGGACGCACCAGCGATTCGACCTCGCCCGCACGCCGCTCCAGCCGGCGCACGGCAGCGGCCAGCCCCGGCACCGGCGAATTGCTGCCGCCAACCGCTTCCTGCGCCTCGGCGAGATCGGTGGCGATCTTCTCGAAGCGCATCATCTCGGTGCGCCGCGCGGCGAGCCGATCCTCCTCGCCCGGCTCGGCGGCAAGCGCGGTCAGCTCGTCCACCGCATGGCGCATGAAATCGGCCTCGCGGGCCGCCTCGTCGAGCCGCGCCTTTTCCTCGGCCGCCGCCACGCGGTCGGCGCGCCAGCGACGCCAGCCGGCGGCAACCTCCTCCGCGAGAGAGCCGAGACCGCCATAGGCGTCGAGCAGCGTGCGGTGCGAGGCCGGATCGACCAGCGCGCGGTCGTCATGCTGGCCGTGGATCTCGACCAGCCGCCGGCCGAGGCTGCGCAGCATCTGCGCGCTGACCGACTGGTCGTTGACGAAGGCCCGGGTGCGCCCGTCGGCGTGCTGCACGCGGCGCAGCACCAGCGCGCCCTCGTCGTCGATGCCGGCCTCCTGCAGAAGGGCGCGGACGGGATGGCCGGCGGCGAGGTCGAACTCGGCGGTCACCTGCCCCTGCGCGGTGCCGTGGCGCACAAGCGATCCGTCGCCGCGCCCGCCGAGCGCAAGGGTGAAGGCGTCGAGCAGGATCGACTTTCCCGCACCGGTCTCGCCGGTCAGCACGGTCAGGCCGGGCTGGAAGGAAAGGTCGAGACGCTCGATGAGCACGATATCCCTGATCGACAGGGCGACCAGCATGCGTGAGGCTCCAGAACGATTCCGCGCGGGACCACGGGACGCCCCTGTCTAGCAGGTCGCGCGCCGCCATGCATCTTTGTTCTCATTATGTTCCGAGCGCCGACCACAGGACGAAAAGGCGCGCGGGCACGGGCCCGAAGGCGCCTAGCCGAGACCGAAGCCCTTGAAGGCCTTGGCGATCCAGGACTGCTCGTTGAGCTGCGGGTTCACGCCGCGCGACTGCACGAGCTTGTAGGCGTCCTTGTACCAGCTGCTGTCGGGGAAATTGTAGCCGAGCACGGCGGCCGAGGTCTGCGCCTCGTTGACCACGCCGAGCGCCATATAGGCCTCGGTGAGGCGATACAGAGCCTCCTCGACATGGCGCGTGGTCTGGTAGCGCGTGACCACGACCTTGAAGCGGTTGATAGCGCCGGCATAGTTGCGCTGCTCGAGATAGTAGCGCCCGATCATCATCTCCTTGCCGGCGAGCTGGTCGCGGGCAACCTCAAGCTTCTTCTTGGCGCTGACCGCATATTCCGTGTTCGGCCATTTGCGCACCACCTCTTCCAGCTGGTCCATGGCGCGCTGGGTACGGGTCTGGTCGCGGCTGATGTCGGGGATCTGGTCGAAATAGGACTGGGCCACGAGGTACTGCGCGTAGGCCGCGTCTTCCGAGCCCGGATGCAGGGACTGGTAACGGCGGGCGGCGGCGATGCACTCTTCGTACTGGCCCTGCAGATAGTGCGCATAGGCCGTCATCAGGATCGACTTGCGCGCCCATTCCGAATAGGGGTGCTGGCGATCGACGTCCTCGAAGCGAACGATGGCGCCGGCATAGTCTTCCTGCGCCATGAGGGTCAGCCCCTCATTATAGCGCTGCTCGGCCGGAACGTCGGGATAGACGGTCTCTTCCTTGTTGGTGTCGAACCAGCTGGCGCAGCCGCCGAGCGAGGCCCCGACCATCACCAGCGCCATCAGCCGGAGCGCCACGGCTCCCGCCCCCACGCCGCTGCGGGCGCGGGCCGGGCGTGCCGGGGCGCGCGCATGGGCCGGGGTAGGCTGGCCGAGATTGAGAAGACGCATCACAAGTTTCGATCCCGATCTGGTCGCTGCTTCGCCGCTTCTGCCGCCAAACGCCATGCGTTCAGGCGCTAAGGCCGCTTTCCGACCGGATTATGGCGTGCCGGAGGGCCGAGGGCAAAGGAGGAGGCCGTTCGACCGGAAAGACGCGGCCTGTGGCACAAAGGCCGCCCGAGGGGCCCGGCCCGAACCACGCCGCAGCCGCCTCACAGTTCCGGAGCGTAGGCCGGAACGGCGACCGTCACCATGCCGGCATTGCTGCTGACGCTGCGGCGGGCGGGGATGCTTGCCTCGACGATCTCGTAGGCGGAACGGTCGGACAGCAGAGCGTCGACGACCGCGAAATTCAGCTTGTGGCCACCGCGATAGGAGCGGTAGCGGCCCAGCAGGGGCAGGCCGCCAATGGCGAGATCGCCCACCGCGTCGAGAGCCTTGTGGCGCACGAACTCGTCGGCGAAGCGCAGGCCGGTCGTGTTCATCACGCCCTCGTCGCCGAGGCAGATCGTGTTGTCGAGCGAGGCGCCGAGCGCGTAGCCGGCCTGCCAGAGCCGCTCGACGTCGCAGACGAAGCCGAAGGTGCGGGCCGCCGCGAGTTCCTTGCGGAAGACGTCGGGCGACAGGGTGGCGGCGAAACGCTGGTGGCCGATGGCGGCGTGGTCGAAATCGATCTCGACCTCGAGGCGCAGGCCGAAATCATAGGGGGTGAGTTCGCCGAAGCCGGTTTCCGATTCGATGCGCACCGGCTTGAGGACGCGCAGATAGCGGCGCGGACCGGCGGTCTCGACGATGCCCGCCGCGTCCACGGCGGCGACGAAATCGCCGGCGCTGCCGTCGAGGATCGGCACTTCCGGCCCGTCGATCTCGACACGGGCATTGTCGACGCCAAGGCCCGCGAAGCAGGCCATCAGATGCTCGACGGTGGAAACGGCGGGGCCGCTCGAATCGCGCAGCACGGTGGCAAGGTCACTGCCGCGAACGGCGCTGCGGCAGGCGCGCACCGACTGGGACGAATCGCTGCGGTAGAAGACGATGCCGGTATCGGCCTCTGCGGGAGCAATGCTCAACCGCGCCAGCTTGCCGGAATGAACGCCAACGCCCGAAAGCGTCACGCAATCGCCAAGGGTGGTCTGCCGCACAGCGTTCATTCGACCCAAGAAGCGGACACGCGATGCGCCCCGCTCTCCCCATTCCCCAAAACCAACACAACCGACCGCCATTTTTGGAAAGACGCGGAACAGGTTCCGTGCCGGCGGCTTATCGATTGGCTGGCAAGATAACGGCGCCGTGAGTCCGCGCCAAATCACGCTTGCTTACCTTCTGTTACCGTCGTTACGCTGGCGCACAATCCTGAAAAATCATTTAATTTCAATCGGATATGGCGACGCGGCGCAACCGTCTCGCTGCACCGCGCCACACGTCGTGTAACGGGGCGGACCCGCCGCCCCGGTTTCGTTCCGCTCAGCCCTGCCGGCGCAGGAAGGCGGGAATGTCGAGATGATCGTCCTCGGCCGGACGCGCCGGACGGGCCTCGTTGACGCGCAGCGCCGGGCGCTTGGCGTATTCAGAAGCCTCGGGGCGGATGTCCGAGAGCGGACGGCTCTCGGCCGGCGGCGCACGGCGCACCATCGGGCGCATGTCCGCCGGCGGCTCGGCTTCTTCCTCGTCGGCATGGCGGCCGAGACCGACATTGGCGAGACGCTGGAGCAGCGTCATGCGCTTCTTGTCGGCCTGGTGATGCTCGGGCACCTCGCCGCGCGCGGCGCGGATCTGGTTCTGCGCCGGCATGGGCAGCTCGTCGACGCGCGGCATGCGCGGCGCCGGGCGCTCGGCCTGCGGCGGGATGAACGGCTCGATGTCGTGGTCGCCGTAATCGTCCTCATGCGCCTGCGCCGGCTCCGGGTCGGCATAGAGGGCGGGCTTCGGCGCCATCGGGCGGATGGTCACCTCGTCGATCGCCGTCGAAGCGGCCGGAACCGGGGCGTAGGACGCCTCGCCGCCATAGACGTGCTCGTCGGCGGCATGGCTCGCATAGGTCGGCTCGGACGGCGACGCGTAAAGGTCGTCGGCCAGCGCCGAGGCGACCGAGCGCAGGGCGGCGTCGCGGCGGGCCTCGACGGCGGCGCGGCCGGCATTGGACACGCGGCGCCCGCCGACATCGGCGAGGTTCGACAGGCTGTGCGGGATCTGCTCGGGAATCACCGCCGGGTCGATCCCGGTGGCGACCACCGACACGCGGATCAGGCCTTCCAGCGATTCGTCGAAGGTGGCGCCGAGGATGATGTTGGCGTCCGGGTCGACCTCCTCGCGGATGCGGGTCGCCGCCTCGTCCACCTCGAACAGGGTGAGGTCCTTGCCGCCGGTGATCGAAATCAGCAGGCCGCGGGCGCCGCGCATCGACACCTCGTCGAGCAGCGGGTTGGCGATCGCCGCCTCGGCGGCGTGCAGCGCGCGCTTGTCGCCGGAGGCCTCGCCGGTGCCCATCATCGCCTTGCCCATCTCGCGCATCACGGCGCGGACGTCGGCGAAGTCGAGGTTGATCAGGCCTTCCTTCACCATCAGGTCGGTGATGCAGGCGACACCCGAATAGAGCACCTGGTCCGCCATCGCGAAGGCGTCGGCGAAGGTGGTGCGCTCATTGGCCACCCGGAACAGGTTCTGGTTCGGGATGACGATCAGCGTGTCGACACCCTTCTGCAGCTCGTTGATGCCCATCTCGCCGATGCGCATGCGGCGCTGCCCTTCGAAGTGGAAGGGCTTGGTGACGACGCCGACGGTCAGGATGCCGAGCTCGCGGGCGGCGCGGGCGATGACCGGGGCGGCGCCGGTGCCGGTGCCGCCGCCCATGCCGGCGGTGATGAACACCATATGCGCGCCGGCCAGGTGATCGCGGATCTCGTCGAGCGCCTCTTCAGCCGCCGCGCGGCCGACTTCCGGCTGCGAGCCGGCGCCAAGGCCCTCGGTCACGGCGACGCCCATCTGCACGATGCGCTCCGCCTTGGAGAGGGTGAGCGCCTGCGCGTCGGTGTTGGCGACGACGAAGTCGACCCCCGTCAGCCCGGCGGTGATCATGTTGTTGACGGCGTTGCCGCCCGCACCGCCGACGCCGAAGACGGTGATCCGGGGACGCAGCTCGCGGATATCCGGTACCTGGAGGTTGATCGTCATTTCTAGTGTCCCCTAACGCCGGCGGGCACGAGGCCCGTCACGATCACTTTGGTGCCGGTTCCGCCGGCGCGGATTGAGTGGAACACGTCAGAAGGCCTCCCTCAGCCAATGTCCGACGCGCGAGAAGTAGCCGCTGCCCTCGGCCTGCGAGAGCCGGCGCCGGCGCGCCTCGAAATGCTCAAGACCGGCGACCTGCGGATAGACGAGAAGCCCGGTGGCGACGGCGAAGGGCGCGCCGCGCGCCGCCTCCGGCAGCTTGGAAATGCCCAGCGGGCGCCCGATGCGCACCTGCGGGCCGAGGATCTTGCCGACCAGCTCGGCAAGGCCGGTGAGCTGGGCCGCGCCGCCGGTGAGCACCACCCGGCGACCCGCGCCGGCGGCATGGCCGGAGGCGATCAGCCGGTCGCGAACCAGTTCCACGATCTCCTCGACGCGCGGGCGCACGATGCGCACCAGCCGCGCCTTGGCGATCGCCCGGGGCATGTCGTGATGGTCGTCGGAGATGCCGGGGACGGTCAGCATCTCGCGCTCGTCGGCGCCCATCGCCATCACCCCGCCATGCAGGCTCTTGAGCCGCTCGGCGTCGGCGAGGCGGGTCGAGAGGCCGCGCGCCACGTCGTTGGTGACGTGCTGGCCGCCGATGGCGATGCCGTCGACATGCACGCAATGGCCGTTCTCGACCACCGCGACCGTGGTGGTGCCGGCGCCGAAATCGATCAGCGTCACGCCGAGTTCCGCCTCGTCGTCGGCAAGGGTGGACAGCGCGGCGGCATAGGGAGCCGCGACCATCGCCTCGACGCCGAGATGGCAGCGCTCGATGCACAGCAGCAGGTTGCGCACCGCCGACGCCTCGGCGGTAACGACGTGCAGGTCGACGCCGAGCCGGCGCCCGAGCATGCCGCGCGGCTCGCCGATGCCGCCGACCCCGTCGAGCGCATAGCCCACCGGCAAAGCGTGCAGGATGGTGCGGCCCTCGCCGATGGCGAAGGTCGAGGCGGCGTCGAGCACGCGGCGGATGTCGCCCTCGGCGACCGCCGGCTCCGGCAGGTCGACCTCGGCGGTGAAATGCTCGGAGGAGAGGCGGCCGCCGGCCAGCGCCACCACCACGGAGGCGATCTGCGCGCCGGCCATGCGCTCGGCGGCATCCACCGCGCGGCGGATGGCGTGCTCGGCACGCTCCATGTCGATGACGGTGCCGCCCTTGATGCCGTGGGCGCTGGTGTGGCCGATGCCGAGCACGTCCACCGAATGGGTGCGCCGGCGCAGGCTGGACGTGGCGTCGCGCGGCTTCAGCCGCGCGATCATGCAGACGATCTTGGAGGTGCCGACCTCCAGCACGCCGACCACGCCGGTTCGGCGCGGCGCCAGCGGGCGCATTTTCGGGGCGACCTCGAACGGTGCGCGCGTGCTCATGTGCTGCTCCCCTTCTTCGCCTTGGCCTGAGCCTTCTGCTCGGCCTGGCGCGCCTCGTAGGCGGTGTCGGAGAGACGGACCGACACGCGGTCGGGCAGCCGCAGGTCGACGATGGTGATGTCGCGCGAGAGCAGCGATTTCTGCTCGTCGAGCAAGGCCAGCTGCTGCAGCGCGTCGGGGATGCCGGTTTCCGGCAGGCGCACGTCGATGCCGTTGCGCATCTTCAGCGTCCAGCGCCGGTCGGCGACGCGAATCGCGGCGCGCACCTTGTCGCGCACGCCGGGCACGAGGCTCAGGGCCTCGACGATCTCGCCCACATTCGTCTCGGCGCCGTCGCCGACCACCACCGGCAGGCGGATGTAGCGCGGATCGTCGGAATAGGGCGCGATCACCGTGCCGTCGCGGGCGATGACGTTGATCTTGCCGTCCTTCTGCCAGAGCGCGAAGCCCTCGCGCTCGACGATCTGGATGTCGAGCCGGTCGGGATAGAGCTTCTGCACCGTGGCGCGCTTGATCCAGGCCAGTTCCTCGAGGCGCATGCGGGCGCCCTCGGCATCGAGGAACAGCAGCGAGGAGGTCGGCTTGACGCCCGCCGTGGCGAGGATGTCGCCGGGGGTGACGTGATTCTGGCCGGCGAGATTGACGTTGGCGATCCGGAAGCCGGCGATGTTGGCGGCGGCATCGCCCATGTCGCGGATCGCCTCGACGGTCGCCGGCATGTGGCCGCCGCGATCGAGGCCGTAGACGCCGGTGGCGGCGAAGAGGGCGAGGGTGAGCCAGGTGCCGGCGCCGCAGCTCAGGGCGCGCGAGGCGGAAAGCCCGACGAGGAAGCGGCGCCCGCCGATCACGGTGCGATCGAACAGGCGCGTGCGCTCATCCGCGGCCGCCGCGGCGGGGCGCGAGGGCTCCCGTCCGCGCGCGCCGCGCTGATCTCCGCCAGTGGCCGCGCCGGTCCGCGTGCCCGCCGGCGTCTGCCGCGGGGTCAGCGATCGAGCGAAGCGTCCTCCACCATCCATCGTACAAGCTCACCGAACGAATGGCCCGCATGGGCAGCCAGTTCGGGCACAAGCGACGTCTCGGTCATTCCGGGCTGAGTATTGACCTCCAGACAGACCAGACCGGATTCGTCCCCGGTCCGATCGTCATATCGGAAGTCCGACCTACTGATGCCCCGACAGCCGAGCGCGCGATGCGCCCTGACCGCTAACATCCGCACCTTTTGGTAAACATTCGGTAAAATTTGCGCCGGGAGAATATGGCGGGAACCGCCGGGAGCGTATTTTGCCTCGTAATCGTAGAACCTTAGATCGGACTGGATCTCGATCACATCAAGCGCCTGATCGCCCATGACGGCGCAGGTAAGCTCCAGTCCGGGGATGTAACGCTCGGCAAGAAGCAAATCACCATGCGTCCAATCGGGCCGGTGCAGCTCCTGAGGCGGGTGCTCCTGGTCCTCGCGCACGATGAACACGCCGACCGAGGAGCCCTCCGAGACCGGCTTGAGCACATAGGGGCGCGGCAGCACATGCGCGCGCGCCGCCTCGGCCCGCGTCACCACCCGCCCCTCCGGCACCGGGATGCCGTTAGCCGCCATGATGATCTTGGCCTGCGGCTTGTCCATCGCCAGCGCAGAGGCGAGCACGCCGGAGTGGCTGTAGGGGATGCGCAGTATCTCGAGGATGCCCTGGATGGTGCCGTCCTCGCCGGGGCGCCCGTGCAGTATGTTCAGCGCCACGTCCGGCTTCAGCGCGGCAAGGACCTGGGCCACGTCGCGCCCCACATCGACGCGAGTCACGCGGTAGCCCACGCTCTCCGCCGCCTTGGCGCAGGCCTCGCCCGACCACAGCGAAACCTGGCGTTCCGCCGACCAGCCGCCCATCAGGACGGCGACATGCTTCGTCATGGTGTTCTCCCCGGCGGCCCCTCGGACGCCCCATTGGCCGCACGGCTCAGCCCGGAACGCCGATGCGCTTGATCTCCCAGTCCAGCTCGATGCCGGAATGGGCCTTCACGCGGCGGCGCACGTCCTCGCCCAGCCCTTCGATGTCGGCGGCAGTGGCGCCGCCGGTATTGATCAGGAAATTGCAGTGCATCGTCGAGACCTGCGCCGGGCCGTGGGTCAGCCCGCGGCATCCGGCCGCGTCGATGAGCTGCCAGGCCTTGTGGCCGGGCGGATTCTTGAAGGTGGAGCCGCCGGTCTTCTCGCGAATCGGCTGCGAGGCCTCGCGGGCCTGGGTGATTCGCTCCATCTCGGCCAGAATCGCGGCGCTGTCGCCGGGCCGGCCCTGAAACAGCGCGCTGGTGAAGATCACCTCGGCCGGGGCGTTCGAATGGCGGTAGCTGAAGCCGAAATCGGCATTGGAGAAGGTGCGGACATTGCCGGCGCGGTCGACGCCGCGCGCCTCCACCAGCACGTCGCGGGTCTCCCCGCCATGCGCCCCGGCATTCATGCGCAGGGCGCCGCCGAGGCCACCGGGAATGCCCCGGAAGAAGGCGAGACCGTCGATTCCGGCATCGGCGGCGGCCTTGGCGAGCCGCACATCCGGCACCGCCGTGCCGGCGCGCAGCCGGTGGCCCTCCTCGACGGCGATCTCGTTGAAGCCGCGCCCCAGCCGGATCACGACGCCCGGCACGCCGCCATCGCGCACGATGAGGTTCGAGCCCAGCCCGACCACCATTACCGGGATCTCGGTCGGCAGGTTCTTCAGGAAATAGGCGAGGTCGTCCTCGTCGGCCGGGGTGAACAGCACCTGCGCCGGACCGCCGATGCGGAACCAGGTCAGCTCGGCGAGCGGCTGGTTGGCCAGCATCCGCCCGCGCAGCTCCGGCATGCGGGCGGCAAGCGCGGGGGCGATGTCGAGGAAGGTCATGAGGCGCGCGTCAGCGATCGGAATTGGCATTCAGATGTCGGTCCCATACCGGGTCAACATGGTCGACACGGCAGCCTCCAGAATGTCGAGATCGTTCTCGTAAATGCTCCAGAGCGCTTCGGCATCCAGCTTGTGATACGCATGCCTGATGTGGTTGCCGAGGCCGGCTATCTGCTTCCACGGAATGTGCGGCGCCATCTCATCCTTCCACTCGGCGGGAACATGGCGGGACGCTTCGCTCATAATTTCCAGAAACCGTTCGAACGCCGCACGGGTCGCCGCGTCGCCATACATCGTGTCGAACGACTTCCCCGCAAGCAGTTCACGGATGTTGTCTATGGACGTCTTGATGTCCTGAAGCCGGAAGATCGCGCGCTCGGCCATCAGAAAATCTCGACCGCATCGCGTTCGAGCGTGCGCCTGAATCCGTCATCGAGGCTGCGTCGCATGAAGATATTCGCCGGGAGCCCGGTCTCGGACTCGACCTCCTGCGCGACGCCGACAAGATCGATCAGGGAGAATTTCCTGCCCGGATTCACATCGATGGCGAGGTCGATATCGCTGTCCGCGCGATTGTCTCCCCGCGCCCGCGAGCCGAACAGCGCAAGCCGCGTCACGCCCTCGGCCCTCAGTCGCGGCTCAAGAGCGAGAAGCGAACGGATGAGATGTTCGCGCGACATATCCATGGCTCGCAAGTCTAACACGACTGACGCTCCTGCGCCCCCGCCGCCAGCTGCTCGGGCAGCGCATAGGCCCATTGGGTGATGTTGCCGGCGCCGAGGCAGACCACGTAGTCGCTCGGCCGCGCCAGCCCCCTCACGAGGCCCGCCAGCGCCTCCGGTCCCGGCAGCGCGATCACCGAGCGGTGGCCGCGCGCGCGCAGCGCCTCGACCAGATGGTCGCGGTCGATGCCGGCGATCGGCGTCTCGCCGGCCGCGTAGACATCGGCGACGATCACATGGTCGGCGTCGTTGAAGCAGGTGGCGAACTGGTCGAACAGCGACTGCAATCGCGTGTAGCGATGCGGCTGCACGACGGCGATCACCTGCCCTTCGGTGGAGGCGCGGGCCGCGCGCAGCACGGCGGCGATCTCGACGGGGTGGTGGCCGTAATCGTCGAAGATGGTCACGCCGCCCACCTCCCCGGTGCGGGTGAAGCGCCGCTTCACGCCGCCGAAGCCGGCGAGCGCGCTGCGGATCTGCTCGTCGGTGGCGCCCAGCTCGCGCGCCACCGCGATGGCGGCGGTGGCGTTGAGCGCGTTGTGGCGGCCGGGCATGGGCAGCACGAGGTCGCGCAGTTCGTGCACCACCTGCCCGTCGCGGTCGCGGAACAGCACGCCGAAGCGGCAGAGGCCGCCGCGAAGGTCGAGATCGACGAGGCGCGCATCCGCCTGCGGGTTCTCGCCATAGGTGATGACCCGCCGGTCCTCGACATGGCCGACAAGGTCCTGCACCACCGGATGATCGGTGCACATCACCGCGAAGCCGTAGAAGGGCAGGTTGTCGACGAAGCTGCGGAACGCCGCCTGCACCGCCTCGAAGGTCTTGAAGTGGTCGAGATGCTCGGGATCGATATTGGTGACGATGGCCACCTCGACCGGCAGCTTGAGAAAGGTGCCGTCGCTCTCGTCGGCCTCGACCACCATCCATTCGCCGTCGCCCAGGCGCGCATTGGTGCCATAGGCGTTGATGATGCCGCCATTGATGACGGTCGGGTCGAAGCCGCCGGCGTCGAGCAGGGTGGCGACGAGCGATGTCGTGGTCGTCTTGCCGTGGGTGCCGGCGATGGCGACGCAGCTTTTCAGCCGCATCAGCTCGGCCAGCATCTCGGCGCGGCGCACCACCGGCAGGCGCCGGGCGCGGGCCGCCACCAGCTCGGGATTGTCGCGGCGGATGGCGGTCGAGACCACCAGCACCTCGGCTCCCTCGATATTCTCGGCCGCATGGCCGATCAGCACCTTGATGCCCTTTTCGGCGAGGCGCTTCACATTGGCGCTCTCGGCGACGTCGGAGCCCTGCACCGTGTAGCCGAGATTGTGCAGCACCTCGGCGATGCCGCTCATGCCGATGCCGCCGATGCCGACGAAATGGATGGGGCCGAGAGACAGCGGGAGCTTCATGCGTTGTTCCTTCCGCCCGCGCGCGAAAAAGGCGCCGGCGTTGCCGGGCGCGCAGAAATAGACGAGCCGGCCGGCGGCGTCACCCGACCTTTGGTCCAAGCACCTCCCGCTGCCCGGTCGCGCATGGCGTCAGGCCTCGATTCCGGCGGTGGCGAGGACCAGCGCGGCAAGGCGCTCGGCGGCGTCGGCGCGGCCCATGCGGCGCGCGGCGGCGGCCATGGTGGCGAGGTCGCCGGGATGGGCGGCATAGACACCGAGCAACTCCGCGAAGCTCTCGGGCGTAAAGTGGTCCTGCGGCATCAGCACCGCGCCGCCGCCCTTGGCCAGCGCGCTCGCATTGGCAAGCTGGTCCTGGTCGAGCGCGCCGGGCAGCGGCACCAGCACCGAGGGCCGCCCGATCACGCCAAGCTCGGCCACCGTCATCGCGCCGGAACGGGCGACGACGAGATGCGCCCGCGCCATGCGGGCCGGCAGGTCGGCGAAGAAGGGCGCCAGCTCCACGCTCACGCCGAGCCGGTCATAGGTCGCGCGCACCGCCTCGATGTCCTCCGGCCGCGCCTGCTGGACGACGCGCAGGCGCGCCCGCAGCACGGGATCGAGCCTCTCGATCGCCGGCGGCACGATCTCGCTCATCACCCGCGCGCCCTGGCTGCCGCCGAAGACAAGCAGATCGAGCGGGCCGCCCTCGACGGGCGCCTCATAGAGCGAGGCCGCCGCGATCACGGCCGGCCGCACGGGGTTGCCGGTGTGGTGGGCCTTGGCCGCCAGCAGCGGATGGCCGGCGAAGATGTCGGGATAGCCGGTGGCGATGGCGGTGACGCGCGAGGCGAGCAGCGCATTGGCCCGCCCCATCACCGCGTTGGCCTCATGGATCAGGGTCGGCAGGCCGGCGAGGCGCGCGGCGAGGATCGGCGGCACGGTCGGATAGCCGCCGAAGCCGACCACGGCGGCGGGCCTGAGCGCGCGCATCAGCCGGTAGCCGCGCGCCAGCCCCAGGCCGAGCGTGAGCGCGGTGCGCGCCAGCGCCACGGGCGAGCGCCCGCGCACCGTCTCGGCCGGCAGCACATGGATGCGCCGCGCCGGAAAATGCCCGGCATAGCGCGCCGCGCGCGCATCGGTGGCGAGGTCGACGTCGATGCCGCGCGCGGCCAGCACCCCGGCCAGCGCCTCGGCCGGGAAGAGATGGCCGCCGGTTCCCCCGGCGGCGAGCACGACGAGCGGTCTTGTCGCGGTCATGGCGATCCTCAGGCGGGGCGCGGCCGCAGCGCGCCGGACGGCGCACCCGACGGCGCGCCGAGGCGGGTGCCGAGCCGCTCCAGCTCGGCCAGCGTCGCGGTGCGCGGGCGGCGGCGGGTCAGCGCCAGCAGCATGCCCATGCCGTAGGCGAGCGAGAGCAGCGAGGAGCCGCCATAGGAGACGAAGGGCAGCGTCATGCCCTTGGCCGGCATCATGTGCAGGTTGACCATCATGTTGATGCAGGACTGCAGCCCGAACAGGATGGCGAGCCCGGCCGTGGCGAAGCGCACGAAGGGGTCCTCGTCCTTCATGGCGCGGGCGAGCGCGCGCAGCACGATGAAGGCGAACAGGCCGGCGATCATCATGCACAGCACGGCGCCGAACTCCTCGCCAGCGACGGCGAAGATGAAATCGGTGTGGCCGTCCGGCAGCACCTTCTTGAAGCTGCCCTCGCCCGGCCCCTGCCCCAGCCAGCCGCCATTGAGGAAACTGTTGATCGACAGGTCGATCTGGTAGGTGTCGCCCGAATCCGGGTTGAGGAAGCGGTCGATGCGCTGGGTGACGTGCGGCACCATCGTGTAGGCGATGAACAGGCCGGTGGCGCCGATGCCGGCGAGGCCGATCACCCAGATGATGCGCAGCCCGGCGAGGAAGAACAGGCTGCCCCAGACCAGCGAGACCAGCATGGTCTGGCCGAAATCCGGCTGCATCACCAGCGGCGTCACCACCATGCCCAGCAGGCCGATGGCGAGGAACTGGCCCGGCATTTCCGGCCGCCGCACGCTCTCGGAGAACAGCCAGGCGGCGATGATGACGAAGGAGGGCTTCAGGAACTCGGACGGCTGCACGGTGATGCCGGCGACGGTGAGCCAGCGCCGGGCGCCCTTCACTTCCGGCCCCACCACCAGCGTCGCGCAGACCAGCGCCAGGAACACGAAGAACAGCACCAGCGCGATGCGGCGGATGTTGCGCGGCGACAGGAAGGAGGTGGCGATCAGCACGATCAGCGCCGGCACCAGGAACATCACCTGCCGGTTCACGAAATGGAACGGGTCGGCGATGCCGAGCCGCGCCGCCACCGGCGGGCTTGCCGCCAGCGCCAGCACGATGCCGATGATCATCAACGCCGCGAGAGCCCCAAGCAGCAGCCGGTCGATGGTCCACCACCACTCACCGACCACTGTCCGTTCGGCACGCGAGATCATGTACGCCACTCCGGGAAACACATGCGCCGGAGTATCGGACGGTTAAGGTTGACGCCCGCTTAATGGCGCCGCTCAGGCCGGCGAAAGCGCGTTGACGAGATCGCGGAAGGCGTCGCCGCGCACCTCGAAATTGCGGTACTGGTCGAAGCTGGCGCAGGCCGGCGACAGCAGCACCACCGGATGGGCAAGGCCGGACGCCGCCGCATCGCGGGCGGCGCGCGCCACCGCCACGTCGAGCGTGCCGCACATCTCGAAAGCCACGTCCTGCCCCAGCGTGGCGGCGAATTCCTCCGCCGCGACGCCGATAAGGTAGGCCTTGCGCACACGCGGGAAATACGGCGCCAGCGGCGCGATGCCACCCTCCTTCGGCTTGCCGCCGGCAATCCAGAAGATGTCGTCGAAGGAGACCAGCGCGCGCTCGGCGGCATCGGCATTGGTGGCCTTGGAATCGTTGACGAACAGCACGTCGCCGATCGTGCGCACCTGCTCCATGCGGTGCGCGAGGCCGGGGAAGCTGCGCATACCGGCGGCGATCACCTCCGGCGCGAGGCCGAGCGCGCGGGCGGCCGCGAAGGCGGCGGCGGCGTTCTGCGCGTTGTGGGCGCCCCGCAGCGAGCCGATGCCGGCGAGCGGCAGGGTGAACACGCGCGCACCCTTCTCGTTCACCGCGAGGTCCGTCCCGTCGAGCCAGATGCCGTCGTCGAGCGTCTCGCGAACGGAGACGCGCACCACGTTCTTGCCCGCCGCCTGCGCCCGGTCGGCGATGGCGCGCGACCACTCGTCGTCGACGCCGATTACCGCCGTGCCGCCGGCCTCGATGCCGGCGATCAGGCGCTCCTTCACCGCCGCGTAATGCTCCATCGTGCCGTGGCGGTCGATATGGTCGGGCGACAGGTTGAGCAGGATTCCGACCGCCGGATCGAGGCTCGGCGCGAGATCGACCTGATAGGACGAGCACTCGATCACATAGACCCGCCCCTGCTTCCACGGCTCCAGCCCGAGAATGGCGGGACCGAAATTGCCGCCGATCTGCGCGTCGCGCCCGCCCGCCCGCATGAGATGGGCGAGCAGCGCCGTCGTCGTCGACTTGCCATTGGTGCCGGTGATCGCGGCGAAGGGCGGCCGGCGCACGGCGGCCCGGCGCTCGCGGCAGAACAGCTCGATGTCGCCGATCACCTCGACGCCGGCCGCCTGCGCCCGCGTCACGCTCCAGTGCGGCTCGGGATGGGTCAGCGGCACGCCGGGCGCCAGCACCAGCGCGGCGAAGGCGGACCAGTCCGCGGCCCGGAGATCGCCGGTCGGTATGCCCTCGGCCGCCGCCTTCTCCACCGAGGCGGGCGAATCGTCCCATGCCGTCACCCGCGCCCCGCCGGCGATCAGCGCGCGGGCGGTGGCGAGGCCGGAGCCGCCGAGGCCGAACAGGGCAACGGCGCGGTCGTTGAGGGAGCGGACGGGGATCATGAAACGGCGACCTCGAATGGCGGGCCCGACGGGACGCTTCTGGCTAGCGCATTTCCGGGGCCGATGAAATGATCGCCGCCCCACCCTCTCCACGAGTCGCCCGCCATGGCCGCGCCCGCTTTGCTACCCCTCGGATCGACGATGCGCGTGCTGCGCCCGCATCCCAATGTCTATGCCTTCTATGACGGACGCATCGAGGGCGCGCGCGCCCATTCGGCGGCGCCGAACTGGCTCGACGACGGCGCCTATGCGCTCGGCGTGTGCGTCTATGCGGTGGTCGAGGGGAACGAGGCGATCGTCTACGACACCCACATCTCGATTCCCCATGCCCGGCTCATGCGCCGCACGCTGGAGGAGGCGGGCATCACCTCGTTCCGCGTCGTGCTGAGCCACTGGCACGACGACCATGTGGCCGGCAACGAGGTGTTTTCTGACGTCGAGATCATCGCGCTCGACCGCACCGAACAGGCGCTGGCCGGCAACCGCATCGCGCTGGAGAACGGAGACCCGCCGATCTTCCCGCTGGTGCTGCCCAACCGGATCATCACCGGCCCCACCGAGCTGAAGCTCGGCGCGCTGACGGTGAAGCTGGAGCCGGCCGAGATCCACAGCCATGACGGGCTGATCCTGCTGCTGCCGGAGTTCGGCCTGATGCTGGCCGGCGACACGCTGGAGGAGCCGATCACCTATGTCGCCGAGCCCGAGCGGCTCGGCCTGCATGTGGAGGAACTCAAGCGCATCAAGGAATGGGGCTATCCGCGCATCCTGCCCAATCACGGCGCGCCGGACGTCATCGCGGCGGGCGGCTACGGGCCCGAGTTGATCGACGCCACCATCCGTTATGTGAAGAAGCTGCTCCATACCCGCGCCGACATGGCGCTAGCCGACCAGGACCTCTCCACCTTCATCGCCGGGGATATCGCCTCCGGGGCGCTGACCTATTTCGCCCCCTATGAGGAGGTCCACGCCAACAATGTGAAGAAGGTTCTGGCGCTGCCGGGGTGAGGGAGCGGGACGCCGTCATCCCGGACGGCCGGAGGCCGATCCGGGATCGCATGCCAGGCGCGGATGACGATCCCGGCTCTACGCTTGGCTTCGGCCAGGATGACGAAATTACCGCAGCTTGAGCGTCGACAGCCCGATCAGCGCCAGCACCACGGCGATGATCCAGAAGCGGATGACGATCTGCGGCTCGGTCCAGCCCTTCTGCTCGAAATGGTGATGGATCGGCGCCATTCGGAACACGCGCTTGCCGGTGAGCTTGAACGAGGCGACCTGCACGATCACCGACACCGCCTCCAGCACGAACAGCCCGCCGATCACTGCCAGCACGATCTCGTGCTTGGTAGCGACCGCGATGGTGCCGAGCAGGCCGCCCAGCGCCAGCGAGCCGGTGTCGCCCATGAAGATCTGCGCCGGCGGGGCGTTGAACCACAGGAATCCGATTCCCGCGCCGATGATGGCCCCGCATATGACCGCCAGTTCGCCCACGCCCGCGACGTAGTGGATCTGCAGATAGTCGGCGAACAGCACGTTGCCGGAGAGATAGGAGATCAACCCGAAGCTGGCGGCCGCCACCATGACCGGCACGATGGCAAGGCCGTCGAGCCCGTCGGTGAGGTTCACCGCATTGCCGGCGGCGACGATGACGAAGGCGCCGAAGATGACGAAGAACCAGCCGAGATCGAGCAGCAGGTCCTTGAAGAAGGGGAAGGCCAGCGAGGACGAGAGCGGCTCGCGCCCCACATGCATGATGACCACCGCCGCGGTGCCGGCGATCAGCCCCTCGATCGCGAGGCGCGCCTTGCCCGACAGGCCGTTATGGGTCTGCTTCGTCACCTTGAGATAGTCGTCGTAGAAGCCGATCAGCCCGAAGCCGATGGTCACGAACAGCACCACCCAGACATAGGGGTTGGACAGGTTCCCCCAGAGCAGCGTCGCCACCATCAGCCCGGAGAAGATCATCAGTCCGCCCATGGTGGGCGTGCCCTTCTTGGTGAGCAGGTGCGATTGCGGCCCGTCGGTGCGGATCGGCTGGCCCTTGCCCTGCTTCAGCCGCAGCAGGGCGATGATCGCCGGGCCGAACATGAAGACGAAGAGCAGGGCGGTGATGATCGCGCCACCCGTGCGGAAGGTGATGTAGCGGAAGACGTTAACTGCCGGGACGCTTCCCTGGAGTTCGGCAAGCCATTGCAGCATGGAGGATCAACCTTCGGGTGTACGGGTCGGCGTGCCGGCATGCCGCCAAAGGCGGCGGGGCCGGCATCGAATCGGGCAGCGGGCGCCGGCCGGGCTCATTCCGACGTTTCCGCCGCTTCGGCAAGGCTCCCGGCGGGAAAACGCTCGGCGAGGGCGCGCACCAGCGGGCCCATGCGGCTGCCGTTCGATCCCTTGACCATGATCACGTCGTCGCCGCGCAGACGCTCGGCGACGAGGGGTAGCAGCGCCGGCGCGTCGGGCGCCCAGGCGCCCCGGCGCGCTTCCGGCAGCGCCTCCCACAGCGCGCGCATCAGCGGGCCGGCGCAGAAGACGAGATCGGCCGTCGCGGCGGCGGGGGCGAGATCGCGGTGCATCGCCTCGCCGGCGGTGCCGAGCTCCAGCATGTCGCCGAGCACGGCGATGCGGCGCCCGCGCCCGGCCACCGGCGTCGTGCCCAGCACGGCGAGCGCCGCGCGCATCGAGGCGGTATTGGCGTTGTAGCTCTCGTCGATGAGGGTCGCGAGCCCGCCCTTCACGGCGAGCCGCGTGCGCACGCCGCGCCCCGGCGGGGGACCGAGCGAGGCGAGCGCCATCGCCGCGAGGCACAAATCCGCCCCGGCGAGCTTCGCCGCCGCCAGCACGGCGAGCGCGTTCTGCACGATGTGGCGCCCGGGCAGGCCGACCTTGAAGCTCACGCTCTCGCCCATCACGTCGGCGATGGCGGTCGAACTCTGCGCTTGCAGCGCGACGCAGGTCAGGCGCACATCGGCCTCCGGCGCCTCGCCGAAGCCGACGATGTGCGCGATGCCGGTCGCCCGCGCCGCCGCAGCGAGCCGCTCGAAATGGGGATTGTCGCGGTTGAGCACCGCCGCCCCGCCCGGCTCGACGCCGGTGAAGATCTCGGCCTTGGCGTCGGCGATGGCCTCGACATCAGGGAACTGGGCGATGTGCACCGGCTCGACCGTGGTGATCACCGCCACATGCGGGCGCACCATGGCGACCAGCGGGGCGATCTCGCCGGCATGGTTCATGCCGAGCTCGAACACGCCATAGGCGCTCGATGCCGGCATGCGGGCGAGCGAGAGCGGCACGCCCCAGTGATTATTGTAGGAAGCGGCCGAGGCATGGGTCGGCCCGTCGGCGCCGAGCGCGAGCGCCAGCGCCTCCTTGGTCGTGGTCTTGCCGACCGAGCCGGTGACGCCGACGATGCGGGCCGAGCTGCGCGCCCGCGCCGCCCGGCCGGCGGCTTCCAGCGCGCCGAGCACGTCGTCCACCGCGAGCAGGCTGGCGCCTTCCGGCATCTCACCGAGCCGCGCGCGCTCGACCACGCTGAGCGCGGCGCCGTTCCCGGTTGCCGTGGCGACATAGGCGTGGCCGTCGCTGTTGTCGCCGCGAATGGCGAAGAACACGTCGCCCGCCTTCAGCGTGCGGGTGTCGATGGACACGCCGCCGACCGGGCCGGCCGGCGGGCCCGACAGCGTGCCGCCGACGGCGGCGGCGAGCGCCTCGGGTGTCCAGAGCGGCGACGGGGCGGCCACCATGTCGATCATTCCCCCAGCAAGGCGACCGCGACGTCGCGGTCCGAGAAAGGCAATGTCCGGTCGCCCACGATTTGGCCGGTTTCGTGGCCCTTGCCGGCGATCAGAACGACATCCCCCGCCTGCACCATGCTTATCGCGGCGGATATCGCCTCGGCGCGGTCGCCGATCTCGCGGGCGCCGGGGGCGCTGGCGAGGATGGCGGCGCGGATCGCGGCGGGGTTCTCGCTGCGCGGATTGTCGTCGGTGACGATCACCACATCGGCCTTCGCGCCGGCGATGGCCCCCATCAGCGGGCGCTTGCCGCGGTCGCGGTCGCCGCCGCAGCCGAACACCACGATGAGCCGGCCGGTGGCGTAGGGGCGCAGCGCGTCGAGCGCGTTGGCGAGCGCGTCGGGCTTGTGGGCGTAGTCCACGAATACGCCGGCGCCGTTCTTGGTGCCGACCAGTTCCAGCCGGCCGGGCACCCCCGCCAGCGTCTCGATGAGCGGCAGCACGCTGCGCGCGCCCGCGCCGGTGAGCATGGCGAGCCCGGCCGCCACCAGCGCGTTGCAGGCCTGGAAGGCGCCGACCAGCGGCAGGCGCAGCACGTAGCGCTCGCCCTCCGCCTCGATCTCCAGACGCTGCCCGAGCCCTTCGTCGGCGCGCGACAGCAGCGAAATGCCGGCGCCCGCCACACCGATACCGAGCACGTCGAGCTCATGCTCGGCGGCGATCTGCGCCGCGTGGCTGCCCTCGGCGGTGTCGACCCACACCGCCGCCCCGCCGCCGCGCGGCACCAGATCGCGGAACAGCCGCATCTTGGCGTCGAGATAGGCTTCCATGGTCGGGTGATAATCGAGATGGTCGCGCGAGAGGTTGGTGAAGGCGCCCGCCTTCAGCCGCACGCCGTCCAGCCGGTGCTGGTCGAGCCCGTGCGAGGAGGCCTCCAGGCACAGATGCGTCACTCCCTCGCCGGCCAGCGCGTGCAGCGTGCGGTGCAGTTCGATCGGGTCGGGCGTGGTCAGCGAGCCATAGACCTCGCCGGATGGCTTCACCACGCCGAGCGTGCCGAGGCTGGCGCTGGCATGGCCGAGCCCCTGCCATATCTGCCGGGCGAAGGCGGCGACCGAGGTCTTTCCCGAGGTGCCGGTGACGGCGGCGATGGTCTCCGGCTGGCGCGGAAAGGCGCGCGCGGCGGCAAGCGAGACGGCGCGCCGGGCATTGCCGACGCGGACATGGGAGATGGCGGGATCGAGCCAGCCCGGGCGCTCGCTCTCGGCGACGATGGCGACCGCGCCGCGCGCGATGGCGTCGGCGGCGAAGGACAGGCCGTCGGCCTTGCTGCCGGCCAGCGCGAAGAACACGTCGCCCGCCCGCGCGCGGCGGCTGTCGAGCGCCGGCTCGCCGACCTCGAGGCCGGGATCGGCGCCGGCATAGTCGGCATCCTCGCCCACCAGCCCGCGCAGGGTGAGGATCCGCGAACAGTCGGCCGTGGGTCGTATCGGATCGGACATCGCCGTCAATCCTGGCCGTGTCTCCTGCCGCCATCCCGCGCGGGGCGGCGCGGGTCCGGCATGGTCTTCCGCATAGCCGATTCCGGGCGGCTGACGCACCGGAAATCGACCTTGCGGGGTTACTGCGCCCGCGCCAGCGTGGTGTTGGCGAGCAGGCTTTCCGCCGGCGGCACGTCGGTGCGCGGCATGATGCCGAGCATGGGGCCGATGCGGGTGATGATCTTGCCCGTGGTCGGCGCCGCGTTCCAGCCGGAGGTGGCGAAGCCGTAGGTGCCTTCCACCGCCTGCGGCTCGTCGAGGATCACGAGCACGAGATATTGCGGGTTGTCCATGGGGAAGATGCCCGTGAAGGTGGTGAGCAGCTTGGTCTTGGAATAGCGCCCGTTGATCACCTTCTCGGCGGTGCCGGTCTTGCCGCCGGCGTAGAAGCCGGGAACGTTGACCTTCTTGGCCGAGCCCTTCTCCGCGTTGAGGCGCAGCAGGTAGCGCATCTTGGCGCTGGTCTCGGGCTTGATGATGCGGGTGGCCAGCGCCTGCGCCTCCTGCGGCGTGCGCTTGAGGAAGGTCGGCGGGATGAGGTAGCCCCCGTTCACCAGCGCATTGACCGCCATCACCGCCTGCAGGGGCGCCACCGCCAGACCGTGGCCGAAGGCGATGGTGGCGGTGTTCAGTTCGCCCCAGCGCTTGGGCACGATGGGCATCGCGCTTTCCGGCAGTTCGGTGCGCAGCCGGTCGAGCTGGCCGGCCTTGGCCAGAAACGCCTTGTGGGCGTCGACGCCGAGCGCCAGCGCCATCTTCGCGGTGCCGATGTTGGAGGAGTAGAGGAACACCTCGGGCAGCGTCAGCACGCGGTTCTCGGCGTGGTAGTCGCTGATCTTGAAGCGGCCGAAATGCAGCGCCCCGCGGGCGTCCAGCATCGAGTTGATGTTGAAGCGGCCGCTGTCCAGCGCCATCGCGAAGGTCAGCGCCTTGAAGGTCGAGCCCATCTCGAACACGCCGGTGGTCAGGCGGTTGAGGTTCTTGGGGTCGAGCGAGCGCGCCGGATCATTGGCGTCGAAATCGGGCAGCGAGGTCATGGCGATGATCTCGCCGGTGCGCACGTCGACCACCGTGCCGGCGGCGGCGATCGCCTTGAACTTCTCCTTGGCGGCGAAAAGCTCGTCGCGCAGCACGTGCTGCACCCGCAGGTCGATCGCCAGTTCCACCGGCTCCTGCTGGCGGTCGGAGGCGAAGCCGGCCAGATGCAGGTCGGCGAGGCCGCGCGTGTCGACCCATTTCTCGATGCCGGCGATGCCCTGATTGTCGATATTGGTCGAGCCGAGCACATGGGCGCCCAGCGTGCCGCCGGGATAGATGCGGCGGTTCTCGGTCATGAAGCCGATGCCCGGCAGGCCGAGATTGTGGATTTCGCGCTGCTGCTGGGGGGTGATGTCGCGCTTGAGCCAGACGAAGCCGCGATTGGTGGAAAGCCGCTGGCGCAGTTCGTTGGCGTCGAGGTCCGGCAGCACGGCGGTCAGCGCCTCGACGGCCTCGTCGACGTCGATCAGCCGGCGCGGCTCCCCATAGAGCGAGGAGGAGCGCACATCGGTGGCGAGCACCAGCCCGTTGCGGTCGAGAATGTCCGGCCGGGCCGAGGCCACGGCATCGGAGGCGACGGTGCGCCGCGCCGCCGCGCCCTCGGGCGCCGAGGCGAACAAAGCCAGACGCCCGGCAATGGCGAGATAGACGCCGGCGAACACCATCATGCACAGCAGGATGCGCGCGCGGGCCACAGCATGCGCCTCGGGCCGGCCGCGCCCGAAGGCCGAGCGCACCACGCCGAAGACGATGCGCGGCGGCGCCGTGACGAGGCGCAGCAGGCGCCTGAAGAAGCGCCCGAAGCGGGAGGACGAGGTGGCGGGATGATCGGTCATGTCGCTGTCCTCCGGGTCTACTGGCCGACCGTGCCGGGCGGCAGCATCGGCCGTCCGGCGGCGGGGTCGAGCGGCGCGCCGATCACGCCCTGCGGGCCGGCAAGGGAGGGACGCTGCGGCGCCATCGCCCCGGACGACGGCATGGCGGAAAGCGGCAGCGGCTCGCCGGAGAAGGTCTCCTCCGCCAGCGGCGCGTCGTCGGGCAGGCGGGCCACGGGGGCGGGCTTGCCGGGCTTGGCGGCCGGGCGGGCCGCCGAAGGCGCGGCGGGGGCCTTCGCGCCGGCCGCCCCGGGCGGGTTCGGCGAGGGACCGTCGACCAGCGCCTCGATCATGCCGCCGAGCACGTCGTCATTGCGCTCCGGCTTGGTCGGCAGGCTGGCGAGGCGGTCCATGTGGCTGACGTCGAGCGGCTGCATGTCGAGATGCTTCTCCGCCAGCGCCTGGATGCGGTCGGGCGCGGTGCGGCGCGCCCATTCGGCGTGCAGCAGCGCGATGCGGTCGCGCTCCTGGCGGATCTCGGTGCGCAGCTTGGCGATCTCCTGCGCCTCGAAGGCCGAGGAATATTTGACGTGATAGACGGCGCCGGCCGCGGCGAGCAGGGCGATGACCGAGACGGCATTGAGTACGCGGAACATGTCTCGACCTCAGCGGCGGCGGGGGGCGTCCAGGATCGGAAGGGGCGGCAGCAGCGAGGAGAGGTCGCCGGCCGGATGGGCAGGTGCCCCGGTGCGCTCGCCGGCACGCAGCTTGGCCGAGCGGGCGCGGGGATTGACGGCGAGTTCGCCCTCGCCCGCCTCGATGGCGCCGCGCGCCACCAGCGCGAAGCTCGGCGCGGCGGCCTGCACCGCCGGCAGGTGGCGCGAGCCGCCCGCCGCCTTGGCCCGGTTGGCGAGGAAGTTCTTCACGATGCGGTCTTCCAGCGAGTGGAAGGTGACGACCACCAGCCGCCCGCCGGGCTTCAGGATGCACTCGGCGGCGGAAAGCGCGCGGGCGAGTTCCCCCAGTTCGTCATTCACCGCGATGCGCAGCGCCTGGAAGGTGCGGGTGGCCGGGTGCGGCTCGTGCGGCTTGGCCCAGACCACCTTGGCAATGATGTCGGCGAGCTGGAGCGTGCGCTCGATCGGCGCCAGCGTGCGCGCCTCGACGATGGCACGGGCCACCGCGCGCGAGCGCCGCTCCTCGCCGAAGCGGTAGATGAGGTTGGCCAGCTCGGTCTCGGAGAGCTTCGCCACGAGGTCGGCGGCCGACGGCCCGTCCTGCGACATGCGCATGTCCAGCGGCCCGTCGCGGCGGAAGGAGAAGCCGCGCTCGCCCTCGTCGATCTGCATGGACGAGACGCCGATGTCGAGCACCACGCCGTCGACCTGCGGGGAGCCGGCCTCCGCCGCCACTGCGTCCAGCTCGCCGAAGCGCGCATGCGCCAGCGCCAGCCGCCCGCCGCTCTCGACGACCAGTGCCTGTCCGTCGCGAATGGCGTTGGGGTCCCGGTCGATGCCGATCACCCGGCAGTCCGCGCTGGCCAGAATGGCGCACGTGTAGCCGCCGGCGCCGAAGGTGCCGTCGACATAGACGCCGCCGTCACGGGGCGCGAGATAGTCGATGACTTCGCTGAGCAGGACAGGCAGATGGCGGGCCGGTCCGCCGGCAGCGTCCGTCTCCGAACCGCCGCGACCCGCCATCATGCCCCGTCGACGCGGGTATTCCCCGTCGCCCCCCGGGAACCGATCTCCGCCTTCAGCGCGCGCACCTTCGCATTGGCCTCCGCGAGGTGCGCCCGGAAGCGGCCGGGCTCCCAGATCCGAAAATAGTCGCCGAGGCCCACCAGAACGGCCTCGTCCCTGATATGCGCGCGGCTCTTCAGCCCCTCGCTCAGCATCACGCGGCCCTCCGGGTCGAGCTTGAGGATCTCGATCGCCCCATAAAGCGCGCCCGCCAGTTCCTCGCGCGCTTCCGAATAGGGCGGATAGCGCTCGATCAGGGCGTCGATCCCCGCCATCAGCCGCGCGCCGCCCGCCTGCAGGGCGGGAAGGTCGAGCGCCGGGTGGCCGTAGACATGCTCCAGCCCGTCCCGCGCGATGAGTGCGCGATACGGCGCCGGGATCGACATCCGGCCCTTGGAATCGAGCCGCATCGTGTAGGTCGATACGAAACGTTCCATCGGCCCGGTACGCCCCCACGCAAACACGCCCCGCCGCAGGGCTTTCACCGGCCACGCGAACACCCGCGACGGACGCGACAACGGCGCCATCGGTTTCGCTCACGCGGTACTGCAACGGGATGATTTGGGATACCATGGGATACAATGGGCGTCAATGGATTGGCCGTCGTGAATGCGGCGTGCCGGGCTTCCCCGACATGCTGATTCCGCCACGGCCGGCGATTGGCGATTAACGCCCCATGAACCTTAAGAATCTGTTGAATCGGGCAGCGGCCGGGCTTACCGGAGGAGGCATGAGCGACGCATGCGAGGCTTCCGCCGCCCCCTTCCCGCCCGACTCGCCGCTGGTGGCGCAGGTCCTGCCCTCGCCCAACCATGGTGAGCGCGTCGGGGTCGTGCGCCCGGACATGCTGCTGCTGCACTATACCGGCATGGAATCGACGCCCGAGGCGGTGGCATGGCTACGCGCGCCCGAGCGTCAGGTCTCCGCCCATTACGTGGTGTTCGAGGACGGCCGCATCGCCCAGCTGGTGCCCGAGGCCCGGCGCGCCTGGCACGCCGGCGCCTCGTTCTGGGCCGGCGCCACCGACATCAACTCGCATTCCATCGGCATCGAGATCGCCAATCCGGGCCACGATTTCGGCTACCCACCCTTCCCGGCCGTGCAGGTCGAGGCGGTGACGGCTCTGGCGAAGGACATCCTCTCGCGAAACCCGATCCCGCCCGACCGCGTGCTCGCCCATTCCGACGTCGCCCCGACCCGCAAGAACGATCCCGGCGAGAAATTCCCGTGGGAGGCGCTGCACCGCTTCGGCGTCGGCCATCTGGTCGAGGAGGCACCGCCGAGCGACGGGCGCTACTTCATGCGCGGGGAGCACGGCCAGCCCATCGAGGCGCTGCAGGCCATGCTTGCCTTCTACGGTTATGGCGTCCCCGTCAGCGGCACCTATTGCGAGCAGACGGAGGCGGTGGTGCGCGCCTTCCAGCGCCATTTCCGCCGCTCGCGCGTCGACGGCGTCGCCGACGTCTCGACGCTGGCGACGCTCTATGCGCTGTGCGCCTCGCGCCCGTCCGACGACGCCTGAAATAGACGCACGCTTATAATATCGGCAGGTCGCGACAGGATGCTGCGCGACGCGACGGCGACGCGCAAGGATCGTTCATGAACGTTGCGGTTGCGCCACAACCTGCGCGACACGCCTGCGTATATCGGTCGCACACCGGACGATTACGGCGATCCCGGTACGAAACGGGCCTCATTCGGGACAGATTTAGATTGGCTTTTCCCGGTCATCGCAACCGGATGAAAAGGCCATCGTCTCGTAATGAATGCTTCCCGTCTCCTCGGTGCTTCGCTCGCCATCGCCCTCATCAGCGTATCCAGCGCGAACATCGCCAGTGCCAAGTCGATCTTCGAGAAACACTCCGATATCGACGCGACTTCTTCATCCCGCAGCCTCTCATCCCCGAACAGCCTCGCCGCTCTGGTCGATCGTGAAGCCCGCGCCAATGGCGTGCCGGTCGCCCTCGCCCGCGCCGTGGTACGCATCGAGAGCAACTGGAACGCCCGCCTGACCGGCCGCGCCGGCGAGGTCGGCCTCATGCAGATCAAGCACCAGACCGCCCGGGGCGTCGGCTACACCGGCAGCCGCGCCGCGCTCTACGAGCCCGCCAACAATATCCGCTACGGCATGCGCTATCTCGCCGGCGCCTATCGCCTCGCCGGCGGCGACACCTGCGGCACGGTCCTGCGCTATCAGGGCGGGCACGGCGCCAGGCGCATGTCGTCCGCCGCGCGCAGCTATTGCAGCAAGGCCCGCACCATCATGGCGTCGAACTGATCGCCGTCCGCGATCGTCGCCGCGCGCGGCGGGGCCGTCAGGTTCCGCGTCGCCCCGCCCGCGCGCATGTCATCAGAGGGCCGGCGGGGTTGACGCGCGGCCCCGCCTCCCCCATTGCTGCCCCGCCAGCCGGCCGGACGGCCGCGTCGTCCGCAAGGGCGCCGAGGAAAGTCCGGGCTCCACGGAGACACGGTGCCGGATAACGTCCGGCGGGGGCGACCCCAGGGAAAGTGCCACAGAAATCAGACCGCCGCGGGTCCGCCCGCGGCAAGGGTGAAACGGTGCGGTAAGAGCGCACCGCGCGGCCGGCAACGGAAGCGGCACGGCAAACCCCACCGGGAGCAAAGTCGTATAGGGGTGGCACGAAGCGCGGCCAGAGATGGCTCTGCTTCAGGTCCCGTCTTCGGACAGCCGCCCGGGTTGACTGCTCGAGGCGCCAGGTAACTGGCGTCCCAGAGGAATGGCCGTCACGTGGGAGAAATCCCGCCATACAAAACCCGGCTTACAGGCCGGCTGGCACCTACCCCGCCCCGCGCATGGCGCCGCCGGCGGCGCTTTGCTACTGCTTCGCTCCCCTTTTCCGCCCAAGGAGCGAACCGCCATGGCCACCCGCATCATCCTCGCCGGCGCCACCGGATGGGTCGGCCGCGCCCTCGCGCCGGCCCTCGCGGCCGCGCCCGACCTTGAACTCGTGGCCGGCGTTTCCCGCTCTCATGCCGGCGCCGATCTCGGCACCGCGCAGGGCGGCGCGGCGAGCGGCGTGCCGGTCTTCGCCAGCGTCGGCGAGGCGCTGTCCGTCCCCGCCGACGTGCTGATCGACTACACCAAGCCCGGCGTGGTGAAGGCCAATGCGCGCGCCGCGCTGGAGGCCGGGCTCGCCGTCGTCATCGGCACCTCGGGGCTCGGCGCGGAGGACTATGCCGAGCTTGACGCGGTGGCGCGCGCCAAGGGTCTCGGCCTGCTCGCCGCCGGCAATTTCTCCATCACCGCGACGCTGCTCAAGCGCTTCACGCTGGAGGCGGCCAAGTATGTCGCCGATGTCGAGCTGATCGACTACGCCTCGGCCGGCAAGCCGGACGCGCCGTCGGGCACCGGCCGCGAGCTCGCCGAGACGCTGGCCGGCATCCGCCAGCCCGCCACCAGCCGCCCGGTCTCGGAAGTCGTCGGCGTGCCCGCCACGCGCGGCGGCGCCTTCGGCGAGGGCCCGCGCGAGGTGCGGGTGCACGCGCTGCGCCTGCCTTCCTTCGTGCTCGGGGTGGAAGCGATTTTCGGCGCCCCGGACGAGCGCCTCACCATCCGCCACGACGCCGGCTCCTCGGCCGCGCCCTATGTCGCCGGCACGCTGCTGGCCGCGCGCAAGGTGCAGGGCTGGGTCGGGGTGAAGCGCGGGCTCGACACGTTGCTCGACTGATCCCGGTACGGCGCGCGCCCGACTACTGGCCGTCAGGTGCGGGAATCGGGCTGGCGAACTGCCGCTCGGTGGTGAAGGAGCGCACATCTCCCGTCGAGCCGGTCGGCGTCGGGTCGAGCCCGAGCCATTTCGCCAGCGGCACGCTGGCCGGCGGCAGCAGGCCCGGCGCGTTCTTGCGGCCTGCTGGCGGCGCCGGAGCCGGAGCGGCCGCAGGATAGGGGTAGGGGCTGGCGGGATAAGGGCTTGCCGGCGCCGACGGGTAATCCGACGCCGTGGGATAGGCGGCCGGCGGGGGATAGGCCGAGGGCGCCGCCTGGGCCGGGTAGGAGGGCGCCGGATAGGTCTGCGGCGGATATCCCTGCGGCGCGGCGCCGTAGGGGTCCGGCTGAGGCGAAAGCACCATCGGCGCCCCCACCCCTCCGGCGCCGGCCGGATAGGCCGGGGCGCGGGATGGCGCGGGGTAGGCGGATGCGGGGTAGGCCTGCGTGGGGTAGCTCTGCGTGGGCGTCATCCGCGCCTCCACCGGCCGGGCGCGCGCGGGAGCGGGCACGGACGCCTGCGCCGGCGGCGTGCCATAGACCGGCGCGGACGCCTCGGGGCCGGCGCCATAGTCGCCGTCATAGCCCTCCGCGCCATCGGCACCCGTCTCGGTCTCGGCGCCCGAGGACATCGGCCCGGACTGCCAGCCGCCCTGCGGCGGCTTGTAGGCCGGCGCCTTGTAGACCGGAAGGCGCGGCGGCACCGGGCGCTGCGCCGCCGGCTTGCAGGTGCTGCTGCCCGAGGCACGCCGCATCAGGTCGATATGGATGTGGTCGTAATGGTAGACGTTGGAGCCGGGCGCCAGCACCACGGTGAAGCGCTCGCAGGCATCCGCCTGCACCGTGCGCAGGAAGCCGCGCGCGTCGGCGGCGCCCTTCCAGTCCTTCTTCACCGAAATCTCGCGCCCGTCGGCGAGCACGAAGCCGCCAATGTCGAGCCCGTTGCCATAGGCGTGCTCGGAGACCTTGCCGGTCGCCGCGCCGTTCATCCGCCGGCAGGAATAGGACGACATCTGCTTCACCTTCACCACCGGCTGGCCGAACCAGGCCATGGCGGCGGGCTGGACGTCCTGCGTCAGCCACTGGTCGACGGCCGAGGTCATCGGGCAGGCCAGCGTCGCACGCGGGCTAACCTCAACAGATCCCTCGGAAAAAGCGGTGATGCGGAAGGCATGGTCCATGCCGCAGGTGCCGGGGCCGTTGAGCTCCCGATCGGGGACGATGAAGGCGGAGGGCTTTACGCGGCCCTCCGCCAGGCACCGTTCCTCAGCTTCCGAGCGCCAGGGTTCGCGCTGATCGAACAGCCCGAACTTGCAACCGGAGAGCCCCAGAAGGACGAGCGGGGCTACGAGAAACCAGGAAACGCCGCGCGCCATGACCGGACGCTACCCGGACTTGGTTGACAGCGGGTTAAGCGGTATCCCGCAGTGCCGCACAAACGCAAAAAGGCCCGCCTGGGGGCGGGCCTTTCGGGTTTGAGGGGGGCAGGCGCCCCGGTCAGTGGTTGAGGTTCTTGACGATGTCCTCGACCATTTTCTTGGCGTCGGCGAACAGCATCATGGTGTTGTCGCGGAAGAACAGCTCGTTCTCGACGCCGGCATAGCCCGCCGCCATGCCGCGCTTGATGAACAGCACCGTCTTCGCCCGCTCCACGTCCAGGATCGGCATGCCGTAGATCGCCGAGGTCGGGTCGGTCTTGGCCGCCGGGTTGGTCACGTCGTTGGCGCCGATGACGAAGGCCACGTCCGCCTGCGCGAACTCCGAGTTGATGTCCTCCAGCTCGAACACCTCGTCATAGGGAACGTTGGCTTCCGCCAGCAGCACGTTCATGTGCCCGGGCATGCGCCCCGCCACCGGATGGATGGCGTATTTCACCTCGACGCCCTCCTCCTTCAGCTTGTCCGCCATCTCGCGCAGCGCGTGCTGCGCCTGCGCCACCGCCATGCCGTAGCCCGGCACGATGATCACCTTGGCCGCGTTCTTCATGATGAAGGCCGCGTCCTCGGCCGAGCCCTGCTTGACCGGGCGCGTCTCCGCTCCCCCCGCCGGGCCCGCCGAGGCGTCGCCGCCGAAGCCGCCCAGGATCACCGAGACGAAGCTCCGGTTCATGCCCTTGCACATGATGTAGCTCAGGATCGCGCCCGACGAGCCCACCAGCGCGCCGGTGATGATCAGCGCCGTGTTGCCCAGCGTGAAGCCGATGCCCGCCGCCGCCCAGCCCGAGTAGGAGTTCAGCATCGACACCACCACCGGCATGTCGGCGCCGCCGATCGGGATGATCAGCAGGCCGCCGAACACCAGGCTGGCGATCACGATCAGCCAGAACACCGTGTGGCTCTCGGTCACGGTCAGCACGCCGACCAGCACCACGATCAGCAGGGCCAGGCCCGCATTGATCACGTGCCGGCCCGGCAGCAGGATCGGCTTGCCGCTCATATTGCCGTTCAGCTTGGCGAAGGCGATCACCGAGCCGGTGAAGGTGATGGCGCCGATCGCCACGCCCAGGCTCATCTCGATCAGCGCCTGCGCGTGGATCTCGCCCGGCGCGCCGATGCCGAAGGCCCCCGGCGCGTAGAGCGCCGCCGCCG
Organism: Ancylobacter sp. TS-1; assembly: GCF_009223885.1. NCBI lineage: Bacteria > Pseudomonadati > Pseudomonadota > Alphaproteobacteria > Hyphomicrobiales > Xanthobacteraceae > Ancylobacter > Ancylobacter sp. TS-1. The sequence goes on from NZ_CP045144.1 coordinate 2,034,965, forward strand.
CCACCGCCACCGCCGCAAGGCCCACCAGCGAGTGGAACGCCGCCACCAGCTGCGGCATCTGCGTCATCGCGATCTTCTTCGCGATCACCGCGCCGGCGCCGCCGCCCAGCGCCAGACCGCCGAGCACCAGCGCCCAGCCACCGAGCCCCGCCGGCGGCGAGGCCGCCAGCGTCGTCACTATGGCGATGGTCATGCCGACCATGCCGAACAGATTGCCCTGGCGCGACGTCACCGGGCTGGACAGCCCGCGCAGCGCCAGAATGAACAGGACCCCCGAGACGAGGTAGAGGACAGCGACCAGATTGGCGTTCATCGGTGCGCCCTCACTTCTTCTTCGAGTACATGGCGAGCATCCGGCTGGTCACCAGGAACCCGCCGAAGATGTTCACGCTGGCCAGAACCAGCCCGATGAAGCCGAAGCCCCGCGCCCATTCGGTGCCCTCGGCCACCGTGTCCACGCCCACCGCCAGCAGCGCCCCCACCACGATCACCGAGGAGATCGCGTTGGTCACGCTCATCAGCGGCGTGTGCAGCGCCGGCGTCACCGACCACACCACGTAGTAGCCCACGAACACCGCCAGCACGAAGATGGCGAGCCGGAACACGAACGGGTCGATCGCCCCGCCGGTCAGCGCATGCGCCGCCGCTCCCGCCGCCTGTCCCGCGATGTCCGCGTAGTTCTGTGCCGCCGCTTCCGCATAGGCCTGCGCCGCCTGTGCCGCCTGGCGCGCCACCTCGGCCGCCATGCGCGCTCCCTCGACCGCGTTCTGGGCGACCGCGTCGCCCGTTGCCGGATTGGCCATTTCCCTCAATCCCCTGACGTCTGTTCACGAGGCGCGTGCCGCGCCTGCCCGCGCCGCCCGCCTCTTCATCCCTCTTTGCCGGGCGCGCCCCCGGCGCGCCCGCAAGGCTCAGATCACGCCGCGTCCGCCGGCTTGAAGGACGGGTGCACCACGACCCCGTCCCGGGTCAGCAGCGTCGCCTTCACAAGCTCGTCGTCCCACTTCACCGAAAGGCTCTTCGTCGCCTTGTCCACCAGCGTCTCCACGAAGGCGTACAGGTTCTTGGCGTAGAGCTGCGAGGCCGTGGCCGCCAGACGGCCCGGCACGTTCAGGTGCCCGACGATCTTCGCGCCGTTCGCCGTCACCACCACCTCGCCGGGGACCGCGCCCTCGACATTGCCGCCGCGCTCCACCGCCAGGTCGATCAGCACCGAGCCCGGCTTCATCGACGCCACCATCTCCGCGCTCACCAGCTGCGGCGCCGCCCGGCCCGGGATCAGCGCCGTGGTGATGACGATGTCCTGCTTGGCGATGTGCGTCGCCGTCAGCGCCGCCTGCTTGGCCTGGTACTCCGCCGACATCGCCTTGGCGTAGCCGCCCGCCGTCTCGGCCTGCTTGAACTCCTCGTCCTCGACCGCGATGAACTTGGCGCCGAGAGACTCCACCTGCTCCTTCGAGGCCGGGCGCACATCGGTGGCCGAGACCACCGCCCCCAGCCGGCGCGCCGTGGCGATCGCCTGCAGGCCGGCCACGCCCGCCCCCATCACGAACACCCGCGCCGCCGGCACCGTGCCCGCCGCCGTCATCATCATCGGGAAGGCCCGGCCGAACTCGGCGGCCGCGTCCACCACCGCGCGATAACCGGCGAGGTTCGCCTGGGAGGACAGCACGTCCATCACCTGCGCCCTTGTGATGCGCGGCATCAGCTCCATCGCGAAGCTCGACACCCCCGCCTTGGCCAGCGCCTCGAGCTCGCTCTCGTGCCCGTGCGGGTCCATGATGGCGATCGCCAGCGCCCCGGGATTGACCCCCTTCAGCGCCGCCGCCGCAGGACGGCGCACCCCGAGCACGATGTCCGCACCCGCGACCGCAGCCGCGTTGTCCGCCACCACCCGCGCCCCCGCGCCCTCATACTCCGAATCCCCGATCCCGGACGCAACTCCCGCACCCGACGAGACAAAAACCTCCGCGCCCAATCCAATGTAGCGCTTTACCGTGTCCGGCGAGCCCGCGACGCGCGGTTCGACGGACAGGTCTTCCTTCACAATTGCCAAACGCATTGCCTTCCTCCCAAGAAGGTCCTCAGTCGATTATCTTTATTCCCCGGGGCCTTGTGGCCCCGGGAGCACGTGTTCTTCGCGTCGCCCTCACGCCTCCAGCACGACAAGCAGATCCTTCGCGTCGATGGAGTTGCCGGGCGAGACCAGGATTTCCTGCACGGTGCCCTCGCGCGGCGCGTGGATGGCGGTCTCCATCTTCATCGCCTCGATGGTCAGCAGCACGTCGCCGGCCTTGACGACCTGCCCGCTGACCACGCCGAGCGAGGAGATGGTGCCGGGCATCGGCGCCGCGACGTGGAACTCGTTGCCTTCTTCGGCCTTGCGCCGGCCGGCGACCTTCGGCACCGCGTCGCGGTCGGCCACCAGGATCATGCGCGGCTGGCCGTTCAGCTCGAAGAACACCTCGACGAGGCCGTCGTCGCGCGTGTCGCCCAGCGCGGTCAGGCGCACCATCAGCGCCTTGCCGCGCTCGATCTCGATGGTGGTCTCGTCGCCCGGCTTCATGCCGTAGAAGAACACCGGCGTCGGCAGCGCCGAGACCGGCCCGAACTTCGCCACCACGGGGGCGAAGTCGGTGAACACCTTCGGGTACATCAGATAGGAGGCCAGCTCGCGGTCGGTGGCGGCGCGGCCGAGCAGCTTCGACACCTCGCCGCGCTCGGCCTCGAGGTCGGCATCCTCCAGCAGCGAGCCGTAGCGCACGGTGATCGGCGGCTCGCCCTTGAGCGCCTTCGCCTGCAGCGCCGGCGGCCAGCCACCCAAGGGCTGCCCGTACTCGCCATGCAGCATCGCCACCGCCGAGGCCGGGAAGGCGACGTCGCGCTTGGGATCGAGCACATCGGCGGCGGAAAGTCCCTGGCTGACCATCATCAGCGCGAGGTCGCCCACCACCTTGGAGGAGGGCGTGACCTTGATGATGTCGCCGAACAGGTCGTTGGCGTCGCGATAGGCCTTGGCCACCTCGTGCCAGCGGCTCTCCAGCCCCATGGAGCGCGCCTGCTCCTTGAGATTGGTGAACTGGCCGCCCGGCATCTCGTGCAGATAGACTTCGGAGGCCGGCCCCTTGAGATCGCTCTCGAAGGCGGCGTACTGCGCCCGCACGCCTTCCCAGTAGAAGGAGATGCGCCGGATCGCCTCCGGGTCGAGCCCGGTGTCGCGCTCGGAGCCGCGCAGCGCCTCTACGATGGAGCCGAGGCACGGCTGCGAGGTCATGCCGCTCATCGCGTCCATGGCGAGGTCGACCGCGTCGACCCCCGCCTCCACCGCCGCCAGCACCGAGGCGCCGGCGACGCCCGACGTGTCGTGGGTGTGGAAGTGGATCGGCAGCCCGACCTCCTCCTTCAGCGCCTTGAACAGCACCTTGGCCGCGGCCGGCTTGACGAGGCCGCCCATGTCCTTGAGCCCGAGGACGTGGACGCCGGTCTTCTCCAGCTCCTTCGCCATCGCGACATAGTATTTGAGGTTGTACTTCGAGCGGTCCGGGTCGAGCAGGTCGCCGGCATAGCAGATGGCGCCCTCGACCAGCTTGCCGGTCTTCAGCGCCTCGTCGATCGAGACGCGCATGTTCTCGATCCAGTTGAGGCAGTCGAAGACGCGGAAGATGTCCATGCCGGCATCCGCCGCCTGGCGGATGAAGAAGCGCACCACATTGTCGGGATAATTGGCGTAGCCGACGCCGTTGGCGCCGCGCACCAGCGTCTGCGTCAGGATGTTGGGCACGCTCTCGCGGATCTTCGCCAGCCCCTCCCACGGGTCCTCGGAGAGGAAGCGCATGGAGACGTCGAAGGCCGCGCCGCCCCAGCATTCGAGCGACAGCAGGCCCGGCAGGCCGCGCGCATAGGAATCGGCCACGCGGGCGATGTCGTAGCCGCGCATGCGGGTGGCGAGCAGCGACTGGTGGGCGTCGCGCATCGTCGTGTCGGTGACGAGCACGCGCTTCTGCGCCAGCATCCAGTCGGCGAAGCCCTTGGGGCCGAGCTGGTCGAGAAGCTGGCGCGTGCCGGGCGCCGGCTCGTTGAGGAAGGCGGGCGGCTCGGGCACGCGCGCGGTGGCCGAGGGCCGGGCGCGGCCCTTCACCTCGGGGTGGCCGTTCACCGTCACATCGGCGATCCAGGCCAGCAGCTTGGTGGCGCGGTCGCGGCGGCCGCCGAAGTCGAACAGCTCCGGCGTGGTGTCGATGAAGCGCGTCGTGTAGCGGCAGGCGGTGAAGTCCGGGTGCGTCAGCACGTTTTCGAGGAAGGGCAGATTGGTCGCCACGCCGCGGATGCGGTACTCGCGCAGCGCGCGGTACATGCGGGAGATGACCTCCTCGCTGGTCGGCGCCCAGGCCGTCACCTTCTCCAGCATCGGGTCGTAGAAACGCGTCACCACGGCGCCGGAATAGGCGGTGCCGCCGTCGACGCGGATGCCGAAGCCCATGGCGCCGCGATAGGCGGTGATGCGGCCATAATCCGGGATGAAGTTGTTTTCCGGGTCCTCGGTGGTGATCCGGCACTGCATGGCGTGGCCGTTGAGGCGGATCTCCTCCTGCGGAGGAATGCCGGTCTCGGCCAGGCTGCCGATATGGCCGCCCTCGAGGATCTTGATCTGCGCCTTGATGAGATCGAGGCCGGTGACGACCTCCGTCACCGTGTGCTCGACCTGGATGCGCGGATTGACCTCGATGAAATAGTAGGCGCCGGTGTCGGCATCCATCAGGAACTCGACCGTGCCGGCGCCGATGTAGTCGGTCGCCCGGCCGATGGCGAGCGCGGCGTCGGTCAGCCCCTTGCGGGTGGCTTCGTCGACGTAAGGCGCCGGGGCGCGCTCGATGACCTTCTGGTTGCGGCGCTGGATCGAGCAGTCGCGCTCGAACACGTGCACGAGGTTGCCATGGGTGTCGCCGAGGATCTGCACCTCGACGTGCCGGGCGCGGCGCACCAGCTTCTCCAGATACACCTCGTCCTTGCCGAATGCGGCCTTGGCCTCGCGCTTGGCCGTCATCACGGCGTCGAGCAGCTTGTCCTCGCTTTCGATCGGGCGCATGCCGCGACCGCCGCCACCCCAGCTTGCCTTGAGCATGACCGGGTAGCCGACCGCGCGGGCCGCCTCCAGCACCACGGCGGAATCGTCCGGCAGCGGCTCGGTCGCCGGCATGACGGGCACGCCGACCGAGATGGCAAGATTGCGCGCCGCCACCTTGTTGCCGAGCGTGCGCATGGTCTGCGGCGTCGGGCCGATGAAGATGATCCCGGCCTGTGCGCAGGCTTCGGCGAATTCCGGGCTCTCGGAGAGGAAGCCGTAGCCGGGATGGATGGCGTCGACCTTCGCTTCCCTGGCGACGCGGATCACCTCCTCGATGGAGAGATAGGCGTCGATGGGCCCGAGCGGCTTCGCAAGCCATGGGCCGCGGCCGACCAAATAGGCCTCGTCCGCCTTGAAGCGGTGAAGGGAGAGCTTGTCCTCCTCCGCATAGATGGCGACCGTGGTGATGCCGAGCTCGGTCGCGGCGCGGAACACGCGGATCGCGATTTCGGATCGGTTGGCGACGAGGAGTTTCCTGATCTTGCGCGTCATGGCTGCCGATGCCTGTGGTTGCGGTCTGCGAGTGGCTGGAACGTCGAAAACCTGCATCTGGCTGCGGACTGTGAGGCTCTTCGCCTGCCGCCGCCGGACTCCCGGTGGCCGATGCATCAGCCATGCCGGAATACCGTGAGGCGGGCGCGGAACCGCACGCTTGACCTTTTTATTGGTATACAGAATTCCGAATGCCAGCAAGGGGATTCCGGCCCGCCCGGCGCGCCGGAATGCACGCGCCGCACGGCTTTCCGCATGCCGCTATGGCAGGGCGCGAGGGGGAGGAAAGCCACCTGCCGACCTCGCCGCGTCGCGAAACAGACACGCTGCAATGCAAGATAACATCCGAGAGACAGGACCCTACTTTTGGTTCATATGAGGACAAGCCGGTGCCGCGCATCGGCGCAGGCACGACGGAGGATATCATGGTGAGCAGGCGTGAACGCGCGACCAAGATCGTGGCGACGCTGGGTCCGGCATCTTCGAGCCCGGACATGATCAAGGCCCTTTACGAGGCCGGGGTCGATGTGTTCCGGCTGAATTTCAGCCATGGCACGCAGGAGAACCATGGCCGCGTGCTCGGCTCGGTACGGGCGCTCGAAAAGGACGTCGGCCGCCCGATCGGCGTGCTGGCCGACCTGCAGGGGCCGAAGCTGCGCCTTGGCCGTTTCGTCGACGGCTTCATCAACCTGACCCCGGGCACCACGCTGCGCTTCGACACCGACAGCACGCCGGGCGACGAGAAGCGCGTGTCGATCCCGCATCCCGAGATTCTGGAAGCCCTGCATGAGGGCTCCACCGTGCTGCTGGACGACGGCAAGGTGCGCGTGCGCGTCGTCAAGAAGGGCGCCGGCTTCATCGAGGCCGAGGTCGTCGCCGGCACCAAGCTGTCCAACAACAAGGGCTTCAACGTCCCCGACGTGCTGCTGCCGGTCTCGGCGCTCACCGACAAGGACCGCGCCGACCTGTTCTTCGCCCTCGACCTCGGCGTCGAGTGGATCGCGCTCTCCTTCGTGCAGCGCCCCGAAGACGTGATCGAGGCCAAGGAGCTGATCCAGGGCCGCGCCCAGATCAACCTGAAGCTGGAGAAGCCGCTCGCGGTCGAGCACCTCACCCGCCTCACCGAGCTGTCCGACAGCATCATGGTGGCGCGCGGCGATCTCGGCGTCGAGCTGTCGCTGCCGGAAATCCCGGCGCTGCAGAAGCGCGTCATCCGCGAATCCCGCCGCCTCGGCAAGCCGGTGATCGTGGCGACGCAGATGCTGGAATCGATGATCAGCGCCCCGGTGCCGACCCGCGCCGAGGTGTCCGACGTCGCCACCGCCGTCTATGACGGCGCCGACGCGGTGATGCTCTCGGCCGAAAGCGCGGCCGGCCAGTATCCCGTCGAGGCCGTGGCGATGATGGACCAGATCATCAAGCAGGTGGAGCGCGACGAAGGCTACCGCGCGATCATCGAATCGCAGCGCCCCGACGCCGGCCACTCGGTCGCCGACGCGGTGACGCAGGCCGCCTATCACGCCGCCCTGTCGATCGACGCCGCCGCCATCGTCACCTACACGCTGTCGGGCACCACGACGCTGCACGCCGCGCGCGAGCGCCCGCGCATTCCGATCATCGGCATTGCCAGCCAGCTTTCCACCGCCCGCCGCCTGGTGATGTCCTACGGCGTGCACGTGGTGCATGCGCCCGAGGAGATCCACACCTTCGGCGAGATGGCGGCCAAGGCGACGCAGGTGACGGTGGAGCACGGCTTCGCCAAGGAAGGCGACAAGATCGCCATCACCGCGGGCGTGCCCTTCGCCACCCCCGGCACCACCAATGTTCTGCGCCTCGTGACCATCGACAAGTCGATGGCCGCCCGCAAGCCGCAGGGCGAGGACAAGACCGACACGCTGCGCCCGCGCGCGGCGGCCAAGAGCGCCGGCGGCGATGCCGTCCGCTCGGCGCCGGTCGACGACAAGGCGGAGTGACGCGCCGCTTGGCGCTCCCTGCCCGAAGGCAGACCCGCCCGAAAACAGAAAGGCCCGCGCGAGCGGGCCTTTTTCATATCCGGCTCCTCGCGCCGCAGCGCGCGGCGCCTGCCCGCTCAGGGAAGCATCACCACCGGCGTGCCGATGCCGACGCGGCCGAACAGGTCGATGATGTCGTCATTGTGCATGCGCACGCAGCCATAGGACGCGAAGGTACCGATCGACTTCGGCCGGTTGGTGCCGTGGATCGCGTACTGCCCGCCGCCGGAAAGCGTCATGGCCCGCTCGCCCATCGGATTCTCCGGCGTGCCGCCGGGAATGACATTGGGCAGCTTCGGGTTGTCGCGGCGGATCTCCTCGGGCGGCGACCAGGCCGGGCGCACATATTTGCCGTCGATGCGCACGGTGCCCCGCCACTGCTTGCCGTTGCGCCCCACCGCCACCGGGTAGCGCAGCGCCTTGCCCTGGCCGAGCACGAGATAGAGCCGGCGCTCCTTGGTGCTGACCACGATGGTGCCCGGCGCATAGCCCGGCTTCTCGAAGGCCACGGTCTCGCGCGCCTGCGCACCCTCGGGCGCGCCGGCGGTGAGGAAAAACGACGCCGCGAGGGCGGCCAGAATCGAAAACTTCCGCACGGTCATGTCCGAACTCTTCGAAGGACGATGGCCGGGTGATACCAGAAATGCCCTGCCAGGGCCGCCCCCTGACGCGCGAACGTGGCGCAACGGCAGGGTTTCGCGCCATTTTTGCAACAGTCGGCGAAAACCGCCGATGCAACCCGCGTGGCGCCTTGCGTTCAATTGCACGTGTTAACCGGACGGATTATTCCTTGTCTCGACGAGACCTCGGTTGCCCCGCAGGCCAGCTCTTCACCCTACCAATAGAAGGTACCTTCCCATGATCAAGACTCTGCTCGTCGCTTCCGTGTCGGTCCTCATGGTGGGCGGCGCGCTGGCCGCTGACCTCCCGCAGCCGCAGCCGGTCAAGGCCGAAGCTGCTCCGATCGGCAAGTCCCCGATCGGCAAGTCCCCGGTCGGCAAGTCGCCGGTCGTCACCAAGGGCTGATTTTTCGACATCGGGCCCGTACCCGGATGTCGCGTCGTGCTTGACATGTCCGCGGCGGGCCCGATCCTGCGCGCGATCGGATCAAGAGGCGACGAGGTGCCGGCATGATGTTGTTTACGCTCCAGGCAAAGCGCCGCTGCCTCGCAGTGGCGCTTTGCGCTTTCTCGGCGATGTCCCTCGGCATCGCCCCGGCCTTCGCCGTCACCGACAGCGCGGCCACTTCCGCCCCGGGCGATGCGCCGGCGAGCGCCGCTCCCGTGGCGGCGCCCGCGCCGACCACCACGGCACAGTCCGGCACGGCACAGTCCGCGACGGCGCAGCCCGCCAAGCCGCGCAAGAAGACCGACGCGCCGGCGACCGCCAGCGCCTCGAAGCCCGCCGCCTCCCAGGCCCGCGGCCCCTATTACGTCGATTTCCGCGCCCGCACCGCCGCCAGCTACGGCCATGCCTTCCTCTGGTACGGCAAGTCGAGCGAGCGCGAGGTCGAGGTCGCCGGCCTTCACCCGGCCACCGACAGCCCGGTTCCCTACATGCTCGGCCACATGATGCCGGTGCCCTCCGAGACCGGCGCCAGCTATGGCGATCTCGACGAGGAGTATCTCCTCGCCAATTACCGCGTCTATCTGAGCGACGAGGACGCGCCGAAGGTCTTCGCCTATATCCAGAAGCTGCAGAAGACGACGCCGTTCTGGAACGCGACGACCACCAACTGCACCTGGTTCATCGGGCAGGTGGCGTCCTTCATGGGCCTGAAGACGCCCTGGCACATGATGTTCCCGGAAGACTACGTCAATGAGCTCAAGAAGGTGAACGGCGGACGCGACGTCGCGACGCTCGGCAAGTGAGCCGCCCCCGGGGCGCCGCGCGTCCCGGGCACCCTGCCGCTTCCTAACTGAACCGGGCCGGTAATGCCGCTGCGTGCCGCCGAAACCCCGCAGGCGCCGGCCGGCACGGCGCGGATCGTCTGCCTCGACGGGCTGCGCGGCGTTGCCGCCTGCGCCGTGGTGGCGTTCCACTTCTTCTACGCCTTCACCCCCGCCTTGTTCGCCGACAAGGCCCGCACCGGCTTCACCCTGTTCGACACGCCGCTGGCCGTGCTGTGGAACGGCCATTTCGCGGTGGCGGTGTTCTTCGTCCTCTCCGGCTTCGTGCTCGCCACCTCCGCGCCGAAATCCGTCCGCGAGGCGCCGCTGATGATCGGGCTGCGCTATCTGCGCCTCGGCCTGCCGGCGCTGGCCTCCTCCATCCTCGCCTGGGCCTGGCTGACCAGCTTCCCCGACGCGGCGCGCGAGGTGCAGGCGCTCACCGGCAGCCCGTGGTTCCGCTGGACCTACCAGCCGCCCATTCCCCCGCTCTCGCAGGCAATCTGGGAGGGTGCGGTCGGCGTGTTCGTGGACGGCACCACGCGGTTCAACAACCCGCTCTGGACCATGCAGGCCGAGTTCATCGGCTCGATTCTGGTCTATGGCGGCTATGCCGTGCTGCGCGGACGCGCCCGGCCGGTCGCCATGGCGCTCGGCCTCGTCGCCTTCCCGCTGCTGGGCCTGTTCTACCTCGCCGCCTTCTGCGGCGGCGCGCTGGTCTATGAGCTGCGCCACCGGCTGCGCGACCATCTCCGGCTCGGCCTGGGCCTCGCCCTCGCCGGGCTGGTGCTGGGCGCCACCTTTCCCGGCCGCGCCCCCGGCGAGGATCTCGCCAGCCAGTTCGCCGCCTTCCTCGGACGGGACGGGTCGCGTCAGGCCGGGGCGATCCTGCTGCTGGTCGCGGTGCTCATCACGCCGCCGCTGCGCCGCTTCTTCGAGACGGCCCCGCTGCAACGGCTCGGCGAACTGTCCTTCCCGATCTATCTCGTGCATGTGCCGCTGATCGTGGCGCCGGCCTCGGCGATCTTCGCCGACCTCGCGCCGCTGACCGCCCCGGCGCTCGCCGCGCTGTTTGTTGGCACCTGCCTCGCCACGTTGGCGCTCGGCCAGCTCTTCCTGATCGCGGTGGAACGGCCGGTGCTCGTCGGCCTGAAGGCGATACGCACCCGTGCCCGGGCGCGCCTCGCCGCGCCCTGAGCCACCGTGTCCGGGCGGCTCCGCAGCTTGAGCAAACCGGGCCGGATCGCCCGCGCGTCAGGCTTCCGCGAAACCGCGCGGCAGGTGGTGTCCGCTCACGGCGTCGGCGAGGGATAGCTGCTCGCGCCGGGCACCAGCCGCACCGGATCGCCGACGGACCCTGCCGCCGGACGTGTCCCGCCGATCGGGGGGACACCGGGCAGGGTCGGAGGTGCCGAGAAGGGCGAGGTCTGCACGGGCGTCTGCACCGTGCGCGCCGGCGCCTGATCGACCACCGCGCCGGCGGGCGGGCGCCCCTGCACCACATTGGGCTGGGTCGCCGGCGCCAATTGGGCGGCACCGGCCGGCCCCGGCACCTGCGGGTAACCCTCATAGGGGTCGACCAGATTGCCCTGCGGCAGGCCGCCGCCCTGATAGATCGTCTCCGGCTGCGGGATCGCGCTGCCATAGCGCGGCCGGGCGCGGCGCGGTGCACCGCGCGAGGGCTCCGCCACCGGGCCCACCGAGCCGGTCAGGTCGTCGCCGCCCATCCAGCCGTCGAGCACCGTGCCGTCGCCCTGCAGGCCCGAGGGATAGGCGAGCGGCCCGCCGATCCGGCCGATGCCTTCCGGCTCGCCGAGCGGGCGTCCGTAAGGCTGCCAGACATAGGGCAGGAAATAGCCGTTGATCGAGTAGCGGTACATCACCCGCAGCAGGTCCTGCTCGGTGGCGCCGATCTGGCACAGGCGCAGCCGGATCGACATCGAGCCGCGGTCGCGGAAGCTGAGGAACATCGGCACCTGCGACTGGATGCGCTGCCAGCCATAGATGCACAATTCGCCGCCGCCGGCGTTTCCGATCGCGTAGTTGAACGGTCCGTAGCGGTTCTGGACGAAGTAGTTCGAGGTGTACATCGTCACGGAGGGCATGCGGTCGACCATCTCCTGGTCGATGACCTCCGTACTGAGGAAATCATCCGCGCGGGTGTTCTCCCAGCCCGTGCGGCCCTTCACCGGCCCGAAGAAGACGACGTACAGGGCATTCTGGCCGCGAGAATGCGAGTTCGTGCCGAGCACGATCTCCTGTTCAAGGGCATTGAGGTAATTTGTCTGCACCACGGCGATCACGGGCGGGGTCGAGCCCGGCTCGGGAAGCACGAGCGCGTCCGCGACCTCCACCTCTGTCGTGAGGTTGGCGACCTGCGGATTCTGGCCCTGCCAAGGCCCCTGCCACGGATACATGGCGCAGCCCGACGCGACGAGCGCAACGGATGCGACCAGGCATCCGGACAGAATTTTGCGCGTGTTCCGTCCCGTCATAGCCCCTTCGACGCTCGCGCTTGCGGATGGCGCCCCCACGCTGCGGCAATCCCCGGACCACGACTTTCGCCGCGACCGAATCACTTGTGCATCTGACTTTAGCTTGCGGACTCACGAGGTGGAATCGTGCCGAGAGACGACAGCTTCGAAAATGGATAGATTTCTTCAACTTATGCGCTTTAAGACACGTGAGGTGCTGGTTTCGGCGGGGGCTGGAAAAGCAGGAAACTCGATGCGGAAAGCATGGATCGCCGCTCTCTGGGCCGTTTCGTCCCTGATAGTGGTATTTTTGATCACTTTGCCGATCAGCCTTCAGGCGCATCTCATCGCCGGCTGCATCGTCGTGGTGATGATGGCCATATTGAAGACCTTCGGACCCTCGACGAGCGTGCTTCGCAAGATTGCGCTGGCACTCGGGACGGCGATCGTTCTGCGCTACGTGTACTGGCGTACCACGAGCACGCTGCCGCCGATCAGCCAGCTCGAAGACTTCATCCCCGGCTTCATGCTCTACCTCGCCGAGATGTACAGCGTCTTCATGCTGTTCCTCAGCCTCTTCGTGGTGTCGGCGCCGATGGCGCCGCGCAAGGCCCCGCCGATCCCGCCCGGCGAGCACCCCACGGTCGATGTCTTCATCCCGACCTATAATGAAGAGCCGGAGCTGCTCGCCTCCACCGTGTCGGCGGCGCTCTCGATGGAATATCCCGCCGACAAGCTGACCATCTGGCTGCTCGACGATGGCGGCTCCGACCAGAAGTGCCAGCAGGAAGACCCCGTTCAGGCCGCGGCGGCCATCCAGCGCCGCGCCGACCTTCAGAAGCTGTGCGAGGGGCTCGGGGTGAACTATCTCACCCGCGCGCGCAACGAGCACGCCAAGGCCGGCAATCTCAACAACGGGCTCAAATTCTCCAAAGGCGACCTCGTGGTCGTGTTCGACGCCGATCACGCCCCGACGCGCGACTTCCTCACCAACACGGTCGGCTACTTCCTGCAGGACGAGAATCTGTTTCTCGTGCAGACGCCGCACTTCTTCATCAATCCCGATCCGCTGGAGCGCAATCTCGGCACGTTCGAGTTCATGCCGTCCGAGAACGAGATGTTCTACGGCATCATCCAGCGCGGTCTCGACAAATGGGACGCCGCCTTCTTCTGCGGCTCCGCGGCGGTGCTCAGCCGGCGCGCGCTCGGCGAGACCAACGGCTTCTCGGGCATCACCATTACCGAGGACGCGGAAACCGCGCTCGAGCTGCATTCGCGCGGCTGGCACTCCATCTATGTCGACAAGCCGATGATCGCCGGCCTGCAGCCGGAGACCTTCGCCAGCTTCATCGGCCAGCGTTCGCGCTGGGCGCAGGGCATGATGCAGATCCTGCTGTTCCACTTCCCGCCGGGCAAGCGCGGGCTCACCCTGCCCCAGCGGCTTTGCTACTGCTCCAGCACCTTCTTCTGGCTGTTTTCCTACCCGCGGCTGATGTTCCTCATCTCGCCGCTGTTCTACCTGTTCTTCTCGCTTGAGATCTTCAACGCATCGGGCGCCGAGTTCCTCGCCTACACCACCACCTACATGATGGTGAACCTGCTCATGCAGAACTACCTCTACGGTCATTACCGCTGGCCGTGGGTGTCGGAGGTCTACGAGTACATTCAGGCCATCTATCTGCTGCCGGCCATCATCTCGGTGCTCGCCAACCCGAACAAGCCGACCTTCAAGGTGACGGCCAAGGGCGAGACGATGGAGGAGGGCCACGTTTCCGAGATCGGTCGCCCCTTCTTCATCATCTTCGGCATCCTGCTCGTTGGCGTCGTGCTGACCGGCTGGCGGCTGGTTACGGAGCCGTTCAACCACGACATCATCATCGTGGTGGGCGGCTGGAACCTGCTCAACCTGCTGCTCGCCGGCTGCGCGCTCGGCGTGGTGTCCGAGCGGCGCAACCGGCGCCGGTCGCATCGCGTGGACCTGCTGCGGCGCTGCGAGCTGCTGATCGACGGCACCGCCTATGCCGCGACCATCGACGACGGCTCGCTGGGCGGCGCCCGGGTGCGCCCGGCCGCCAATGTGGTCCTGCCCGAGACCGAGCGCGGCGCGCCGGCGGCGCTGCGCTTCCGCCCGCTCGCCAGCAACATCCCGATCGACACCCTCCCCGTCACCATCCGCAACGTGGAGCGCAGCGTCGACGGCATTCTGGTCGGCTGCCAGTTCCAGCCCGACCAGCCCCTGCACTACCGCCTCATCGCGGACCTGATTTTCTCCAATTCCGACGAGTGGAAGAAATTCCAGGATTCGCGCCGCAACAATCCCGGTGTACTGCTTGGTACGATACGATTCGTGCGTACGGCGATCTTCCAGACGGGGCGTGGACTGTCCTACCTGATCCACCTGCAGAAGCTCTGGCGCGAAAGGCGCCGCCGCCCGGTGCTGGCACCGGCGAAACGCGGATGACGACGATGGGTGCTTTTCGACGCCTCACCGCCGCCGGCATTCGCCTTGCGCTCCTGCTCGCCCTGGCCGCCGGCACCCTCGCCGCGCCCGCCTTCGCCCAGAATTCGGCAGGACAGGGCACCGGCTTCTCCATGACCCCGCCCATTCCCGCCGATGGCGGCAAGGGAGACGGCGCGAAGGGAAATCCGCCCCCGGTCTCGATTCCGATGACGCTGCCCCCGGGCGGCGCCTCGGGCAGCCCGCCGGCCAGCGCCCCGAGCTTTGCCGACGAGGCGCCCGTCGCGGCGCCCGCGCGCACGCTCGCCGTGCCCGCCATGCCGCAGTTGCAGCCGAGCACGTCGTCCTCGCCCTTCAACATGCCGGGGGGCATATCGCCCTCCCCCGCCGGCCCGGCTCCCGCCCGCCCCGCGCCCACCCGGCCGGCGGCCGCGCCCGACTGGGTTCCGGCCCCGCCGGCCTCGACCGCGCAGCTTCCCCCGCTCGAGCCGGTCGCCCCGCCGCCGGTCGCCCCGCCGCCTGTGGCCGCGCCTGCCACGCCGCTGCCCGCGCCGGGCTTCGCGCTGCCCCCGGCACCGAGCGCGCCGCCCTCGACCGCCAACCCGTTCCAGATGGTGCCCGGCCAGCCCGCCCCCGCCCCCGCGCCGCTGGCGACCACGGCGACGCCGGCCGCCCCGCGCAGCCCGGACCGCTACATCATCCCGCAGCGGCGCATGATCTTCGCCGGCGAGGTCGCTTCGCGCTCCTGGGTCATCTACGCCACGCAGGAGGAGGCGAACCGCGCCTCCAGCTTCCTGCTCAGCTATCTCAGCGCCGTCGTGGTGATGCCGGAGACCTCGCGCATCCGCGTGAGCCTCAACGGCCAGCCGGTCGTCGAGCGGGCCATCGCCGCCTCGCAGGAGCCCGCCCATGTCGAGGTGCCGCTCCAGCGCGGCACGCTGCGCCCCGGCGCCAACATCGTGCGCATCGACGTCGTGCAGCGCCATCGCACCGACTGCGCGGTGACGGCCACCTACGAGCTGTGGACCGAGATCAACAATGAGGGGACCGGCATCTCCTTTGCCGGCGGCCGCCCGCCCCTGTCCGGCGGACTGGAAGACCTCGCCTCGGTCGGCGTCGACGCGAGCGGCGTCACGCCCATCCGCGTCGTCACGCCCGGCCCGATCGAGGGCGGCGGCAGCGCCCGCGTGCTGCGCGTCGTGCAGGGTCTGGCGGTTCGCGGCCAGTTCCCGAACCCCTCCATCACCGTCGGCGAGGGGCAGTCCGGCGCCACGCCGAAGGGCGGTCTCACCGTCGTCGTCGGCACCGCCTCCGAACTGCCCCGCCTGATGGCCTCGGTGCCCAATGAGGCGCGGGGGCGGCCGATCACCACGCTGATCGAGGACGACCGCCTCGGCGCGCCGACGCTGGTCATCTCCGGCCCGACGCCCGCCGATGTCGACCGCGCCATCGACCGGCTGAACGCCATCTCCATTCCGCAGGACGACGCGGTCAGCACCTCGACCGTGTTCGCGCCCGACGCGCCGATGTTCACCGGCTCCCGCGCGATCCGGCTGGCCGATCTCGGCGTCTCGACGCAGGAATTCTCCGGCCGGCGCTTCCGCATCGAGTTCCAGGTCGCGCTGCCGGCGGACTTCTACGCGCAGGCCTATGGCAACGCGACGCTGCTGGTCGACGCCGCCTTCACCGCCGCCGTGCGGCCCGGCAGCCATCTCGACGTCTATGTGAACGAGCAGATCGCCTCCAACCTGCCGATCACCACGAGCGGCGGCGGGCTGCTCCAGAAGGAGCCGATGCAGATCCCGCTGCGCAACTTCCGCCCGGGCGTGAACCGGCTGTGGCTGGAAGTCGTGCTCGACACCGAATCCGATGCCCGCTGCCTGCCCGGCGCCACCCTGCCGGCCGAGGACCGCTTCGTCCTGTTCGATTCGACCGAATTCACGATGGACAGCTTCGCGCGCATCGGCCGCCTGCCGGACCTCGCGGCGTTCGCCGCCACCGCCTTTCCCTACAATCTCGACGACAACCCGCTGGCCGTGGTGCTGGCGCGGCAGGATTCGGCGACGCTGGCCGCCGCCGGCACGCTGATCTCGCGCCTCGCCCTCGCCAATGGCGCGCCGCTGGCGATCGACGCCTCCCCGGCCTCGGCCACGCTCGGCGACCGCAACACCATCTTCGTCGGCGGCATCGACTTCATCTCGCCGGGCATCCTCGAACAGGTCGGCATTTCCGAGAATGTGCGCTCGAAATGGGTCGTGCCGGCCGGCTCCGAGGACCCCAAGGCCATCGCGGGCGGCGACGACTACGACAACGTGCTGCAACGGTTTCGCCAGCGGCAGATCGGCGAGGAGACGCCGCCGCCGGCCTCGTTGCGCGAGGGCGAAAGCGAGAACACGCCCGAGATCTACCAGCGCTGGCGCGAGAACGTGCAGGGGCGCAACAATGTCTACGGGCTGCTCGAACGTTTCGAGGGCTGGCTGCAGAGCACCTTCGCGATCAGCTTCGACTCCCTGCGGATCCAGGAGGGCCGGCGCAGTTCCTTCGAGCCGCCGCCGCGCACCTCGGTGCTGATGGCGCAGGCCATGAATCCGTCGGGCTCCTCGGCCTGGACCATGGTGGCCGGCCGCACCTCCGAGGCGCTCGCCGCAGGAATGATCCGCTTCACCTCGGACGGCGTGTGGAACCGGGTCGGCGGCCAGGCGGTCGCCTATCAGGTGGCGTCCGGCAGCATCGAGCGCCGCGACATACGCAGCTTCCAGTTCATCGTCACCCAGCCGCTCAGCCTCGGGAACTTCCGCATGATCGCGGCCAACTGGCTCTCCATCAACATCGTGCCCTACGCCCTGATGCTGCTGGCCGCCGGCACCCTGCTGGGCATCACGACCGCCCTGCTGCTGCGCCGGCTGGGACGCCCGACATGATCCGGGCGCTTCTGGCAACGCTGGCCCTGCTGGTCTGCGGAATCCTGCCGGCGAGCGCCCAATCCAATATCCAGATACCGGCACCGGCCTGGAACGCCTATATGGAGCGATTCGTCGAGGCCAATGGGCGGGTCGTCGACGGCGCCAATGACGGCATCAGCCACAGCGAGGGCCAAGGCTACGGAATGCTTCTGGCGCTTTTAGCAGGTGACAGAAGCAACTTTGAACGCATATGGAGTTTTACGCGGACAGAATTACTGATTCGCGACGATGGACTCGCGGCATGGCGCTGGGACCCGAACTCTACACCTCACGTCACCGACGTAAATGCGGCGAGCGATGGGGATCTGTTAATCGCCTATGCACTGGCGAGAGCGGGTACCGCGTGGAATCACCAGCCCTATATCGACACGGCGCGAAGAATCGCGCGGGCCGTCGGCCAGAAATTAATCGTCACCTCGGGAAGCCGCAAGATCCTGTTACCGGGCATCACCGGTTTCTCGGAGAGCGACCGGCCCGACGGGCCGATACTGAATCTCTCCTACTGGATATTCGAGACGCTTCCGGTCATGGCGCGGCTGGCGCCGGAATTCGACTGGGCGGGCGTGACCAATACCGGGCTGGAACTTCTGGGAATTGCCCAGCTCGGCCCCGCGCGCCTGCCGCCCGACTGGATTTCGGCGCCGCCGGGAAAGCCGGTGACGCTGGCCGAGGGCTTCCCCCCGGTCTTTGGTTACAATTCGTTAAGGATATCTCTTTACCTTTTGCGTGCAGGGATCGACAACACGGCATTACAGGAACCATTCCGGCGGAATTGGCTGATCGAGAACGGGGGAACCCCGGCGATCGTCGACATACCCACCGGACGCGTGATCACGCGACTGACCGAACCGGGCTATCGGATGCTCGGCGCGGTTCTGGCATGTGCTCTGAATGCTACCCCGATCCCGGAAGACTTACGGCGGTTTGAGCCAACGCTCTACTACCCGTCGACGTTGTATCTACTGGGCTGGGCGCTGATCGCGGAGCGATACCCGAGATGTCTTTGAAGAGAGCCATTCTGCTGGTCATGCTCGGGGGGGCCGTCGTCCCCGCGATCGGTCAGCAGATCGAGCTCCCCGGCCGCGGCGCCGACGCTGGAAACGCCTCCCGCCCCAAGGTCGACGAGACCGCGCTGCGCTACTTCGCCTCCCAGGGCGACACCCGCCGCCTCGAGGCCGAGATCGCCCGCCTGCGCGCCCTCTACCCGGACTGGACGCCGCCGGACGACCTGTTC
Source organism: Ancylobacter sp. TS-1 (assembly GCF_009223885.1). Lineage (NCBI taxonomy): Bacteria > Pseudomonadati > Pseudomonadota > Alphaproteobacteria > Hyphomicrobiales > Xanthobacteraceae > Ancylobacter > Ancylobacter sp. TS-1. Next base: position 2,053,612 of record NZ_CP045144.1, read on the forward strand.
GGCCCGCAGACCGACGTCGAACTCCAGCGCATGTGGAAGCTCTACGCCGAGGGCAAGTACAGCGACGTGCGCAGCGCCATCGCGATGCGGCAGGCCTCGGACCCGTCCTGGCAGCCGCCGCCGGACCTCGTCGCCCGCCTCACCGAGGCCGAGAACCGCCGGCGCCTCATCAACGCCTCCGACGCGGAGCAGTGGAACACCGTGCTGCGCCTCGCCACCGATGCGCCCGGCATGCTCACCTGCATGAACATCGACATTCTGTGGCGCGTCGCCGAGGCCTTCGCCAAGACCGACCAGACCGCGCGGGCGGTCGACGCCTACACCTATGTCCTGAACAACTGCAACGATCCGTCCGAGCGCATCGCCACCATTCAGAAGGCGATGCCGCTGCTGACCGACGACCAGATCCAGACCCTGCTCAAGCTCGAGCGCAAGGACGACGCCGGCAATCCCGAATTCGCCGCGCTGCGCGACGACCTCATCCGCCGCCGTATGGGCCACGCCGCCGAGAACCCGGAATATTCGGTGCCGGATTCCGACATCAAGCGGATGGAGGAACTGGCGCGCAAGGAAACCACGCCGGGTGACCCGCTGCTGCTCGGCTGGTACCTGTTCCGCCATGACGAGGCGACCCGCGCCCTCGAATGGTTCAAGCTGGCGCTGGACCGCAAGGGCGGCCCGAAGTCGGCCGAAGGCTATGTGCTGGCGCTGAACTTCCTCGGCCGCTCGCTGGAAGCCGAGCCGATCGCCTATGAGTGGCGCAACGCCGCGCCCGAGAACAACAAGGCCTATCTGGACGTTGTGATCGCGCTGCTGACCGCCGATCCGCCGCCGGTGCTGGACGAGATCGTGCTCTCGCGCTTCAGCCCCGTGGTGATGCGCGACAAATATGTGCCGGGCTCGCAGGCGCTGGGCTGGTACGCCTACAATACCGGGCAGATCGTCACCGCCCAGTCCTGGTTCGAGACCGCGCTCAACTGGGACCCGAACGACGAGCCCTCCGCCTATGGCCTGTCGCTCACCTACTGGCGCCTGCGCGACATCGCCCGCCTTAACGCCATGGTGCAGGCCTGGGGCCCGCGCTCGGAGCGCATCGTCGCCCTGGTCGATCCCGTGGTGCGGGCCCGCCTCGAGGCGCGCAACGCCCAGACGACCAGCTATGCCGGCCTGCGCGTCAACCCGCTCGTCGCCGCGGCGGCCCGCCTGACGCCGACCCCGACGCTTCAGCCCCCGCCGCTCGGCGCGCCGATGGCCGGCGCCGGTAATGCCCGCGCCTACCAGCAGGGCTCCGCCGCCGGCTTCGTCCCGCTCCCCGGCGCCAGCCAGTACGGGCAGGCCCAGTACCAGCCGCTCCCGCAGGCGGGTGGCGTGCCGTCCTCCGCGCTCGGCTACCAGTCCCCGTCCAGCCTGCCGGGCACCACCATCTTCCCGGCCGGCTCCGGACTGCCGACCAACGCCTCCTACTCGGGCCAGTACGCCCAGGCCGGCGAAGGCGACTACGTGCCGACGCCGCGCCGCCGCCCGGCCGCGCGCTCCATCGCCCGCACCGGCAGCACCCAGGTCGAGAGCACCAGCAGCGCGGCCACCGCCGCCGTGGCGCGCGGCTGGAAGCTGATGGACCTCGACCGCCCGATGGAGGCCGTGAAGGCCTTCGACGAGGGGCTGTCGAACGGGAGCGGGCGCGTCTCCGAGGATGCCGCCTACGGCAAGTCGCTCGCCTATCTGCGCATGGGCATGACCAACCGCGCCCAGGCCGCCGCGCTGCAGGCGCCGCAGAACCCGCGCCGCGCCGTCCAGCTCAGCGGCGACCTGCTCGCCCAGCGCGCGCTCGCCGCCTACAAGGACCAGCGCTACATCGAGGCGCTCATCGCCCTCGATGAGCGCTCGCGCATCGCCCCCGAGCAGCAGGACCTCATGGTTCTGCGCGCCTGGTGCTACTTCAAGATCCGCGACCTGCGCTCGGCCGAGCGCATCTTCAAGGCGCTGGAACTGCAGGGCAGCACCGAGGGGCGCAACGGCATCAACGCCATCGACCAGTTGACCCGCAAGGTCCGTAGCGGCTGACGCCGCCACCGTCCCCGCGCCCCGCTCAGTGACCGATCCGCGCCACGAGGAAATCCACGAAGGCGCGGATGCGCGCGACGAGATAGTCGTGCCCGAGAAAGACCGCGTGCAGCATCTCCACGTCGCGCCCGTTATACGCCTCCAGCACGGGCACCAGCCGGCCGGCGCGAATCTCGGGCTCGGCGACATAACGGGCCATGCGGGCAAGCCCGAGCCCGTCGAGCGCGAGGCGCCGGACCATCGAGCCGCTATTGCCCTCGAGATTGCCTGACACCGCGACCGTATAGCCCTCGCCCGAAACGGGATCGACGAAGGGCCAGTCGTCCATGGACCGGCGGAAATTGAAGCGCAGGCAATTGTGCCCGGCAAGCTCCTGCGGCGTGCGGGGCGTGCCGTGGCGGGCGAGATAGGCGGGCGAGGCGACCACGACGCGCCGGCTTTCCAGCACCTTGCGCGCCTTCAGCGCCGAATCGCGCAGCGGCCCCGCGCGCAGGGCGATGTCGGCCCGCTCGGCCACGAGGTCGATCACCTCGTCGGTGAGCGACAGGTCGAGTTGCACCTCGGGATAGAGGGCGAGGAATTCAGGCACCAGCGGCACCAGGCACAGCTCGCCGAAGCCGACCGTGGCGCTCACGCGCAGCTTTCCGCGCGGCACCGCGGCAGCGCCGGCGGCGATCTGCCGCTCGGCCTCGTCGATCTCGGCGAGGATACGCCGGGCGCGCGCCACATAGGCCTCGCCCTCGGGCGTCAGCACGATGGCCCGGGTCGAGCGCACCAGCAGGCGCGCGCCGAGCCTCTCCTCCAGCCGCGTCACCAGCTTGCTGACCGCCGAGGGCGACAGGCCGAGCCGGCGCCCGGCGGCGGAGAAGCTGCCGCGGTCGACCGCCTCCACCAGCACCTGCATCTCGCCCGCGCGATTGTCCATGCCGCCCCTCCGCCTCGCCGCTCCACGGCCGGGCGAACGTCGCCGGACCGTTCATCTGTGAAATACCTTCACATCTATTGGTCCAGCATGTGCGCTAGTCGCGCAAGCCGGGCTCGCTCATATTCGACGCAACCCGCCGGTTCCCGGCGCTCCCGCACCCGGAAACCCCGTCCATCGCCGCCTGTGCCGCCCTCTCCCGGGCTGGCGCGGGCGCGGAGATTCGCCATGTCCCCGACCAGAATGTCCCCGACCGCAATGTCCCTCACCAGAATGCCACTCGCGCTGTTCGCGCTCACCATCGCCGCCTATGCCATCGGCACCACGGAATTCGTCATTGTCGGCCTGCTGCCCACAGTGGCGGCCGACCTTCACATCGACCTGCCGCTCGCCGGCCTGATCGTCAGCGTCTACGCGCTCGGGGTCACCTTCGGCGCGCCGGTGCTCACCGCGCTCACCGGCCGCGTGCCGCGCAAGCCGCTGCTGCTGTCGCTGATGGCGCTGTTCGTCGTCGGCAACGCCGCCGCCGCGCTGAGCCCCAGCTACGAGACGCTGCTGGTGGCGCGCGTGCTCTCGGCCTTTGCCCATGGCGTGTTCTTCTCGGTCGGAGCGACCATCGCCGCCGACCTCGTGCCGGCCGACCGGCGCGCCTCCGCCATCGCGCTGATGTTCATGGGGCTGACGGTCGCCATCGTCACCGGCGTGCCGCTCGGCACCTTTATCGGCCAGAATTTCGGCTGGCGCGCCACCTTCTGGGCGGTGTCGGGCCTCGGCGTCGTCGCCCTTCTCGGCATCGCCGCGCTGCTGCCCGCCAACCTCTCCCGTCCCGCGCCCGCGAGCCTTCTCGACCAGCTGCGGGTTCTCGGCTCGGGCCGGCTGCTCATCGTCTACGGCATGACGGCGCTCGGCTATGGCGGCACCTTCGTCGCCTTCACCTATCTCGCCTCGATCCTCGAGCACATCACGGGCTTTGCGGCGTCGAGCGTGAGCCTGCTGCTCGTCGTCTACGGCCTCGCCATCGCGGCGGGCAACATCGCCGGCGGCCGCGTCGCCGACCGCGACCCGGTGCGCGCGCTCACCTTCCTCTTCCTCGCGCAGGCGGGCGTGCTGGCGCTGTTCACCTTCACCGCCGTCTCGCCCTGGCTCACACTGCCGACGCTGGCGGCGCTCGGCTTCCTGTCCTTCGCCAATGTGCCGGGCCTGCAGATCTATGTCGTCGAGCTGGCGAAGAAGGTGCGCCCCGGCGCCGTCGACGTCGCCTCGGCGCTCAACATCGCCGCCTTCAATCTCGGCATCGCCATCGGCGCCTGGGTGGGCGGACTGGTCGTCGCCTCCCCTCTCGGTCTCGGCGCGACGCCCTGGGTCGGCGCCATCCTCGTTGCCGGCGCGCTCGGACTGACTATCTGGAGCGGGATACTCGACCGCCGCGAGACGCTCGCGCTGCGCACCGCCTGAGCCCCGCTGCCCCTTTTTCAAGGAGACATTCCATGCAGAATTTCGTCAGCGCCAATGGCGCCCAGATTCCCGCCCTCGGCTACGGCACCTTCCGCCTGCCCGGCCCCGACACGCTGCGCATGGTCCCGCACGCGCTCAAGATCGGCTTCCGCCACATCGACACCGCGCAGATCTACGGCAACGAGGCCGAGGTCGGCGAGGGCATCGAGCGCTCGGGCGTGAAGCGCGCCGACATCTTCCTCACCACCAAGGTGTGGGTCGACAAATATGGCCGCGACGCTCTCGTCGCCTCGGTCGACGAGAGCCTGCGCAAGCTGCGGACCGATTATGTCGACCTGCTGCTGCTGCACTGGCCCGCCGGCCATTCGCTGCCCGAGCCGGTGGCGGCGCTCAACGAGGTGGTGAAGGCCGGCAAGGTGCGCCACATCGGCCTGTCGAACTTCAACACCGCGCTGATGAAGGAGGCGATCGCGCTGAGCGACGCCCCGCTCGTCACCAACCAGGTCGAGTACCATCCCTATATCGACCAAAGCGCGGTGATCCGCGCCGCCCGCGCCGCCGGCCTCTGCGTGACGGCCTATTACCCCATGGCGGACGGCAAGGTGTTCACCGATCCCGTGCTGAAGGAGATCGCCGCCGCCCATGGCCGGAGCATCGCCCAGATCGTGCTGCGCTGGGTGATCCAGCAGGACGGGCTGGTCGCCCTGTCGAAGACGGTCGGCGAGGCACGCGCGGCGGAAAACTTCGCCGTCTTCGATTTCGCGCTGTCGGCCGACGAGATGGCGGCCATCCACGCGCTGGCGCGGCCCGACGGGCGCCTCCTCAGCCCGGCCAAACTTGCGCCGGCATGGGATGCCGCCGCCTGAGCGACCCGAAAGCCTCCCCCCGGAGCGCCGCCCGCATCGGCGCTCCGGGTTATTTCTTATTTCCATCAGCTATATTTTTGTGCTGATAGACAAGGGGTTGGGACGAATAGTCGGGAGAGAGTGCGTTGCGGGTCACGAGAGCGAAGGTCGCCGAGCATCGCCGGTCCATTCTGTCCTCGGCCTCGCGCCTGTTTCGCGAACGCGGCTTCAAGGATGTCGGGGTCGCCGAGATCATGCAGGCGAGCGGGCTCACCCACGGCGCCTTCTACGGCCATTTCCGCTCGAAGGCCGACCTCGCCGACGAAGCCTGCCGCGACGCCTGCGCCGAAGGGCTGGAGCGCTGGCTGAGTTCCGCCGATCTCTCCGACATCCTCGACCGCTACCTCACACCGGCGCATCGCGACGATCCGGCAAGCGGCTGCGCCCTGTCGGCGCTCGGCGCCGAAGTCGCGCGGCAGTCGCCGGAGTTGCAGAAGAGCTATGCCGAGGGGCTGAAGAGCTTCATCGCCGCCATGGAGCGGCACATGGAGGACGGCACGCCGGAAGCCCGGCACCGGCAGGCGCTCTCGGTGCTCGCCGCCATGGTCGGCGCGCTCACCATGGCGCGCGGCGTCGCCGGCGGCGACCCCGAACTCTCGGCCGAAATCCTCGACACCGTCCGCCGCGAGATCCGCGACTATTTCGGCGCCTGAGGCAAACGGCGTATTGCGCCGGCCCGGCCCGGCTGGGCACATGAGCCCGGAATGGGTCGGGTGCCGGGGTACGTGCAGGGCATGACGGGTGATTCTTCGACGGCGCGGCCATGGCGCATCGGGGTGCTGTTCTCCGCCACCGGGGTGACGGCGGCGGTCGAGACCTCGCAGCTCGGCGGCACGCTGCTCGCCATCGACGAGATCAACGCGGCCGGCGGCGTGCTCGGCCGGCCGGTCGAGGCGGTGGTCTACGACCCGGCCTCGGACCCCAAATCCTTCCGCCGCTTCGCCGAGAAGCTGCTCGTCGAGGACGGCGTGCGCCTCATCTTCGGCTGCTACATGTCCTCCACCCGCAAGGCGATCCTGCCGGTGGTGGAAGCCTATCGGGGCCTGCTGTTCTACCCCACCCTCTATGAGGGATTCGAATATTCCCGCCACTGCGTCTACACCGGGGCGGCCCCGAACCAGAACTCGATCCAGCTCGCCAAGTACCTTCTGGGCACCTATGGCAACCGCTTCTTCATGATCGGCTCGAACTACGTGTTCCCCTACGAGTCGAACCGCATCATGAGCGATTTCGTCATCCAGTCGCAGGGCAAGGTGCTGGACGAGGTGTATGTGCCGCTCGGCGCCGGGCCGGACGCGTTCGAGCGGGTGATGGCGCGGGTGCGCAAGGCGGCGCCGGACGTGATCTTCTCCACCGTCGTCGGCTCGGATACCGCGAGCCTCTACGAGGCGCACCGCGCCGCCGGGCTGGATGCGGCGACGCTGCCCATCGCCAGCCTCACCACCGGCGAGGCCGAGGTGGCGCTGATGTCGCCCGAGGCCGCCGCCGGCCACATCACCGCCGCCCCCTTCTTCGAGACGCTGGCCACGCCCGCCGCGCGGGCCTTCGTCGCCGCCTTCAAGCGCCGCAACGGCGAGGCCGCGCCTGTCACCGCCGCCGCCGAGGCGGCCTATTTCCAGGTCCATCTGGCCATGCGCGCGCTCGCCCGCGCCGGCACCGACGCGCCCGACCAGCTGCTCGGCCAGCTGCACGACCGCGAATTCGACGCCCCGCAGGGCCGCGTGCGCATCGACGGGCAGAACAACCACACCTATCTGTGGCCCCGCGTCGCGCGTCTGGACGCCAGGGGCCGGTTCCAGATCGTCTGGAACCCCGGCATGCGGGTGAAGCCCGATCCCTATTGCGTGGTGCAGAGCCTCGACGACTGGTCGACGGACGGCCTGCACGCCGACCCGTCCTGAGCGGGGCGCGCGATGGCGATCCAGATCCTCAAGGATTTGCGCGGCCTCAGGGTGCATGTCATCCACCCGCCGGACGAGGAGCGCGTCAGCCTCGTCGAGCATCTGCGCCGCATCGGCTGCAGCGTCGAGACCGTCTGGCCGGTGCCGGCCGACTGGCCCGCCGCCGACATCGTGCTGCTCGCCATCGAGCAGGACGCGCGCGCCGAGATCGTCCGGCTGCTCAAGACCGACCCACACACGCGCCCGACCCTGATCGCGGTGGTCGGCTACGAGAACCCCTCGACGCTCCAGCTCGTGCTGGAATCGGGCGCCGTCGCCGTGGTGGAGCGGCCGATCCGCCCCTTCGGCCTGCTCACCAACCTCACCATCGCCCGCAGCCTCTGGCTGGAGCGCGAGGAGGCGCGCAAGCGCTTCGCCAAGCTGGAGCGCAAGCTCTCCGGCATCCAGAAGATCCAGAAGGCCAAGTCGATCCTGATGGAGAACCAGGGGCTGAGCGAGGAGGACGCCTATCAGAGCATCCGCCGGCAGGCCATGGCCAAGCGGGTGCCGATGGAGGACATGGCGGTCTCCATCATCAACGCGGCGGAACTGCTGAACTTCAAGCCGCGCGGCTGACGTCCGCCCGGCCGCGTGCCGCTTCGGCAACACCGGCATTTACCGGGGGTGCCGCCACCCCCGCCGGCCCCGGCCGCGCTTGAACTCGTCTGGCATCGATGGTTAGATGCCGGGCATGGACGTTTTGCAGGCAGAAGGCCGCGCAAGGCGTCGTTTGCTCGATCACCAAGGCCGTTGGTCGGGCGTGGCGGTGTAGCCCGGAAGGCTCGCGAGAGCCTGTCGGGCTTTTTTTTGTGCCTTCGATCCGGCGGGACAGCGCGGTTCCGCCCGGTCCATGCGCAGCCGCGGCCGGCGGCCCCTTCCGCCGCCGTCACGATCCATTCCCCCAAGAACGCAATGGCCCGGCCGCTTGCGAAGGCGGCGGCATGCCCTCCCGAGGAGAACTCCCATGCATCACGGCGACGTTTCCAGCAGCAAGGACACCGTCGGTGTCGCGGTCGTGAACTACAAGATGCCCCGGCTGCACACCAAGGCCGAGGTTCTCGACAACGCCCGCAAGATCGCCGACATGATCGTCGGCATGAAGACCGGCCTGCCGGGCATGGACCTCGTCATCTTCCCCGAATATTCCACTCACGGAATCATGTACGATTCCAAGGAGATGTACGCCACGGCCTCGACCGTGCCGGGCGACGAGACCGAGATCTTCGCCGAGGCGTGCCGCAAGGCGAAGGTGTGGGGCGTGTTCTCGCTCACCGGCGAGCAGCATGAGGAGCACCCCAACAAGGCGCCCTACAACACCCTCATCCTGATGAACGACAAGGGCGAGATCGTCCAGAAATACCGCAAGATCATGCCGTGGGTGCCGATCGAGGGCTGGTATCCCGGCAACTGCACCTATGTCTCGGAAGGCCCCAAGGGGCTGAAGGTCTCGCTCATCATCTGCGACGACGGCAACTATCCCGAAATCTGGCGCGACTGCGCCATGAAGGGCGCCGAGCTGATCGTGCGCTGCCAGGGCTACATGTACCCGGCCAAGGAGCAGCAGATCCTGATGTCGAAGGCCATGGCCTTCGCCAACAACTCCTATGTCGCGGTGGCGAATGCCGCCGGCTTCGACGGCGTCTATTCCTATTTCGGCCACTCCGCGATCATCGGCTTCGACGGCCGCACGCTCGGCGAATGCGGCGAAGAGGAGTACGGCATCCAGTACGCCGCGCTCTCCACCTCGCTCATCCGCGACGCCCGCAAGAACATGCAGTCGGAGAACCACCTCTTCAAGCTGGTTCACCGCGGCTATACCGGCATGATCAATTCCGGCGAGGGCGACAAGGGCGTGGCCGCCTGCCCCTACGACTTCTACGCCAAGTGGATCGCCGACCCGGAGGGCACCCGCGAGATGGTGGAATCCTTCACCCGCTCGACGGTCGGCACCGAGGAATGCCCGATCGAGGGCATTCCGAACCCCGACACCGCGCATCGGTGACGCCTCGGGGTTCCAACTGAAACAACGTCATGGCCGGCCTTGGGCCGGGCATGACGGCGTTTGAGCCGCCCGCCGCGCATTTGCCTGCGTCGTCATCCCGGCCGGAGCGCAGCGCAGAGCCGGGATCGGCGTCAGGACGTGAGCGGCACACGATCCCGGATCGCCCTTCGGGCGTCCGGGATGACGGGGGCATTGACGCTCAACGCCGCGCCAGCCGGAAATAGAGTTCCGACAATCGCGCCGGCAGGTCTTCCACCCGCCGCACCGGCATCGCGTTGGCCTTGCCGAAGATGGCCGGCGCCGCGCCCACCCCAGCCGGATCGAGCGTCACGCCGAACGTGTCGATGCCCTGCGCGCGGAGTTGCAGCACCACGCGCCGCGCGTCCTGCACGAGGTCGTCCGCCGCCACGTCGATGTCGGAGGGCTCGCCATCGGTGAGCACCAGCACCAGCTTGCGGAAGGCGCGCACGCGGGCGATCTGCGCGCCGGCATGACGCAGCGCCGCCCCGAGCCGGGTGGACAGACCCGATTCCAGCCCGGCCAGCCGCGCCAGCGCGGCGGCGTCGTAAGGCTCGGAAAAACCCTTCACCGGCGTCACCCGCACATCGCCGCGCCCGTTGGAGGCGAAGGCGAGCAGCGCGAAATCGTCGCCGAGCCTGCCCAGCGCCTCGGCCAGCATGGCCACGGCGAGCTTCTCCACGTCGAGCACGCTCGCCCCGTCCGCCAGTTTCTCGCGGGTCGAGTGCGAGACGTCGACCAGCACCAGCACCGCAAGGTCGCGCTGAAGCAGCGCCGAGGAGCGGAACACCCTGAGGTCCGGCATCTCGCCGGCCCTCGTGGCGATGGTCGCCTCGATGGCGGCGTCGATGTCGAGATCGTGGCCTTCCGCCTGCCGCTTCAGCCGGGCGGCGCGGCCGACCTTCGCCGCCTTCACCAGCCGGGCGATGCGCCCGCGCAAAGGCGCCGCCCGGTCGAGGGCGCGCGCCAGCACCCGGGCATCGCCCGGGACCGGCGGCATCTCGCGCACGCTGCTCCAGTCCGGCCGCTCGATTCCGGCGCCCGCATCCCATTCGGGATAGGTGGCGACGATGACGCCCTCGTCCGAGCCGCGCGTCGGCCGGGCCCGGCCGAGCGTCGCATTGGCCGGCCTCTCCTCCGACGCCCCGTCCTGCGGTGCGCCCCCTTCGGCCTCCTGCGGCGTGGGGCGCGCCGCCTCGACCCTCATCTGCACCTCGTCGGAAACCTCCGGGTCGATCTCGGAAAAATCCCAGATTCCCAGCCCGTCGTCGCGATAGGCGGGCTCGCTCACATGGCCGAGCGCGTCGAAGCGGATGCGACGCTGGCCGACATCATTGGCGAGCCTTGTGCCGATATCGAGGCTGATGGCGGGGTCGCCGATCCGGTCCGCCGCCGCGCGGAACAGCTCCTGCGCCTTGCCGACCAGCGCGTCGGGATCGGCATAGGCGGGATCGAACAGGCCGCGCGCCACCCGCCGCAGCAGGGCGGCCACCGTCGGCCCGTCCTCCGCCGTGGCGACGTGATAGGCGCCCCACAGCCGGCGCAGGCCGGGATAGCGGCGCATCGCCAGTTCCTCGATGCGCGCATCCTCCACCAGCGTCGCCAGCGCGATCTGCACCGGCTTGAACCGGCGCACCGGAAAGCGCGGATTGCCGAAGTGCAGGTGCGCGCCGGCATGGATCGCGGCGGCGAGGTAGAGCCGGCGCGACGCCTCGCCCTCAAGGCCGGGAAACACATCCGGCAGGCGCAGCACCGGCCCGGCGATGTTGACGCGGCGCGGCGCCCCGGGCACGGCGGGCGGCAGCGGTTGCAATTCCGGCCGCGCGCCCCAGAGCGCGGCGAGCACCATCCGCAGTTCGGGCTCAAGCGCGTCGAAGCCCGGCCCGGCGCCGATGCGCGCCAGCATGGAGAGCGCCAGCGGCTCCTCCAGCGCGAAGAAGGCGCGCCGGCGCGCCCGGTCGCGGCCCATGGCCCGCAGCCCGGCCTCGACGAAGCCCTCGAACGCCGCCACATGCCCAGGCACCACAAGCCGGTGCGCGTGGGCCGCCGCCGGTTCCACGCAGTCCGGCGCTGCCCGGCCGAGCGTGGCCAGCGCGCGCCACCATGTCGCCCGCCCCTGCGCCCCGCCGAGGCGCGGCTCGATGCCGGCGAAGGCGTCGAGCGCCGCGACGGCGGCGGCCGACCCCGCCTCGCGGCACAGGCCGGCGGCACAGAAGGCCATGTCGGCAAGCTCGTCCGGCCCGAGGCGGGGCGCCAGTTCGAGGCTGGCGCGCCAGAAGGCGAGCAGCGCCCCGGCGCCGGCATTCACGTCGACCAGGGCCAGCGTGCCGGCCGCCCACGGCTCCAGCGCCGGCATGCCATGCCGCCGGGCGAGGCGCGCGCGCGTCTCGTCGAAGCCGGCGGCCAGCGTGGCGCGCGCGCCCATCAGCCGGCCGAGCCGTTCCAGCGCGGGCGTGGAAGCGTCGAGCACCTCGCTCATACGAGGCAGGCGGAGATGGCCGAGCCGAGCGCCTTGCGCACATCGGCGTCGTCGGTGATCGGCAGCACGATGCCGGCATGCACCGCCGCCGCCAGCGGCACGCCGCCGGCCGCCAGCCGGCCGGCATGGATCAGCATGCGGGTTGAGGCGCCCTCGTCGAGTCCCTGACCGCGCAGATGGCGCGAGCAGGCCGCGATCGCCACCAGCGTCCGGGCGAGGGCGAGGTCGGCGCCGGCCTCGCGCATGACGATCTCGGCCTCCAGCGCCGGGGCGGGATAGTCGAAATCAATGGCGATGAAGCGCTGCTTGGTCGATTCCTTCAGGTCCTTCACCGCGCTCTGGTAGCCGGGGTTGTAAGAAATCACGAGTTGGAAGTCGGCATGGGCCGGGATCAGCTCGTTGCGCTTTTCCAGCGGCAGCATGCGCCTTGCGTCGGTGAGCGGATGGATGACGACAGTGGTGTCCTGCCGGGCCTCGACGATCTCGTCGAGATAGCAGATGGCCCCGAACCGCACCGCCTGCGTCAGCGGCCCGTCGTGCCACACCGTGCCCTCCGGGGTGAGCAGGAAGCGGCCGGCAAGATCCGCCGCCGTCATGTCCTCATGGGCGGCGACGGTGATGAGAGGCCGGCCGAGCCGCCACGCCATGTATTCGACGAAGCGGGTCTTGCCGCAGCCGGTCGGGCCCTTGAGCATGACCGGCAGCCGGTGCCGCCACGCGGCCTCGAACACGGCCACCTCGTCGCCGACGGGGCGGTAATAGGGCTCGGCCTCGATACGGTAGGCCGAGAGATCGGGGGCGACGGGCATCGGGGTCTCCGCGAAAATGACGCGGCCATCCTCCCCACGGGCAGAAAAGGACGGCCCGCAAGGGGGCTGTCGGCAATCCCTGCCGCATCGCCGGCAACGGCTCTGTCGCCCGGCCCGATCATTAGAAAGACTTTCGCTGCGCCGCACAAGAGGATGTTTGCGGACGCCGGCGGCGACGGGCCGCGCTAGATTGGATGCCGTCACTGCCGGAGGGTCCGCCATGCGGCCGCTGCCTCTCGATCAGGTCTATCGGTTCATCGAGCCGGGTCCCGTCGTGCTGCTCAGCACCGCGCAGGACGGCCACGCCAACGTCATGACCATGTCCTGGCACATGATGATGGAGTTCACCCCGCCGCTGATCGCCTGCATCGTCAGCGAGGGCGATTTCAGCTTCCGGGCGCTGAAGGCGACCGGCGAATGCGTCATCGCCATTCCGGCGGTGGGGCTGGCGGAAAAAGTCGTCGCCGCCGGCAATGCCTCGGGCCGCGACGGCGACAAGTTCGCCCGCGTCGGGCTGACCCCGGCGCCCGCCAGCAAGGTCGGCGCGCCGCTGGTCAAGGAGTGCTTCGCCAATCTCGAATGCCGCGTCGTCGATACGGCGCTGGTGCCGGCCTACAACCTCTTCGTGCTGGAGGTGGTGGCGGCGTGGAGCGACCCGGCGCAGGAGGCGCCGAAGACCCTCCACCATCGCGGCTACGGCACCTTCGCGGTGGACGGCGAGATCATCACCCTCGATTCGAGGATGCCCTAGCCTATTGCGAGGCCTGCAGCGCCTTGCGGAAGCGCAGGGCCGCCAGCGCGAAGAAGGCGGCGCCGATGGCCAGCAGCGCCAGCAGATTGGGCCAGATCACCGACAGCCCGGCGCCGCGGTAGAGCACCGCCTGCGACAGCGCCACGAAATGCGTCGAGGGCGAGACCTGCATCACGTTCTGCAGCCAGACCGGCATGCTCTCCATCGGCGTCGTCGAGCCGGAGAGCAGGTTCATCACGATCAGCACCGGCATCACGATGAGGCCGAACTGCGCCATCGAGGTCGACACGGTGGCGACGAGGATGCCGAGCGCCGTCACCGAGAACTGGTAGACCAGCATGGAGGCGACGAAGAGCGTCACCGAGCCCTGCACCGGCACACCGAGAACCCGCTCCACCATCACCAGCAGCGACAGCGTCGCCGCCACCACGATGACGAGGCCGTTGGCCCAGATCTTCGCCAGCATGATCTCGATCGGCGTCACCGGCATCACGAGCAGATGCTCGATCGTGCCATGCTCGCGCTCGCGGATCAGCGCGGCGCCGGCGAGGATGACGGAGAGCATGGTGATGTTGTTGATCACCTGCATCACCGAGGTGAACCAGGCCGAGGACAGGTTCGGGTTGAATCGCGGGCGGATCACCACGCTCACCGGTGCGCTGGTCACGGTGGAGGGCGCGGCGGCCCGTATCTCCTGCACCAGTATGTTCTGGATGTAGGAGGCGCCGTTGCCGGCCTGCGACATGGCGGTGGCGTCGATGTCGAGCTGGATCGAGGGCTGGCGCCCGGCGATCAGGTCGTGCTCGAATCTCGGCGGGATCTCGACCACGAAGACGTAGCGGCCGGCATCCATCGCCGCGTCGATACCGTCGGCGCCGATGAGCACCGGCTCCTTGAAGAACGGCTTGAGCAGCGCATCGCGCAGGCGGCGGGAAAGGGCGGTCTGGTCCTCGTCCACCACCGCCACGGCGGCGTTCTCGACCTCGAACTTGGCGCCCACCGACACGGTGTAGACCGCCACCGTGAAGGTGTAGAGGATCAGCCCCGCCAGCACGGGGTCGGATTTCAGGCTGTAGAGTTCCTTGACGCCGAGGCGGAAGATCCGGGCGAGGCGGGCGAGCATGGTCAGCTCCCCTGCTTGCGCAGCGCCAGCATGGCGGCGCCGATGAAGGCGAGGGCGATCACGAACACCATGGCGATGTCGGGCCAGAGCGCGCCGAAGCCGAGGCCCTTGGTGAAGGCGCCGACGCTTACCTGCTGGTACCAGGCGGACGGGAAGCTGAGCCCCATGATCCGCGCCCCGCCCGAGAGCGAGGACACGGGGGTGAGCAGGCCGGAGAAGTTCACCGCCGGGATGATGGCGATGATGGCGGTGGCGAAGATCGCCGCCACCTGGCTTTTCACGAAGCTCGACACCAGCAGGCCGAAAGCCGTGGTGGCGATGACATAGACCAGCGAGCCGAAGGCGAGCGTGGCGAAGGAGCCCTTCACCGGCACGTCGAAGACGAGGCGCGCCGCCACGACCATGGTCAGGAAGCTGACAAAGGCGATGGCGATATAGGGAAGCTGCTTGCCGAGCAGGAATTCCAGCCGCGTCACCGGGGTCGACTGGAAATTGGTGATGGAGCCGGTCTCCTTCTCCTTCACCACGCCCAGCGCGGTCATGATCGCCGGGATCAGCACCAGCATCAGCATGATGACGCTCGGCACCATGGCGTTCACGCTCTTGAAGGCCTGATTGTAGCGGTAGCGGGTCTCGATGGTGAACGGATAGACCGGCGTGGACGTGCCGGTGGTGCGCAGTTCCTCGTCGGCGAGGTAGCTCTGGGCGATGCCCTGCACGTAGCCGCGCGTGGTCTCGGCCCGGAACGGCATGGAGCCGTCGAGCCACACGCCGACCTCCGGCCGGAGATTGCGCAGCAGGTCGCGCCCGAAATTCGGGGGAATCTCGACGGCGAGCTTCAGCTCCCCGCTCTTCAGCCGCGTGTCGAGTTCATCGGGCGAGGTGATGGGCGCGTGGGTCTCGAAGTAGCGCGAGCCCTCGAAGCTCTCCAGAAGCTGGCGGCTCTGCGCGCTGCGGTCCTGGTCGAAGGCGGCATAGGGCAGGTTCTCGACGTCGAAGGAGATGCCGTAGCCGAAGGTGAAGAGCAGCAGGATCGGCCCGACCAGCGCGAAGGCGAGACGCGCGGGGTCGCGCACGATCTCCAGCGCCTCGCGCCGTGTATAGGCCCACAGCCGGCCGGGATCGAAGCGGCGCACATGGGCGGAGGTGGCGGGGCGCTCCTTCAGCGTGGCCTCGCCCCGCTCTCGCCCCATGCCGGCTTCCTCCAGCACGGCGATGAACACCTCTTCCAGCGTGCCCATATGCCGCTCGCGCTTCAGTTCCTCCGGCGTGCCGATGGCCAGCACGCGGCCGGCATGCATCAGCGAGATACGGTCGCAGCGCTCCGCCTCGTTCATGAAATGGGTGGAGAGGAAGATCGTCACCCCGTCCTGCCGCGACAGCTCGATCAGGGTGCGCCAGAAGCCGTCGCGCGCCACCGGGTCGACGCCGGAGGTCGGCTCGTCGAGGATCAGGATCTCCGGCCTGTGGATCACCGCCACGGCGAGCTGGAGGCGCTGGCGGATGCCGAGCGGCAGGCTCTCGGGCCGCACATCGGCGACGTCGGCAAGGTCGAAGCGGGCCTCCATCTCGGTCACCCGTCCGTCCACGTCCTCGATGCCGAACAGCCGCGCATGCAGCACGAGGTTCTGGCGGACGGTCAGCTCGGAATAGAGCGAGAAGGACTGCGACATGTAGCCGACGCGCCGGCGCGTCTCCATGTCGTCGCCCTCGAGCCGGGCGCCGAACAGCTTCGCCTCGCCCTCGCTGGCCGGCAGCAGGCCGGTGAGCATCTTCATCGTGGTCGACTTGCCCGACCCGTTCGAGCCGAGGAAGCCGAAGATCTCGCCCTTCTCGATGCGGAAATTCACGTGATCGACGGCGACGAAATCGCCGAAGCGACGGGTGAGCCCGGTCGCCTCGATGGCCGGCTCGCCGTCATGGACCATGGGCGGAAGGTCGGGAAGCGGGCCGTCGCCGGCGCGGTCCACCTCGGGCAGCAGGGCGACGAAGGCGCGCTCCAGCGTCGTCTCGCCCGCCTGCTTTAGAATGTCGGCCGGGCTGCCGGTGGCGAGCACCCGCCCGCCGCTCATCGCCGCCAACCAGTCGAACCGCTCGGCCTCCTCCATATAGGCGGTGGCGACGATGACGCTCATCGAGGGCCGGCGCGCGCGCAGCCGCTCCATCAGCTCCCAGAACTGCCGGCGCGAAAGCGGGTCGATGCCCGTCGTCGGCTCGTCGAGGATCACGAGGTCGGGGTCGTGGATCAGCGCGGCGCAGATGCCGAGCTTCTGCTTCATGCCGCCCGACAGCTTGCCGGCCGGGCGCGCCGCGAAGGGGGCAAGGCCGGTGGCGGCGAGCAGTTCCTCGATGCGGTCGGCCCGCTCCGCCGCGCCCTGCCCGAACAGCCGGCCGAAGAAATCGAGATTCTCCGCGATGGAGAGGGTCGGGTAGAGGTTTCGCCCCAGCCCCTGCGGCATGTAGGCGATGCGCCCGCCGGCCTGCCGTCGCCAGCCCCGGTCCGCCATGTCGCCGCCGAGCACGACGACCTTGCCCTGCTGGATGCGGGTGACGCCGGCGGCGAGCGAGAGCAGGGTCGACTTGCCCACCCCGTCCGGCCCGATCAAGCCCGCCATGCAGCCCGCCGGCACGGAAAGATCGACGCCGTCGAGCGCGACCGTCCGGCCGTAGCGGTGGACGAGGCCGGAAAGGGCGATGGCGGGCCCGCTCATTGCGGCAGCTTGACGGTCAATGCCTCCGGCCAGGCGATGGCGGCATCGGTGCGCATATAGGCGACGCCCCTCACCCCGGTCTTCACCCGGTCCTCGTACTGGCGCAGCAGCTCGGGGGCGATGCGCAGCTTGACGCGGAACATCAGCTTCTCGCGCTCGTCGGCAGTCTCGACCGATTTCGGGGTGAACTGCGCGCCGGTGGCGACGAAGCTGACTTTTGCCGGCACCACATAGTCGGGCGCCGGATCGAGGATGATGCGTGCCTCGTCGCCCATGGCGAGGCGGCCGGCGACGCGGGCGGGCACGAACACGGTCATGTAGACGTCCGAGAGGTCGAGCAGCGTGACGATCGGGGCGCCGGCCGCCACCACCTCGCCGGACTGGACCAGCTTGTACTCCACCCGCCCGCGACGCGGCGCCTTGAGGGTGGAATCGTCGATCTGCGACTGCACCCGCGCCACCTCGGCACGGGCGGCGTCGGCCGCCGCATCGGCCTCGTCGAGCGAGGCTTTGGCGGCCCGGAGCGCGGCGACGGCGACATTGAGCTGGCTCTGGCGCAGATCGAGCGACTGCACCGTGCCATAGCCGCTTTCCTTGAGCTTGGAGGCGCGCTCGTGCTCCTGCTCGGCCAGCGTCCGCTCGCTCTCGCGCTGGGCGATGGAGGCCTCCGCTTCGGCGATGGACTTTTCGGCCCGGCGCACCTGCGCCTGCGCCCCGGCGAGCTGGGCCTCCAGCTCGGACGTGTCCATGCGGGCGACGACCTGCCCGGTCTCGACCGTCTGGCCCTCCTCGACCAGCACGGCGAGGACACGGCCGGGCAGCTTGGCGGCGACCAGCACCTGCTCGGCCTCGATCCGCCCATTGGTGGAGAAGATGCCCGCCGGCAGGCTGCGCCCGGTCAGCTTGTCGATCAGCGACTGCAGGCGCGCGCCGATTCCGGGCGAGGCCGCCGGGGTGCCGTCCTGCGCCATTGCGGGGACGGACATCGCCGCGCCGAGAAGCCCAAGGCACAGCAGCGCCGTCGAAAGCAGATCGATCGGCATCCGTCGCCGCGTTGCCATCTCAACTCCCTAGGATTGGACGTCGCTGTCCGGCAGCATGGCGCGCGCCGCCACTTTCGCCAAGCGCACCGGACGATAGTCGCGAACAGGGGCCCCGTCTTGACCGTGATCAACAACCAGTCCGCAAGGGACGTGTTGGATGGCGACGCTCCAACCGCACGAGGTTCGCGATGAAGGCCATGGTTCTGCGCGCCTATGGTGAGGCGCTGCGGCTGGAAGAGCGGCCGCTCCCCGTGCCGGGCGCCGGCGAGATAAGGGTGCGGGTGGAAGCCTGCGCCGTCTGCCGCACCGATCTGCATGTCGTCGACGGCGAATTGCCGCCCGGCCCGCTGCCGATCGTCCCCGGCCACGAGATCGTCGGCATCGTCGACGGGCGCGGGCCGGGCGTCGTCGGGCCCGCCATCGGGTCGCGGGTCGGCATTCCCTGGCTCGGCCATACCTGCGGCGTCTGCCCCTATTGCGCGATGCACCGCGAGAATCTGTGCGACGCGCCGCTGTTCACCGGCTATTCGCGCGATGGCGGCTTCGCCACCCATGTCGTGGCCGATGCCGCCTATTGCTTCCCGCTCGACGGCTTTGACGACCCCGTCGCCGCCGCGCCGATGATGTGCGCGGGGCTGATCGGCTGGCGCACGCTGAAGCTGGCGGGCGAGGCCGAGCGGGTGGGCATTTACGGCTTCGGCGCCGCCGCCCATCTCATCGCGCAGGTCTGCCGCTGGCAGGGACGCGAATTCTACGCCTTCACCCGCGCGGGTGACATCGCCGCCCAGCGCCTCGCCCTCTCGCTCGGCGCGCGCTGGGCGGGAAGCTCGGAGGAGACGCCGCCCGAGCCGCTCGACGCCGCGCTCATCTTCGCCCCCGTCGGCGATCTGGTGCCGACGGCGCTCAGGGCGGTGCGCAAGGGCGGGCGCGTGGTATGCGGCGGCATCCACATGAGCGACATCCCGCAATTCCCCTATTCGATCCTGTGGGAGGAGCGGCAGGTCCTGTCCGTCGCCAACCTCACCCGCGCGGATGCCCTCGAATTCCTCGATCTCGCGCCGCGCGCCGGCATCACCGCCACCACCACGACCTACCCTCTGGAACAGGCCAACGAGGCGCTCGCCGACCTGCGCGCCGGCCGGTTCCAGGGCGCCGCCGTGCTGGTGCCGTGACACGAGGCGCGAGCGCCCTACCTAACCCTTCGGCAATGGTCCCGGGAGAACGACGCATGACGATGCAGCAGGCGACGGAAAAGCTGGCCCCCGATCTGGTCGCGCGCATGAACGCATGGTGGCGCGCGGCGAACTTCCTCTCGGTCGGCCAGATCTACCTGCTCGACAACCCGCTGCTGCGCGAGAAGCTGACCCTCGACCACGTCAAGCCGCGCCTGCTCGGCCACTGGGGCACGACGCCGGGGCTCAACTTCATCTATGTCCACCTCAACCGCGTCATCCGCGAGTCCGGCGCCAGCGTGCTGTTCATCGCCGGCCCCGGCCATGGCGCGCCGGGCGTGGTGGCCTCGACCTATCTGGAGGGCACCTATAGCGAGCTCTACCCGGACATTTCCCGGGACGAGGAGGGCCTGCGCAAGCTGTTCCGCCAGTTCTCCTTCCCGGGCGGCATACCGAGCCACGCGGCGCCCGAGACGCCGGGCTCGATCCATGAGGGCGGCGAACTCGGCTATTCGCTCAGCCACGCCTATGGCGCGGTGCTCGACAATCCGGATCTGGTCGTCGCCTGCGTCGTCGGCGACGGCGAGGCGGAGACCGGCCCGCTGGCCACCTCCTGGCACGGCAACAAGTTCCTCAACCCCGCCGCCGACGGCGCGGTGCTGCCGATCCTCCACCTCAACGGCTACAAGATCGCCAACCCGACCGTGCTGGCGCGCATCCCGCATGCCGAGCTGAAGGCGCTGTTCGAGGGCTATGGCTACGACCCGATCTTCGTCGAGGGCGAGGATCCCGAACCCATGCATCAGGCGATGGCGGCCGCGCTCGACGAGGCCTTCGGCAAGATCCGGGCGATCCAGCAGGCGGCGCGCATGCGCGGCGACACCGACCGTCCGCGCTGGCCGATGATCGTGCTGCGCAGCCCCAAGGGCTGGACCGGCCCGAAGACCGTCGACGGCAAGAAGGCGGAAGGGTTCTGGCGCTCGCATCAGGTGCCGTTCTCCGACATGTCGAAGCCCGAGCACCTCGTGCTGCTGGAAGACTGGCTGAGGAGCTACCGCCCCGAGGAGCTGTTCGACGACGCCGGCCGCCTGCGGCCCGAGATCGCCTCCCTCGCCCCCGACGGCGCCCGGCGCATGAGCGCCAGCCCACACGCCAATGGCGGCGTGCTGCGCCGCCCGCTGCGACTGCCGGACTTCGCCGACTATGCGGTGAAGGTGCCGCAGCCGGGCGGGGTGGAGCTCGAATCCACCTTCGTGATGGGCACCTTCCTGCGCGACGTGATGACGGCCAATGACGACAGCCGCAATTTCCGCGTCTTCGGCCCGGACGAGACCGCCTCGAACCGCCTGCAGGCGCTGTTCGAGGTGACGGACCGCGCCTGGGACGCTGAAACCCTGTCCTATGACGACCACCTCGCCCGCGACGGGCGGGTGATGGAGATGCTGTCCGAGCACATGTGCCAGGGCTGGCTGGAGGGCTACCTCCTCACCGGCCGGCACGGGCTGTTCTCCTGCTACGAGGCGTTCATCCACATCGTCGATTCGATGTTCAACCAGCACGCCAAATGGCTGAAGTCGGCGGGCGAGGTGGAGTGGCGCCGGCCCATCTCCTCGCTCAACTACCTGCTGACCTCCCATGTCTGGCGGCAGGACCATAACGGCTTCAGCCATCAGGACCCCGGCTTCATCGACCATGTGGTGAACAAGAAGGCCGACGTCGTGCGCGTCTACCTGCCGCCCGACGCCAACACACTGCTGTGCGTCACCGACCATTGCCTGCGCTCGTGGAACCGGGTCAACGTCATCGTTGCCGGCAAGCAGCCCGCCCCGCAATGGCTCGACATCGACGCCGCCATCAAGCACTGCGCGCACGGCATCGGCATCTGGGAATGGGCGAGCAGCGACCATGACGGCGAGCCCGACGTGGTGCTGGCCTGCGCCGGCGACGTGCCGACGCTGGAGACGCTGGCCGCCGCCGACCTGCTGCGCGGCTATTTCCCCGACCTCAGGGTGCGGGTCGTCAACGTCGTCGACCTGATGACGCTGCAGCCGCAGTCCGAGCACCCGCACGGGCTCTCGGACAATGATTTCGACGCGCTGTTCACCAAGGACAAGCCGGTGATCTTCGCCTATCACGGCTATCCCTGGCTGATCCACCGCCTCGCCTACCGGCGCACCAACCACGACAACATGCATGTGCGCGGCTATGTCGAGGAAGGCTCGACCACCACGCCCTTCGACATGGTGGTGCGCAACCGGCTCGACCGCTTCCACCTCGTCGCCGACGTGCTGGACCGCGTGCCCAAGCTCGCCGGCAAGGTGCATGCGCGGCAGGCGATCCGCGACAAGCTCACCGAGCACGCTCTCTACATCCGCGCCCATGGCGTGGACATGCCGGAGGTAAGCGAGTGGAAATGGTCGGGCGGAAAGTAACCGCGAGACGAATTCCCGCATAGGCCGGCAACGTCCCTGTCGCGACTGACAGGTGGCGGACAGCTTGTCTTCGTAATGTCCCCTCGATCGCCGCTGACGGCCGATCCATTCGAAGGGACACAAGATGAAGACGTTCGTTGCCGGCCTCGTGGCCTTCTCTGTTCTCGTTCCCGCCGCCGCCTTCGCCGGCCCGGTCTGCACCACCGAAGCCAAGGACAAGTGGCTCACCGAGGACGCCATGAAGGCCAAGGTGGCCGAGATGGGCTACCAGAAGATCAAGGCCTTCAAGGTCTCGGGCTCCTGCTACGAGATCTACGGCTACACCAAGGACGACCGGAAGGCCGAGGTCTATTTCAACCCGGTGACCGGCGCCGTCGTGAAGTCCGAGATCGACTGATGGCGCACCGCGCTGCACAGGCCGGAGAGAGTTCCTCTCCGGCCGAGGGCGTCCGCGTCCGGGTGTGGGACCCGGTCGTGCGCCTGTTCCACTGGACCGTGGTCGCCGGATGCGTCCTCAACCTGTTCATTCTCGAGGACGGCGATCTTGCGCATGAGGTGGTCGGCTACACGATCGCCGCCGCACTCCTCATCCGTGTGGTGTGGGGCTTCATCGGCTCGCCCTATGCGCGCTTCTCGCAGTTCGTGCCGACGCCCGCGCGCCTCGCTGGCTATGTCGGCGCGCTGGCGAGGGGGAACGAGCCGCGCCTGCTCGGCCACAATCCGGCCGGCGCGGTGATGATGATCGCCCTCATGGTGCTGCTCGCCGGCGTCTGCCTCACCGGCTGGATGTCGACCCTCGATGCCTTCTGGGGCGAGGAATGGCTGGAGGAACTTCACGAAGGCATCGCCAATGCCATACTGGTGCTCGCCCTCCTGCATGCGGCCGCCGCGCTCTTCGAAAGCTGGCGCCACCGCGAGAACCTAGTCTGGGCGATGGTGACGGGCCGCAAGCGGCCCTGAGGAAACGACCGCGAGGAAATGACCGCGAGGAAATGGTGAGACTGCTTCTGGTGGAAGACAGCGCGCGGCTGCGCGAGCTGATCGGCGAGACCATAAGGTCCGCCGGCTGGCGGCTCGACGCCGTGGCCACGCTCGCCGAGGCGGAGGACGCGTTCGCCGGCACGCGCTACGATCTCGTCCTCCTCGACCTCGGCCTGCCCGATGGCGACGGGCTCGACCTGCTGCGCGCGCTTCGCCGCAACCGGAACGGCACGCCGGTGCTGGTGCTCACCGCGCGCGGGGCGGTCGACGAACGCATCGCCGGGCTCGACGCCGGCGCCGACGACTATCTCGCCAAGCCCTTCAACAATGGCGAACTGCTCGCCCGCGCGCGGGCGCTGCTGCGGCGCGCGCCGGTGAGCGCCGATCCGGTGCTGGAGGCCGGCGCGCTGAGCTTCGACCCGGCGACGCAGGAGGCGCGCTGCGGCAAGGACGTGATCGCGCTGGCCCCGCGCGAGCGGGCGGCGCTGGAAATCCTGCTGCGCAATGCCGGGCGCGTCACGCCCAAGCGCGGGCTGGAGGAGAAGCTCTCCGAATTCGACGAGGAGCTGAGCCCCAACGCCATCGAGGTGGTGCTCTCCCGCCTGCGCCGCCGGCTGGCACCCTTCGAGACCCGCACCGCCATCGAGACGGTGCGCGGGGTCGGCTATCTGCTGCGCGAGACCGGCGCCGAGACCCCCCGATGACGGCGCGCGCGACGCGCCCGCTGGCGCGCATCGTCGGCTTCCGCATCATGATCTTCGCGGCGCTGGCCATGCTCGGCCAGCTCATCGCCGTGCTGGTGGAATACAGCCATGACCCGGAATATCTCGCCCAGCTCGTGCTCGAGCAGGAGACCGAGGCGCTCGCCACCGGGCTGACGCTGACCGGCGATCATCTGAGCTACCAGCTTCCGCCGGCGATGGCCGCGCGCTACGGCACGGCGGAGACCGGCTACATGGCGCGGGTGCGCACGGCCAACGGCGCCGTGCTGTTCTCGCAATGCGACCGCGACTGCACCGAACACTTCCTGCCGCTCGACCTCGACCCGCCCTCCTTCTGGCTGCGCATCCTCTCCCCAGGCTACCCGCTGGCTTTTGCCGGCGGGCGCGCGATCGACCGGGGGCAATGGACGGTGTTCTTCGAGATCGTCATCGCCCGCGACACCCAGCACGCAGTGTGGCGCGTGCTGACGCATGAGGTTCTCGACCACATGCTGTGGCCGATGAGCCTGACGCTGATCTTCGTGCTCGGCGCCACCCTCGTCTCGATCCGCTCGGCGCTGCGGCCGGTGACGGCGGCGGCACGGGACGCCGAGCGACTCGACCCGCTCAGTCCCGACGCGCGGCTGGAGGAGGCCGGCATGCCGAGCGAGATCGCCCAGCTCGCCGGCGCGGTGAACCGCTCCTATGCCCGCACCCGCGAACTGATGAACGCGCAGAAGCTGTTCACCTCGGCCATCGCGCACGAAATCCGCACGCCGCTGGCGGTGATCCGCATGGAACTGGAGCGCCTCGACCATCCGGCGGCGCGGCGCACCATCGGCGAGATCGACGAACTCACCCACTTCGTCGAGCAGCTCATCGCGCTGGCGCGGCTGGAGGCGTCCGACCGCAGCGGCTTCGCCCCCGTCGCGCTCGACGAGCTGGGGCGCGACATCGTCGCCACCATGGCTCCCTTCGTCTACGCCCACGACGCCCGCATCGCCTTCGAGGGCGCGGGCAACCCGACCGTTTCCGGCAATGCCGCGCTCCTCAAGGACGCGGTGCGCAACCTGATCGAAAACGCGGTGCGCCATGGCGGGCCGGGCGTCTCCATCGTCGTCTCGACCGAGGAAAGCCCGGGGGACGCAGGCCCTTCCCTCATCGTGAGCGACGACGGGATCGGCTTCGATCCGGCCCGCAGTGGCGGGGCGCCGGGGCACTACAAGCGCGCCGGCGGCCTCGGCATCGGGCTCGAGATCATCCGCCGCATCGCCGCCCTGCATGGCGCGCGCTTCGAGATCGCCCGCGCCGCGCCGAAGGGCACGCGGGCGCGGCTCGTCTTCACGGGCGGCGCCGTCACACCCGCTCGATGAGCGCCATGGCGGCGGCGGGGTTGCGGACCTTGTGGCCGCTGATGACGAAGAGGAACACCTCGCGCGGCACGGCTTCCGCCGGCGGGGCGACGAGCAGCTTCTCCAGCGCCGGCGGGGTTTTCCCCTGCGCCCACGCCTTTGCCGCATCGGACCAGCCGTCCAGCGCCTTGCTGGAGTAGCCGAACGCCTCGTCCTCCTGCGTTCCCATGATGCGGGCATAGACGAAGGGCGCGCTCACATCGGCGATGGAGGGGAATTCGCTGTCGCCGGCGAAGACGATGGCGACGCCATAGGCGCGCGCCAGTTCGACGAACTCCTTGGTGCGGAAGCTGTCGTGGCGCACCTCCACCGCGTGGCGAATGTCGCGCCCGTCGACGCGCTTGGGCAGAAGCTTGAGGAAGCCCTCGAAATCGTCCGGGTCGAACTTCTTGGTGGCCATGAACTGCCAGTTCACCGGGCCGAGCTTCTCCTTCAGCTCGGTGACGCCCGAATTGAAGAAACGCTCGATGGATTCACCCGCCTCGGCGAGCACGCGGCGATTGGTGGTGAAACGCGGGCCCTTCAGCGTGAAGACGAAGCCCTCGGGCGTCTCGGCGTGCCATCTGGCGAAGCTCTCGGGCTTCTGCGAGCCGTAATAGGTGCCGTTGATCTCGATAGCGGTGAGCTTCGAGCCGGCATATTCCAGCTCGCGCTTCTGGGCGAGGCCGTCGGGATAGAAGACACCGCGCCAGGGCTCGAAGGTCCAGCCGCCGACACCGATGCGGATGGGTGCGTGTTTCGTCATAGCGACCTCAGCCATCACAGCTTAACCGAGCGAATGGACAGGCAGGATAAGGGAAGCCGCCGCTTCGATCAGCCCTGCATTTTGATATCGTCGGCGCCATCCCCGTCGATCGGACGGCACATGCGCGTCACGAGGGTTCGCGCGCAGACCCGAGCCCAGCGCAAACCGGACGAGGGTCGATCAATACTGAATCTGCACCAGATGTTCTTCCGGAACGAAGCCGATATCGGAACCGTTCCGTGCCAGAAGGGCCCATCCGGCTGCGACGCTGACCAGATAGGCCGACGTGCCGGCATCGAGGTTGCCAAGATCCTTCGCCGTGGGGCTCGGCTTGTCGCGCAATACAGTGTCGGCGATGAGAACATGGGTCGGCGTAGTGTCCCGACGCTCGTTTCGCGGCGCGCTGCGTTCGCCGACAGCGATCGGCCAGTCCGAGCCGATGACGCGCAGATAGGGCGTGAGCGGCGTCGCCTGCTTCCGGCTGCCGTCGCGGATATCGGTCTCGGCGAAGCTCAGCAACTCGGTGATGTCGATCTCGCCATCGCCATTCAGGTCCCCGTCGGAAAGACCCCGCACCAGCGCATCCGTCACAGGGCTGGCAACCGCCAGTTCTGCAAGGGGCTGGGGGCGCAGGAGGACCAGCGCCGAACGACCTGTGGCGCGGGTGAGCCGCTCCGTCGCCATCAGCGCGCGCACATCGTCGCCACGGGTGTCCGCGCCGGCGCTACTCGCCTCAAGCAGATCGTAAACAAGCAGCACCTTGCGCGGTGGCATCAATGCGACGAGCCGCTCCAGTTCGTCGCCGGCGATCTGGGCGTCGCCGGGGAGAGCCAGGGCAAGCGAGTTTCCGTCGAGCCGGCCGGTTCCAGCCACCTGGAACAGCAGGGAGTCGTTGGTTCCCATCTCGCCGGCGATAGCCTCGATCCGTTCCCTGACCCGTTCCGCCGTGGTGGCGTCGTCGATCAATCGCGCCTCGACGCTGCGGTAGAGAGAGGACGACTGGCGTGCGAAGGCCGACTGGCTTCTCGACACCTCGGCGGTCGCGGCCATGCGCATCGTCTCGTCGCCGGTGACGAGCCCGACTAGGAACAGGCGTCCTCGCCCCTCGTCGCTGCCCTGCCCGGTCACCTGAACGCGGGCCGGCTCCGCGTAGGCAGCGTTCACGTCGGGTCCGGAAGCCGAGACCTCGATGGCATTGACGCCGGTCTGCAACGCGATGGTCCGGGTCGTGCGCGCGGTAAGCGGCTTTCCGGTGGCGGTTATAGCGTCGATGCCGATAACGAAGCCGTTGAGCCGCCACTCGATCCGACCTCCCTCGCCTACGGGGTCGGTGATCTCGGCGACCGCCTCGACAGATGCGCCGAGTTTCGCCCCCTCGCCCGGATGCGCCAGCTTCACGCTGGGGAGTCGGCTTTCGTCAACGATCCGCTTGCCGCCGGTACGACGCGCCGCCTCGCGCACCTTGCCCGTCGGGTCGCCTGCCAGCTTCTCCTGCACAAGATCGGGGCGGTAGAGGGCGCGAATGTCCCGGGACAGCGAGATGATCTCCATCCCGCGCCCCTGAAAGCCGACCTGCCGGGCCATGTCCTCGGGAGCGTCAAAGAAGAGTTCCGGCGTGTAGATCAGGCGGCGGCCGGCATTCTCGACCACCAGCGTCGCGAGCACCGCGCCGGACGACAATTCGAGGATATTGACCGTGCCGTCTTCGGAGGTCGTGACCAGCCGGTCCTTATCGGGCAGCGGAACGGCGCCGGTGATCTTCGTGGCGTGAGACGGCAGGCGACGCAGGATCTGGCCGGAATTGACGTCGAGTTCGACAACCTGCCCGCCCTCGCCGCCACTGATCGCCTTGTCGCCCGGAAGGCGCACAAGGACATTGCCGGCCTCGGTGCCCGGCGCGCTCTTGCCGTAGGACTTCTTGCGCAGATCCAGAGGACGTATCGCGCCCTCAGGAGCGAGGCTCCTGCCCACGATGGCACGCGTTCCGCTGTCGTTGACGACAAGGCCCCGCGCCGAAATGCCGTTCTTCGCCTCTAGCTTGCCGGAGATCTTTCCCGTGACCGGATCGACAGTCAGGAAATCGGCGCGCGAGCAGTTTATCGCGATGGTCTCAAGCGGTTCGACGTAGCTCGCCGTATTGTGCTCGCAGCCCTCCGGCAGAATGTCGGTCTGAATGACGCGTCCCGTTACCTGATCATGCTGGTACACGTAGACGAAAAATTTGCTCAGGACGCGATTCAACACCTCGACGAACAGATAGTTGTAGTCACTTTCCGGCACCGCAACCGAACTTGACGTGTAGGGGTCGACATTGATCGACGCCCCCTCTTCCCAGGTCTGGCGCGCGAGGTCGAAAATACGCACGCGCGCGGTGCGGGTGTCTTCACCCTCGACGCGCAGGGTCAGAATCCGCGTTCCGCCCGACAGCGGCAGAGGCGGATGACCCCAAGACGGGGTCGTCGCGGCGGTGGGGCGCAGGATACCCCTCTGCGTGTCGAGGATCACGAAGCGGTCCCGGGACGCCAGCACGACGTCGCTGGTGCCGTCCACGCGCCAGGCACCCGTTATCGTCGCGCTCAGGCCCTGCATTTCGTCGACGTCGAGCGTACGGCAGCGATCTGCGCAGCGAACGGACAGCAGCTTGCCGTTCGTCGTGTCAAAGATGACAGCGCCGTGCGGCGACGACGCTGAGGTAATCTGGAGTGTTATCAGGGGGGCAAGCACCGGATCGTCGACGGGGGAGACCTTTCCGGTCTTCAGATCGACCTCGATCGGGTTCTCGTCGCCATCGGTCGTGAAGAAGCGGGCATCGGCGCCCTCGCGCACCCAGAGGGATTTCCGGCCCGCGGCATTGATCTTCCAGGTAATCTCGCCCGTGGAGAGATCGACGCGCCCGGTCGTGCCCGGCCCATGGTCGGAAATCCAGAAGATGGCGGCGCTGTCGTCGTCGACCAGCCCGATGACGTTCACGAAGCAGCGGCCATCCGGCGTGAAGCACGGCAGGGGCAGCGGCTTCACCTTGCGCGTTGCCATATCCAGCCGGACAAGCCCTTCAAAGGGCAGCTTACTGTCGTAGCTGTAGGTGCCACCGATGGCGAAGCGTGCGTCGGAGGAGGGGGCGAGGTCGCTGTAACGCTCGACCGCCTGCCATGAGACCGCATGAGAGGCCTTGAGGGTCTTCCGTGCGATGTTCAATTCTCCGAAGACATCTCCTCCCGTCGTGACGAAAAGGCGCCCGTTCCTGTCGTCGAAATGCAAGTCGGTGGGAAACACGCCCTGGACGAGCTTGGAATCGACCTTGATCGCCCGGGACGCTATGCGCTCGACGATCGCGTGCTTCTGATAGTCGTAGATGACGATCTCCGGTCCGCCGTCATTGGGACGGATGAAGGCAAGGATGGGCTTGTCGGGCGCGAGAGCGACCGCATTGCCCCGAAGCGGCACGGTGTCGAAGGCCCGGCGCCGCTTGATGTCCCACAGGACGATCAGCCCGGCGTCGTCGATCGTCGCCGCGACCGCCCCGTCGGAACGCACGCGCGCACGATCGAGCCAACGCCCGATCGTGCGCGGGACGAACAGCTTGCTGCCGACGGCGACGCCGCGCTGCGAATCCCCTGCCAGTGTTCCGGCATCGACAGTCCGTTTCCCGGCCGTCTGGGCCTCGGCGAAAGTAGCGGTGCACAGGACTACCGCCATCATCGCGATCTTGAGCGTCGGCATGCTGGTCACCCCTGGGTTCACTTGAAGGGACGCAGAGTGGCTTCGGCGACGTAGCCGACATCGGCTCCCCCGCGCGCGACGAGCGCCCATCCGTTGATCACGGAAATCAACCGGACCGTCGTGCCGGGTTTCAGGCGGGCGCCCCGTGCGCCGGCGCCCGGGGCCGCCGTCGCCTCGGCCTCGGCGATGACGACATGCGTCGGGCGGGCGTCGCGCGTGAGCGCCGGACCGAACCCTGCCCCGGCAATCTGGTTGATCACGGCGAAATTCTGCCCCGCGAGCGATATCTGCGGCACCTGCCTGAACCCGAAGGCCCGCTCGCTGGCGGCAGGCAGATTGCGGTCGACATAGCCGGCCAACTCGCTCAGCTTGACCACCTGGTCACGGTCACCGTCCGCTTTGTCGAATGCCTGCAGAAGCGTATGGGTGAAGATGCCGTGCCCTTCCAGTCCCTCGCCGGCCGGAGCGTCGTCGGTCGAGGCGGTGAGCACCGCGCGACCCGCCGCCAGCGCAAGCTGCCGCGCGGCACCGGCCTGCTCCAGCACGGCCGAAGCGTCCCTGGTCATGGTTCCGCTTTCGCAGGTGTCGAACAGCATCAGCGAATGGGTGGCGGGAATGGTGGAAAGCCACTGCTCCCAGTGACCGCGCCCGATCCCCTGCTCATCGAGGCTATTCTCGCTGCCGAAGCGGAAATCGGCGGGGATGAAGTAGTAGCGCCCCTCCCGGGTAATGCCGTGCCCGGCGACGAAGAGGATGAAGGTATCTTCCGGCGCGATCACTCCCGCGACATCCGCGAAGGCCTCGCCTATACGCCGCGCGGTGGCATCCTTGTCGAGCACCAGCCTGACCACCACGTCCGAATAGAGCCCGCTGCCGCCGCGCAACAGGCCGGAGGACACGGCCTGCGCATCGATGGCAGCGAATCTCAGCCGCAGGCGAGCGTCGGCGTAATCGTTGACACCTACGGCGATTGCAAAAAGGCGCGGGCGGGCATCAGAGCGATCGACGCTCCTGGGTACCGGAACGCTCGCCTCGACTGAGGCCAGCGTCGTTGAACGGTCATAGGCGGCGACGGTGACGTTCCGGCTCTGCCGCCCGACGGGAACCTCGCGTTCAACGCGGATTTCAGCCACTGGCTCGCGGATCTCGTCGCGCCCCACGAGCACCCCGTCGACGCGCCATTCGACCCGTCCAATACCCAGGCCGCCATCGGTAATCGTCGCCGCCACTTTCAAGCTGCGCGGGCTGGACCGCGTCGCTTGAGCGATGGCGACGAGCGGGGCGGCATCCATGCGCATCAGCAGTGCGAAGTCGAATGCCGCGTTCGCCCTGGCTACGGCGCCCCTCGGGTCGCCCAGGAATTTCTCGCGCACCAGGTCGGGACGCAGCAGGTCGATCAGCCGCGTCGGGCTCAGCACCCTCAGCTGATCGCGGTTGCGCAGCCCGACCGATCGCCAGAGCGCCTCGGAGCCGGTGAAAAACCCTTCTGCTGTCATCGAGAGCGCGAGATTGTCGCGGGCGAGGAACACGGTCCCCAGAACCTGACCGCTCGACCGCACGGACAGTTGCACGCCGCCGCCGCTCGACACCACCGCCACGCGATCGAGGGTCTCGTCCTCGGCCACGAGCAGGGCCGTCGAGGTAAGGGGCGGGAGAACTCGGACGATGACGCGCTGCCGGCTGTCGAAGGCAAAACCGCTGCGCGCGCCCGCGAGATGGACGATGCCATCGGAGGTCGCGACCGGCTCATCCGCCAGAGCCTCCAGGCGGGAGCGGCGCGCCCTGACTGCGCCACTGCGAGAATCGACGGTGAGCGCGAGCGAGCGCCCATAGCCCCGCTGGTCGCCCGCAACGAGTCGGACGTCGCCGGAGGATGCCATGGGCTGCGGAACCAGCATGTAGCCGGAGGCGTCGAACCACTCCCGGTACTGCGCGGTGTTCTTGACGTCGCCTGGGTTGACGTCCTCCGGCCGGACCTGCGGACGGAAAGCGGCAACCACGCTGCCGTCGGAGACGGCAACCAGATGCGCCCTCTTGTCGGCGTCCACGGCCAGTATCCTCTCGTCGGACGCAAAGGCGGCCGTC
The DNA here is from genome assembly GCF_009223885.1 of Ancylobacter sp. TS-1. NCBI lineage: Bacteria > Pseudomonadati > Pseudomonadota > Alphaproteobacteria > Hyphomicrobiales > Xanthobacteraceae > Ancylobacter > Ancylobacter sp. TS-1. The sequence continues at coordinate 2,085,082 of NZ_CP045144.1, forward strand.
TGCAGCGGAAAGGCGACCGGCCCGGCGAAATCATAGACCCGGTTCCAGGAGGCGGTCCGCCGGCCGCTGGAAAGATCGAAGGTCGCAAACGCGAGGCGCCAGGGACCAAACATCGGCCAGTGAAGCACGCGCAACTCGTCGCCGACGACGCGCAGCTCTGTCAGCCGCAGCAACATGTCGTCCGGCGCCGTGTTGAACTCCACGTCCCACAGCAACCGCCAGGAGGCGAGGTCGACCAGTCCCACCCGCTTAGGGCCGGTGACGAGGAGACGCCCGGCGTCGAGGAAACGCGCCGAGTTTGCGGCGAGGGCGGCACCGCCAAGGCTCGCGAAGCCGCCGACATGGGTGATCGCGCCGGTAGCGAGGTCGACCGCGCGCATGTCGCCTCCATCGGCGACGAGGAGGCGCTTCCCTGCGGCGTCGTGGAAGGCGGCAGTGATACGGTTCGAGTGATTGGCGAGTGCCTGCGAGCGGCCGGTAAACGGCTCGACGACAGAGAGGCCATCGTGGCGCGAGAGCAGCGCCACACCCGGACCGTGCGCCACTATGTCGGCATCGATCAGGCCGGCCATGGGACCGCCGGCAACGGGCGGCTGCCCGGTCGCCGGGTCGATGGCCTCCGGCGTCAGGATCAGCGGCCGGCCGGCCGCGTCCTCGATGAGCTGCCCCGCAGAGACGTTTTTTCGCCAGATGACCTGCGCCGCGCGGATATCGACACCCCCGACCACGCGCGGCCCCTCGCCGACCGCAAAGGCGAGCGTGCGCTCGTCTGGCGTGAACTGCAGTTCATCGGAGGGGCTGGCGTCTCCGGCATCGAGCGCGGTCTTGACGATTGTCTTGCCGGTCCTCACGTCGAAAAGCATGAGCTGGTCGGCGCCGGAAAAGGCGATGATGCGGCCGGACGGCGAGACGGCGACCCGTGAATGCCCCAGCGCCCTCTCATACTTGACCCGATGCAGCAGGCGCCACTTTGCCGGTTCGGCAAGTCCGACCACACCGACCAGATACTCGCCACTGCGCTTGTCGTCGACGACGGCGGCGACGGTCTGGCCGTCCGGAAATGGCGCAAGGCTGCTGACATAGCCGGAGCCGGTCCGGCTCAACATGTCCACGCTCACCCGATTGTGGCCGCTGGCGACATTTACGACGTGAATGGAGGGAAAGACCGCGTGGGCGATCTCCGTGCGGCCGGGCACCAGATCGAAAGGCGTGCCGACATTTGCGAGAACGGCGACCTCGATGCCTGTCTGAAGATCGAACATCGTTACCGAGGTGTCGTTGCTGATCCGATTGCTGGCGACCGCTGCAAACCGGCCATCGCGCGAAATTCGCACCAATCCCGGCTCTTCGCCGAAGCCATAGGGAACGTAAAGCTCCGGCCGGGCGCGGGACGTGTCCGCCGCAGCAGCCATAAGCGAGAGGAGCACAGTGGGATCGCGCGAGTCGCTGAGAAGCTCGGGTAGTCCCTCGGCGGCCAGAAAACTGTGGAGGGCCCGGCGGGTCTGACCGATCCGCTCGCCCTCCGGCGCATATCCGAGAGCCTTCAGCCGCGCACGGATGACCGGCCAATCGCCGGTCTCGATCGACCACGCCGCCGTCGGCGGCATGAGGGCGAGGAACGCGGCGGCCAGTGCCGCGGAAAGACGCAGGGCTCGCTTACCCCGGCGGTCAGTTCGCTCCGACATTGCGGATCTCCACGCGCCGATTGATCCCGTCTTCGGGGTTGGCGGAATCCTTGAGCTGGGTCGCTCCCTTGCCCTCAGCGGTGAGCCTGTCCGCCTCGATGTCGAAGGCACCGACAAGGACGCTCCGCACGGCATTGGCACGTCTGACCGAGAGTTCCTGATTGTACGTCGCCGAACCCTTGGCATCGGTATGGCCGACGATCAGGATTCGCGACTCTTTCAGCTTCGGCGACTGCAACGCCTGTCCGAGCACCCTGAGCGTGCGCAGCGCCTCCGGCTCCAGCTCGGCCGAATTCAGTTTGAAGTTGATGTAGAGGTCGATCGAGGGCGGTCCGGTCTCGGTGCCGGGCGTCTCCTCGATCCCGCGCAGCGAGCGCATGCCGAGACCGCGCGGCCCGCTCGGCACGAGTGCCTCGACGATGTCGTCGGCGGATGGGTTCGCGCTTTGCGCGGAAGCGGTGGGCGCCACGCTGGCGGCGATCAGTCCGCAGAGGACGAGGAACCCGACGCGGCGGCTGGCGGCACCCGACATCTCACTTCTCCCTGGTAGTGACGGCTGCGACGCCGGCAACGATCCGCCGCGCCGGCGCATCGGGATCGGGCCGCCAAAGCAGCGCGCGGCGGAGTGCGGTAAGGAAATCACGCTCGGTCTCCTTGCGCGGCCGAGCATCGGCGAACAGCGGCGAGGAACTGGCGATCACCACCGCCATCTCCGCACCGAACGGCGCCGAGGCCCGGAAGGTCGAACGACCTTCCGCACCATCGCCGAAGGCGAGGTCGCGGCGGGGAGAAAGCGTGCGGAGATTGGCGGGATCGGTCTGCACCAGATGCAGGACGGAGCCATCGGCCTGGATGTAGGCGACGTTGACGTAGCTCGGCCATGCCGGCGTAACGACTTTGATCGGCATGGCCTCGCCGGCCCGCCGCTCCGGCGCGCCCTCCGCGATCGAGACCGCAAGCTCGCCACCCCCGACCAGCCACGGATCGAGCGTCAGCAGCACCTCGCACTGCGGCCATTTGCGTACCGCCACCTCGATCGTGGCGCCCTGCGCAACCTTGCTCGTCCTGACCTTCTCCAGATCCTCCGGCGAGCCAACGAAGCCGCGCACGGTGCGCCGGTCGCCCGTCGAGGAAAGTTCGAGCTTCGCGCACGTCACCCCCACTTCGCCGGTGATATCCTGCGCGACCGGGACCGGCGGAGGGGCGGGCGCGGGCCCGGGAGGCGGCGTAACAGGAGGAGGCGTAATGCGAGGAGGCGTCACCAGCGGCATCGGACGCATGGAATAGACCCCGCCGACATCCTCCCGGAACGTGTCATAGCTGAGCCAGCCGCGCCCGCGATCGCCCCACCCTTCCCCCCAGGAGTTCTGTATGCGGAAAGCCTGGCGGGCTTCATCGTAGCCGATGATGACCATGGCATGTCGGCCGGTGTCGGCGGATTCCGCGCCCCGACGATAGACTCCACCGCGCCGATATTTGTGGAAGCTGAGGGCCAACGCCATGTCGAACACCAGCGGATGCCCGTCGCTCAGTTCCCCCTTGATAGTATCCAGCTGGCTTTTCGGAATGAATTTCCAGCTGTCGATCTTGAAGTCCAGCGGAGACTGTTCGGCGCTTGCCCGGGGATGAGGACAGGCGCGCTCGTCATAGGGCAGCTGCGACAGCGACAGGGAACCTCTCCGCAGGTCATCGAGCGCCTCGAATATCCGCATGCCGGTGTCGCAGTCCGTGGTGCCCTCACGCTTCAGCGCCCGGCCATAGATGTGGGCTGGACTGGGAATGTTCACCGGGTCGGTCAGGCGCCGGCCCTCAGCAAGGCCGACATAATAGGAGCGCGCCGCGTATCCCACCGCCCAACCTACGCAGGAACCCTGCCTACCCTGATTTCCCGGTGAGGGGAGGCGCGCCGAAAGATCAACGGCGGGTGGCAGAAAATTCCGGAACTTCACCGCCTGCGAGAAAGAGCTTGTAACTCTTTCATCCGCCATGACGGCGCCGGTCGAATATATCACATCCTGCGTATCTTCTTCATTTGCCCACGCCCCGCCCGCCGAGGCAAGAATGGAAAATATAAAACTTAAATGTATTTTCTTGATATTTATATATGTGAAAAATTTCGACATTTTAGCACAACCACTTATGTCAAACAATATTTACCGGAATTGATATATTTTACGCCCGTGCATTTTACCTAAATTTATTCAATTACAATCAACAATTGATACTTATATTTGTTCGATTTTAATTTACAGCATCCCGAAACAGCTTCACTCTTCATATATGTGTAGCAGTAATAAACTCGATTACTCAAACCTCTCACCCTGACACCCTCGCCGCCAATGCCCCGAAGGCGGCTAATTGAGGCCAAGGCTTATGCCGCAGGGCGTGGTAGAAGGTTCCTCATGAGCGCTATGGCCGCCTGTCGCTTTCAACGACAGTAGCCTGTGCACATTCAAACATCTCCTCGAAACCGTGCAAGCACAGCGTGCCAAAGGGGTGCGCGGGGCCGTGGTGATGTTCATCACGGTCGACACGCCCTCGCGGCACGGCGAAGCGCGCCCGGCCTCCCGACGCCTTCGCCTTCCGCAGAGGCATCGGCGGCTAATCAATGGGAAGCGCCTGCGCGTGCTTCACCTGGCTCAGCGCGAAGCTCGATTCGATGGAGGCGACGCCTTCCAGCCGGGTCAGCGTGCGCTTGAGGAAGGCTTCATAGGCCGGCAGGTCCTTCACCACGATGCGCAGCAGATAGTCGCGCTGCCCGGTCATCAGGTAGCATTCGACGATCTCCGGCCAGCGCGCGATGGCGCGGGCGAAGCGGTCGAGCTCGTCCTCGCGCTGACGCTCTAGCTTGATCGAGGCGAAGACGCTGACCGGCAGGCCGACCTTCTCCTGATCCACCACCGCGACATAGCGCCGGATGACGCCGGCCGCCTCCAGGTTGCGTACCCGCCGGGCGCAGGGCGAGGGCGACAGGCCGACAAGTTCGGCGAGGCGCTCCATCGTCATGTGCGCGTCCTGCTGGAGCGCGGCGAGGATCTTGCGGTCGATCTCGTCGATTTTCGCTTCTGGCATGAAACACCGCTTTGTCACACTAATTTGGCTGGACCAGCCAATCTACGCCCGCCATGCGATCAAGAATAGCTCCAAACGCTCCGTGAGCGTGTCTAGGCTTCCGCAATGGGCAAGCCCGGAGTGCCGACCATGGCCAGCATCGCCGAAAAGACCGCCGAAAGCCGTGCCGACGACATCGCCATTCTGGAAGATCTGGAGCGCAAGATCCTCTGGCTCGCCACATGGACCATCCACAACGCCAACCATGTGCGGCCGAACGCCGACGGGCTGAAGGTGGGCGGGCACCAGGCCTCCTCCGCCTCCATGGCGACGATCATGACGGCGCTCTACCTCAAGGCGCTGCGCCCCGAGGACCGGGTGGCGGTGAAGCCGCATGCGAGCCCGATCTTCCACGCCATCCAGTACCTGTTCGGCAACCAGACGCGCGCCAAGCTGGAGAATTTTCGCGGCTACAAGGGCGCGCAGTCCTATCCCTCCCGCACCAAGGACATCGACGACGTCGACTTCTCCACCGGATCGGTCGGCCTCGGCGTCGCGCAGACGCTGTTCGCCTCGCTGGTGCAGGATTATCTCCGCGCCAAGGGAATGTCAGGAACCGGTCTCGGCCACGGGCCGGAGGGCAAGATGGTCGCCCTCGTCGGCGACGCCGAGATGGACGAGGGCAACATCTTCGAGGCGCTGCTGGAAGGCTGGAAGCACGGCCTGCGCAACACCTGGTGGATCGTCGACTACAACCGCCAGAGCCTCGACGCCGTGGTGCGCGAGGGGCTGTGGGAACGGTTCGAATCCATCTTCCGCAGCTTCGGCTGGGATGTCGTGATCCTGAAATATGGCTGCCTCCAGCAGGCCGCCTTCGCCGAGCCGGGCGGGCAGGCGTTGAAGAACTGGATCGACACCTGCCCCAACCAGCTCTATTCGGCCCTCACCTTCCAGGGCGGCAAGGCGTGGCGCAAGCGGCTGATGGACGACATCGGCGATCAGGGCCCCGTCACGGCGCTTATCGAACGCCGCACCGACGAGGAACTGGCGGCCCTCATGGGCAATCTCGGCGGCCACGACCTGCCCTCGCTGGTCGACGCCTTCGAGGCGGCGCGTGGCCATGACCGCCCGGTCTGCTTCCTCGCCTACACCATCAAGGGGTTCGGCCTGCCGCTCGCCGGCCACAAGGACAACCATGCCGGGCTGATGACGCCGACGCAGGTGGAAAGCCTGCGGGCGCGCCACGGCGTGCGCCAGGGCCGCGAGTGGGACAAATTCGAGGGGCTGGCGACGCCGACGGCGACGCTGGAAGGCTTTCTCAAGGCCGTGCCCTTCATCGCGCGCGGCCCGCGCCGTTTCGATGCCCCGCGCATCCCGGTGCCGGCGGCGCTCGACGTGCCGCTGCAACCCGCCATGTCGACCCAGCAGGGCTTCGGCCTGCTGCTGAACGAGATCGGCAAGCGCGACGACGAGTTCGCCCGCCGCGTCGTCACCACCTCGCCCGACGTGACCGTCTCGACCAATCTCGGCGCCTGGGTCAACCGGCGCAAGCTGTTCGCCCGCGAGGAACTGGCCGACACCTTCAAGAAGGAGCGGATTCCCTCGACCTATAACTGGGAATTCGCCCCCAGCGGCCAGCATATGGAACTCGGCATCGCCGAGATGAACCTGTTCACCATGCTCTCGGCGCTTGGCCTGTCGCACTCCATCTTCGGCGAGCGGCTGCTGCCCATCGGCACGCTGTACGATCCCTTCATCGAGCGCGGGCTCGATGCGCTGAACTATGCCTGCTACCAGGACGCCCGCTTCATCCTCGCCGCCACGCCTTCCGGGGTGACGCTGGCGCCCGAAGGCGGCGCGCACCAGTCCATCGCTACGCCTTTGATCGGCATGGCGCAGGACGGGCTGGCGAGCTTCGAGCCGGCCTTTGTCGACGAACTCGCGGTCATCCTGCGCTTCGCCTTCGAGCACGCGCAGGCGGAGGATGGCGGCTCGGCCTATCTGCGCCTGTCCACCCGCACCATCGAGCAGCCGCGCCGGACCATCGACGCGGCGCTGGCGCAGGAGATCGTGCAGGGCGGCTACTGGCTGCGCCGGCCGGGACCGAACGCGCAGGTCGTCGTTGCCTATTCGGGCGCGCTGGCGCCCGAGGCGATCGAGGCGGTCGGACTGATCGCCGAGGACCGCCGCGATGTCGGCCTGCTCGCCGTCACCTCGGCCGACCGGCTGCATGCCGGCTGGACGGACGCCCAGCGCACCCGCGAGGCGGGCGAGTTCGACGCCCGCGCCCATGTCGAGACCCTTCTCGACGCGGTGCCGCCGGGATGCGCGCTCGTCACCGTGGTCGACGGCCATCCGGCGACGCTGGGCTGGCTCGGCTCGGTCGGCGGCCACCGCACCCGCGCGCTCGGCGTCGAGCATTTCGGCCAGACCGGCACGCTCGCTGATCTCTACCGCCATTTCGGCATCGACGCGCAGGGCATCGCCCGCGCGGCGCAGGCCATGGCGCCCGGCCGACCGATCCGCCATCTGCGCGCGGTCGGCTGAGTGACGTGCTCCCCTGAGTTCCTGCCACGGATAAGTTGGGTCCTTCGATCAGGAGAAGGACCATGCGGCGGAGCCGTTTCAGCGAGGAGCAGATCATCTCGGTTTTGAAGGAGCACGAGGCGGGGATGAAGACCGCCGACGTGTGCCGCAAGCACGGGATCTCGGACGCCACGCTCTACAAGTGGAAGGCGAAGTATGGGGGCATGACGGCCTCCGAGACGGCACGGCTTCGCACCCTCGAGGAGGAGAACCGGCGGCTGAAGAAGCTCTTGGCCGAGCAGATGCTCGACAATGCGGTGCTGAAGGATCTGCTGGGAAAAAACTGATCTCGCCTGCGACACGGTTCGCGACGGTGACCTCCTTAATGCCGAGATCAGCGAGAAGCAGGCCCGCTCGATCAAGTACCAGATCACCATTGCCAAGCTGCCGCTCGCCCGCGACATCGACGACTTCGTGTTCGACGACACCTCGATCAACGAGACCCTGGTGCGCGACCTCGCCTCCGGCAACTTCCTCGCCCATCAGCGCAACGCCGTGCTGATCGGCGGCACCGGGACCGGCAAGACCCATCTGGCCATCGCCATCGCCCGCGCCTGTATCCGGGCCGGTGCTCGCGGCCGCTTCTTCAACGTCGTGGATCTCGTCAACAAGCTCGAAGCGGAAACCCGCGCCGGGCGCCAGGGCCGCATGGCCGACTATCTCGGCCGCATGGACTTCATCGTGCTCGATGAGCTCGGGTACCTGCCCATCGCTCAGTCCGGCGGCCAGCTCCTGTTCCACCTCATCAGCCGGCTCTACGAACAGACCTCGGTCATCGTCACCACCAACCTCGCCTTCGGCGAATGGCCGTCAGTGTTCGGCGACGCCAAGATGACCACGGCTCTCCTCGACCGCCTCACCCATCACTGCGACATCATCGAGACCGGCAACCAGAGCTGGCGCTTCAAGAACAGGATCTGACCTCGGCCAACGCTCCTTCCCGGGGTCCCTTTTGCGCGCCGATCAAAGGTCCCGTTTCAATGCTGTTTGACACGCAACACCCGCGTCGTCGATGTCATCGCCGAATTGCAGGATTACGGTATCACCGTTGATGTTCATGATCCCTGGGTCGATGCCGCCGAGGCGCAGAACGAATACGGCATCACGCCAATTGAAAAGCCCGAGGATGGCGCCTACGACGGTGTCATCTTGGCCGTCGCACACCAGCAATTCGCGCAGATGGGCTCCGCGGAGCTTCGCCGCTTTGGTAAGCCCGACAGCGTGCTCTACGACCTGAAATACGTTCTGTCCGTTTCCGAGCGTGATTTGCGGCTTTGAGAGGATGAGTTGAATGAAGAATTTCGCACTCGTCGGCGCTGCGGGCTACATAGCGCCGCGCCACATGGCCGCGATCAAGGCGACCGGCAACAGGCTGGTTGCCGCGTATGATCCTTTCGACTCGGTCGGTGTGATCGACAGCCACTTCCCCGATGCCTATTTCTTTACCGAGTTCGAGCGTTTCGACCGGCATATCGACAAGCTGCGCCGCCAGCAATCGCCCGAGGCAGTGGATTACACTAGCATCTGTTCGCCGAACTACCTGCATGACAGCCACATCCGGTTTGCACTGCGCTCGGGCTCGGATGTGATCTGCGAAAAGCCGCTGGTGGTGAACCCGTGGAATCTCGACGCGATCGCCGAGATTGAGCGCGAGACCGGACGTCGGGTCAGCTCGATCCTGCAGCTGCGCCTGCATCCGGCGATCATCGCGCTGCGCGGAAAGGTCCTAGCCGAAAAGCGCGATACCAAGCACGAGGTGGACCTGACCTATGTCACTTCGCGCGGGCGTTGGTACATGCAAAGCTGGAAGGGCGTCGAGCAAAAGTCGGGCGGCATCATCGCCAATATCGGTGTGCATTTCTTTGACATGCTGCATTTCATGTTCGGCAAAGTTCAGGAGTCTTGGGTGCACTTGCGTGGCGACACGCGTGCTGCCGGGTATCTGGAATTCGAACGCGCGCGGGTCCGATGGTTCCTGTCGGTAGAACTCGAGGATGTCCCGGCCGCGATCCGCGAAACCGGACAACGCACATATCGCTCGATCTTGATCGACGGCGAGGAATTCGAATTCTCTGGTGGGTTCACAGATCTGCACCAGCGTTCGTATGAAGAGATCCTCGCCGGGCGCGGCTTCGGTATCGACGACAACCGCGAGGCGATAAACACCGTCGCCGGGATGCGGCGTTGCGAGTTGTGCGCGGCAGGCGAAAATCACCCATTTGTTGCACAGGTCTCGGCATGACAAAGCAAATTCATCCCAGCGCTATTGTCGATGAAGGCGCGCAGATCGGCGACGACAGCCGGGTTTGGCATTTTGTCCATGTCTGTGCCGGGGCGCGGATCGGACAGGGGGTCTCGCTGGGCCAGAATGTATTCATCGGCAACAAGGCCGTGATAGGCAATCGCTGCAAAGTGCAGAACAACGTCTCGATCTACGACAACGTAACGTTGGAAGAGGGCGTGTTTTGCGGGCCATCCATGGTCTTCACCAATGTCTACAACCCGCGCGCCCTGATCGCGCGCAAGGACCAATACCGCGATACGCTTGTGAAGCGTGGCGCCACCCTCGGGGCGAATAGCACCGTAGTGTGCGGCACCACCATTGGGGCTTTCGCCTTCATTGGCGCGGGCGCGGTCGTCAACAAGGACGTGCCTGATTTTGCACTGATGGTCGGCGTGCCTGCGCGCCAGATTGGCTGGATGAGCGCGTACGGCGAACAGATCGACCTGCCGCTCAATGGCGAGGGCGTCTACACCTGCCCCCATACCGGCGACCGCTACCGGCTCTCCGGCGGCGCCATGACGAGAGAAGTAAACGCATGATTCCGTTCATCGACCTTGCCGCCCAGCAGGACCGCCTGCGCACCGAAATCGAGGCCGGCATCGCCCGGGTACTGGCCCATGGCCAATACATCCTCGGACCGGAGGTAGGCGAGCTAGAAGAGCGCCTCGCCGCTTATACCGGGGCCGAATTCTGCATCACCTGCGCCAACGGCACCGACGCGTTGCAGATCGCGCTAATGGCACTTGGCGTCGGCCCCGGAGACGAGGTCATCACCCCGGGCTTCACCTATATCGCCACCGCCGAAGCTGCCGCGGTTCTAGGGGCGAAGGTGGTCTATGCCGACATTGACCCGGCGAGCTACCACCTCGATCCCGCGTCGCTAGAAGCCGCGATCACGCCGCGCACAAAAGCAATTCTCCCGGTCTCGCTCTACGGCCACCCCGCCGACTACGACGCGATCAACGCCATAGCCGCGCGCCACGACCTCGCGGTGATCGAAGACGCCGCGCAAAGCTTCGGCGCGAGCTACCGGGGCCGAAAATCCTGTAACCTTACCACCATTGCCACCACCTCGTTCTTCCCCTCGAAGCCCTTAGGGTGCTATGGTGACGGTGGCGCGGTCTTCACCTCCGACCCTAAGCTCGCCACGGCCATCCGCCAAGTCGCCCGCCACGGCCAAGAAAAGCACTACTACCACGCCCGCGTCGGCATCAACTCGCGCCTTGACACACTGCAGGCCGCGATCTTGCTGCCGAAACTCGCCATTCTCGACGACGAGATTGCCGCCCGCCAGGCCATCGCCGTACGCTACACTGCGGCTCTTGCGCGTTTCTCCCCGCCGGTCGTCGCTCCCGAGGCCACCAGCGCCTGGGCGCAATACACCATTCGGTTACGGAACCGCAACGCGGTGCAGGCCGCGCTCAAGGACGCCGGCGTGCCTACCGCCGTGCACTATCCGCTGCCGCTCAACCGCCAGCCCGCTGTGGCCGATCCCGCGGCGGATTTGCCCCATTCCGACAAGGCGGCCGAAGAGGTGATAAGCCTGCCGATGCACCCTTACATGTCGGCCGAAACCCAAGACGAGATCGTCGCGGCCTTCGACGCCGCCGTGCAGGCCTGAGCGACCAGCGATGACCGCCCATCCGGAGACTCACGACCGCCGCCCCGCCGCCGGACCGGTTCCTTCGGGCCGCGTCGGGCATGCGCATGCCGTACGCGGCACGAGGTGAAGAGATGACCGCGCGGCGCCGCAAGTCCTGGCCGCAACCGACCCCCAAGGGCGCCCGCGTCCTCTCCGCTTTCGCTCGGCGCCTCGCCATCAGTGGCGTCTCAGCGCTGGTCGTCGCGGGGGTCGCAGCGCAAGCGGTGAACCTTCTCGCCTATCCGGCGCTGACCCATTTCTATACCCCTGCGGACTTCGGCCTGTTCAGCGTCATCACCTCGGTGTCGACCTTCGCCGGGGCCATCGTGCTCCTCAGGCTCGAAACGCTATACCAGATCGCGCCCGCCGACGAGGAAGAGGGGCTCCTGACCGCCGCTGTCCTTGTGGCGCTGGCTATGACTGTGCTCACTTTCCTCGTCGCGCTATTCTTCGGCGGCATGCTGATCGCCCAGGTCAGCTACGGCTTCGAAGGCTCCAATTGGCACTGGAGTTATGCGCTCCTGATCGCCGGGCTTGCTGCGGCCAACGGAATCCTGTCGCTCGCGCGCGAGTACGGCGCCAAGGCCGGGCGCTACAAACGCCTCGCCGCCGCCCAAGTCGCGCGCACCGTGCTCACCATCGGCGCGCAACTCGGCCTCGTCTTCGTGCTGACTACAGCCACATCTTCGGCGCTGATGGCGGGCTTCAGCCTTGGGCTTGTCATCTCCACTCTGATGATCTGGCCGATCCGCGCCCGCACCCTCCAGACCCTCGTCGAAACCCCGCGCCATGCGCTCGCCACCACTCGCCGCTTGCTCGCGCAGTATGCCACCTATGTCCGCATCGACGTGGTCAATGTGCTGGTCCGCCTGTCGAGCCTCATCGCCTACCCGATCTTCGTGCTCGCAAGTTTCGGGGTCGCCGAGACCGGCCTCTACGCCGTCGCCAGCCGGATCACCTTCATTCCCATCGACGTGCTGGCCGCCTCGATCTCGACGGTGTTTTTCCAGAAGTTCGCGGCCGCCGTGCGCGACGGAGCAGGGACCGCGCGGCTCTACCTCGTCGCCCTCGCCGGGGCGGCCGCCATCGCCGTCGCCATCGCCGCGGCGCTGGCGCTGGTGGCGGGGCCGCTGGTCGACCTCGTTTTCGGCGACGGCTGGGCGCGGACCGCGGTCATCATCCTCTACCTCCTGCCCACCTTCCTTTCGCGTTTCGTCATTACCTGCATCGGGTCCGCGCCGCTGGCGCTGAAGCGCCCCGGGATCTTGTTGTGGTGGAACATCGTCCAGTTGGCGATCATCGCGGGTACCCTCGTCGCCACCCGCCACCAATCGCTCGAGCTTTTTCTGCTCTGTTCAGGGCTTGCCCTACTCGCCGCTAGCGCGGTCTACGCGGGCGTGCTCCATGTCACCATTTCCCGCCGCCCGCCGGTTTATTCCCATACCGAGGCAAGCTGAATGCAGTCCCTGGTCCGCAAGCTCTGGTTCCGTGCCTACCTCGCCGCGTCCCGGTTCGACGGGCGGCCGATGCGGGCCCTGCGCAAACGCGCCCTCGAAGGCGCGACGGGCCGCAAGGCCCCGGGGCTCTTCGTCGACCCCACCGTCCGGATCACCGGGGTCGACACCCTCACGTTCGGAAGCAACGTCTCGCTCCACTACTGGAGCTACATTGGCGCCGAGGGTGGGCTCAGCATCGGCAACAATGTCGCCATTGGCCATTTCGCCAACATCCTCACCACCGACCACCAATTCACCGACACGACCCGCCCGATCAAGGACCAACCGCTGCTCCACCGCCCGGTCACCATCGGCGACGACGTCTGGATAGGGTCGAACGTGACCATCCTCGCCGGGGTAGAGATAGGCCCGCGCACGGTGATTGCGGCGGGCGCGGTGGTGAAGCACTCCTTCCCCGAAGGCCATGTCGTGATCGGCGGTGTGCCCGCGCGAGTGCTGAAAACCCTCTGATCGGGCGCCGAGCAGGGTCCGACTTACGAACGAAGAACAAGGAGAACGAACGTGACGAACTCCGACAACGGCCCCGAGATGCTCAAGGGCCGCAAGATGCTGGTCACCGGAGCCGCAGGCTTCATCGGCTCGCATATCTGCGAAGGGCTTCTCGCACTCGGCGCAAAGGTAGTGGCTCTCGACGACATGTCGGCCGGACGACAGGCTAATATAGGCATCTTCGAAGACAACCGCAATTACACCTTCGTCAAGGGCAGCGTCACCGACACCGACGACAAGATGCACGAGATCTTCGACGGGCTCGACACGGTGTTCCACAACGCCGCCTCGAAGAAGAACATTTGCCTGCACGACCCCCAGCGCGATCTCGAGATCAACGCCGGCGGGCCGCTCAACCTGTTAATGCTGGCCAAGGAATACGGCACCCGCAAATTCGTCCACGCTTCGACCGGTTCGATCTACGGCGAACCTTCGGTATTCCCCACCGACGAAAACCACCCATTCCGGCCTGTCTCCTACTACGGCGTGTCGAAGCTTGCTGGCGAGCGCTACGTCGATACCTTCCACCAGCTCTACGACATGGACACCACCATCCTGCGCTACTTCCACGTCTACGGACCGCGCCAGGAATCGAACGAGTTTGGCGGCGTGGTGTCGATTTTCATGCGCAAGATCGCCGAGGGCAAAAGCCCCGTCGTTTTCGGCCACGGCGAGCAAGTGCGCTCGTTCACCTACGTCAAGGACCTAGTCGAGGTGAACGTACGGGCCGCCACCACCCCCGCGGCCAAGGGTCAAGCTTACAATGCCGCGTCCGGCATCCGGGTCACGATCAACGACCTTGCCAACAATATGCTGAAATTCACCAACCGCAACGACATTTCAGTCGAGCACGGCCCGCCTTTGGTCGGCGACATCATGAATTTCGATATCGACAATACCAAGGTGCGAACTGACCTCGGTATCAACTTCAACCTCGATTTCTGGGGCACGCTTGAAGCGTCGCTCTCAGACATCGCCGGTTTCCTGAAGCTCGACAGATGAAGCGAAACCGATGCGCCGACTGATGTTCATCGACAGCTCTTACACCCTCTCGGAGATCCGCGAGCGTGATCTTAGCCACGTCTTGAACATACGCCTTCTCGACGGCTACTGGGATCGGGTCATCTCGGCCCACCCGCTTGACATGCGCAGTACTGGAGCAGGGGCCGAGGCACGGATCGGCCCCACCGTGGTCGAAGAGATCGACCCCCACCACAGCTTCGTGCGCGGCCGCTTCGGGCGCTACGCCGGGCTAAAGCGCCTGTCCGCCCTCAACGCATTCCTCGCCCTCTTCGGCTTCTGGCGTACCTTGGTGCGGCTGGCGAAACGAGAAGGGGTCGATGCCGTGCGTGCCGGTGACCCACTACTCTGCGGCCTCATCGGCCTGTGCGTCGCGCGCGCCACCGGGGCGAAGTTCGTAGTGCGGATCCCGGCCAACAACCGGATGATCCGCGCCTCCACCGGCGAACCTATGCAACCGCGCTTCACCCGCTCGATCCGGGTCGAGGAACGGCTCGAACACCTGGTGATCTCGCGCGCCGATGTCGTCATCGCACCCAGCTCCGACTACGCCGATTTCGCCGTCTCCAACGGCGCGAAACCCGGGGCGATCCACCTCGTGCGCTACGGTGCGATGATCGACCCGCGTCACCTAATCCCGGCTGCAGACCGACCCCCACCACAGGTGCCGGGGCTCGAAGTTCGTCTCGCCGAACGCCCTTGGATGCTGCACGTAGGCCGTCTTGACAGGATCAAGCACATCGAGGATTGCTTCGACGTCCTGGAAACCCTCGCGGGTGACGGCTCCGAAGCCGGGCTCATGCTCGTGGGCGACGGGCCGATGCGCGCAGCGCTCGAAGCCCGCAGCGAAAAGGCTGGGCTCGCAAACCGTACCCTCTTTCTTGGCAACTTAGCGCAAGACCAGCTGTTCGCGCTTCTTCCCACGGCCACCGTCGTTCTCTCACCGCTCACCGGCCGGGCGCTGGCCGAGGCCGCCTATGCCGCCTGCCCGATCGTCGCCTATGACCTCGACTGGCAGGGCGATCTCATCCTCGACGGAGAGACCGGCGTGCTCGTTCCCGCCCGCGACAGCGCGGCGATGGCGGCAGGAGCCGCGCGCCTCCTCGATGACCCCGACCACGCCCGGGCAATGGGCGCGGCGGTCCGCGCACTGGCCATCGACATGCTCTCGCCCGAAGCCGCCTACCGAACCGAACGCGCCGCCTACGATGCGCTGGGGATTGCGCCATGAGGGCCCTCATCAACGCCAGCAGCTTCGGCGACCGCCCCTCCGGCGCGCGCAGCCGGTTTGAATCGCTTTATCCGCGGCTTTTCCGCGCCATGCCCGAAGCGACCTTCACGCTGATCGTGAGCGCTGACTACAGCCTGCCTGAGGAGATGCGCGCGCTCGGCAACCTTCGTATTCTCCGCCTGCCGTTCCGCAGCGCCAATCGCTTGCTTAGGCGGGCGTTTTTTGCGCTCCTGCCGCTCGCCGCACCCGTAGTGCGCCGCTTCGACCTCATCGAGGACCTGTCCCAACCGCCGTCACTCCTGCGCGCACGGCGGCGGCTCCTGACAGTGCACGACATTCGACGCCTCGAGATCTCGACGGGCGTCGCTTCGCGCGTGGCCTACCGGCTGTCGCTCTGGCTCAGCGAACGCCTGGGCTACGATGTCGTCACCGTTTCGCAAGGTATGGCGCGACAGCTTGCGGGCTACTACCCGGTCGACCGGATCTACGTGATAGAGAACAGCATGCCTGCGCTTTTCCTCGACCGTTCCGCCGGTCGGGACCGTGCGGCACGGCGACACGACGCCGAGGAGCCCTTTGTCCTGGCGGTCGGTCACTTCGAGGCCCGCAAGAACTACCTCCGCCTAGTCGAAGCCTTTGACGGGATCTGCAAGGGCCGTGACGGGCTGCGCCTGGTGATCGTGGGCAAAGACAATGGCGCCAAATCCGCGCTCGAGGCAGACATCGCCATCCGCGGCATCGGCGACCGCGTCGAGCTGCTCAGCGACATATCCGATGACGCCCTGCTTACGCTCTACAGATCAGCCGAGGCGCTGGTGTTCCCCTCCTTCTACGAGGGCTTCGGCATCCCGCTGCTCGAAGCGATGGCCACCGCCTGCCCGATGGCGATCAGCGACATCGCGGTGTTCCGCGAGATCGCCGGAGAGGCGGCGCTCTATTTCGATCCGCACGACGCCGAGGCGATCCGGGGCGCTATCGAACGCCTGCTCGACACCGGGCGGCTGGGCGAAGACCTCGCCCACCAAGGCAAGGCGCGGATCGCGCACTTCCTGCCCGACGTGCTTGCCGGCAAGCTGGCAGCCCTCTACAGCGGGGAGCATCCCGCGTGACCGCAAGCCCCCACGCCTCATCCGCCCCACGGCTTTGACCACCGTCCAGGGAGACTCCCCATGACCAAAGACCGGATCGCAAGCTGGGAAGACCTCAAAGTCTATGTTGCCGCCGACCTCGCCAGCATCGGCAAGCCGCTCAGTTTCAAATCCTGGATCATGGACCCCACGTTACGCCTCACCGTCGTGATGCGGCTCCTAGAATACCTAACCAACACGCGAAAAACCGCGCTCCTACGCCTGCCGGTGCTGATCTGGTTTCGCCGCCTCCAAGTGAAGCTCGGGTTTTCCATCGGCCCAAATATCTTCGGCCCCGGCGTCGCCATTGTTCATCACGGGCTGCTCATCATCGACCCGACCACGCGGATCGGCAGGAATTGCCGCATCCACCAGGGCGTGCATATCGGCGGGGCGGCGGTCTTCGTCGATCCTGCGAGAGCTGCGGAGTACTCGCCCCGGATTGGCGACAACGTCTATATCGGGCCGGGGGCCAAGATCTACGGGCCGATCCGTATCGGGTCGAACTGCACCATCGGCGCCAACGCGGTAGTGACCGAGGATTTCGACGGCGATGGGCTGCTGATCGCCGGGGTGCCTGCGAAGGTGCTGGCGACCAGCGAGACCGGCGAGCGGGCGCAGCGAGGGGCGGGGCAGGACGGCGCATGAGGGCAAGAGCATGAGCATCGCCATCGCCGATTTCGGCATCGGCAACATCAAGTCGGTCCGGCGCCTTTTCGAGCATATCGGTGTCGAGGCCGAGATTGTGCACGAGCCCGCCGGACTCGAGGGGGCGCAAAAGCTCGTCCTGCCCGGCGTCGGCGCCTTTGACGCGGGCGTGGCCGCGATCGATGACGGCGGCTGGCGCCCGGTGCTCGACCGGCTTGCGCTCGAGGCGAAGATCCCGGTGTTGGGCATCTGTCTCGGGATGCAGCTTTTGTGCCGCGGCAGCGACGAGGGTAGCCGCCCGGGCCTCGGTTGGGTGCCCGCCGACGTGCAGGCCTTCTCGCTCCAAGGCACCGGCCTCAAGGTGCCGCACATGGGCTGGGCACTGGTGACTCCAACGCAGGACAATCCGCTTCTGCCTCTCGGCGAGGAGGAACAGCTCTTCTACCACACCCACAGCTATCACGCTGTCTGCGACAGCCCCGACAAAGTGCTGGCCACCAGCCATTATGGTTATAATTTCGCCTCCGCGATCCGCAATGGCAACGTCTTTGGCACTCAGTTTCACCCCGAAAAGAGCCACCGCTTCGGTATGGCGCTTCTCAAGCGTTTCTCGGAGCTCGCATGATCGGTTTTCGCATCATTCCGAGCCTCCTGCTGTCCGACCGCGGGCTGGTGAAAACAGAAAAATTCTGCAATCCCAAGTATGTAGGTGACCCGATCAACGCTATCCGGATCTTCAACGAAAAGGAGGTCGATGAGCTTTTCGTGACCGATATCGAGGCGAGCGTGAAGGGCCGGGGCCCTGATTTCGAGTTCATCGAACAGCTCGCCAGCGAGTGTTTCATGCCCATGGGCTATGGCGGCGGGATCAAGACCTACGATCAAGCCAAGCAGCTCTTCGATATCGGTATCGAGAAGGTGGCGCTGCAATCGACGCTCGCTACGAACCGCGCCCTCGTCGGGCAGATCGCCGCGCGCTACGGGTCACAGGCCGTCGTCGCCTCAGTCGACGTCAAGAAAGACTGGCTCGGGCGCAGGAAGCCCTACAGCCGGGCAGGAGCGAAGTTTGCCGACGCCAGCTGGCAGGATATGGTCAAATCCGTGGTCGGGGCGGGGGCCGGCGAAGTACTCCTCAACGCCGTTGACCGCGACGGCACCCGGGGTGGCATGGACCTTGAGCTGATCGAGGAAGCCGCAAGCCTCGTCGACGTTCCTGTCACCGCCATTGGCGGCGCAGGCTCGCTCGACGATTTCGAGGCCGCGCGCGGGGCGGGCGCAAGTGCTGTGGCGGCCGGGGCCTTCTTTGTCTTCCAGGGGCCGCATAAAGCGGTGTTGATCTCCTATCCGAGACCACGGGAACTCAAGGAATTGTGGCGCAAGCAATGAGCAACGACAATCAGGTCTGCACAAGGTGCATCATGGACAGCACCGCCGGTGACATCACCTTCGACGAGAACGGAGTGTGCAACTACTGCACCACCTTCCTCGCTAAACGCGCAAAGCACATCGAGCCCGACGACGCCAAGCGCCAGGAGCGGCTCGACAAGCTCGTCTCGATGGTCAAGGCGTCCGGCCAGAACAAGCAGTACGACTGCATTGTCGGTCTCTCGGGCGGGGTCGACAGCTCCTGGGCGCTGGTTCAGGCGGTCCGCCTCGGCCTGCGTCCGCTCGCCGTCCACATGGACTCGGGCTGGAACTCCGAGCTCGCCCAGAACAACATTTCCAACCTCGTGCGCGGGCTGGGGGTGGACCTCTACACACACGTGATCGACTGGCCCGAGATCCGCGGGCTCATGAACGCTTTCTTCGACGCCGACGTGATCGATGTCGAGGTGCTTTACGACAACGCCATGCTGGCGGTGAATTTCCAGCAGGCGGCGAAGTACGGGCTCAAATACATCCTCGCGGGCACCAACATCGTCACCGAAGGTGTAGACATCCCTAAGACCTGGAATTGGTACAAATCCGACAAGCGCAACATCACCGGCATATCGAAGCGCTTCGGCGGACCGAGGCTCAAGACGTTCCCGGCGATCTCTACCCTCGACACTGCGCGCTACGTGATGCTGAACCGGATTCGCTGGATCTCGTTCCTCGACCTCCTCGACTACAAGAAGTTCGAAACGCTCGAGGTGCTGAAAGCCGAATTCGACTACAAGCCTTATCCGCACAAGCACTATGAAAGTGTCTTCACACGGTTCTACCAAGCGTATATCTTACCGTACAAATTCAACGTCGACAAGCGCAAGCCGCACCTCTCTTCCCTCGTGATGAGCGGTGAGATGACCCGCGACGAGGCGCTTCAGCAGGCCGCGGGTATCGCTTACCCGTCCGAACGGGACATGGAGACCGACCGCAAATACTTCATCAAGAAGATGGGTTGGAGCGAAGAGAAATTCCGTGATTACATGGAACGGCCGGAGAAGCCGCATACCGACTACCCGTCGGAGGTGAACTTTTATCAGTTTCTGCTAAAAATGTACCGAAAGCTCAAGCTTGGCCACGGGCGAGTACGATGGGATAGCTAAGCTTTATTTACAGAACAGATTCCCATAGCAGGATATTCGTGCTTAATATGTGAACGTCGCCTATGTTAAGATCTGATTTTTCGGTATGCGGCGATCGGTCGCTTGCATATGTCCGGTTTGTTTGCGCGACAATCATCAGTCTCTGGACTTGACGGAAATTCGCCGGCAACATTCTTGATTGACGTGTTGCGATGTTAAAGCGCTGTAAACTAGAGAAGTTTTCCCCTCCTTTGGCAAGATCGTTATGCATAATCCATCGCCTGCGCCAATTCGGTCGGATCGCCTGCCGTGAGGTGGGCAGCCTAGACACTAGGACAGCGAAGGTCTGGAACGCGCTTCCGAATGGCAACGAGGACTCGGTCTGGGCAGACTATGTCTGCGTTAGCACCTAGCGCGAGGCGTAGTTCAGGCGGATGGGCCAGATCTGAGGCGCCGTGCACGAGGGACCGAATGGGGGGGGCAGGCTGCATAGCGTCAATGGGCAGATCAACCGTATCATCGCCAAGGTGCAGGCGAATATCCTTTCTGTGTCGTCAAGCGCCAGTCCGGTCATGTGAAGAAGGACGAAAAATGTTGGAAATCGCTTGGCAGGTCTTCACGGCATTCGCGCTCTTTATTTTGGGTGCGATTGCATTTGCTGCGCAGCCGTTTCGTGCCGTGCCGTCAATACTTTCTGTTATAGTTTATTTTTGTCATACGGTTTTTTGTTTTTACTACGCTATATTTGCGATTTACAATACCTCCGATGCCTCAGGCTACTTTATCCGATCTTTTGGCGCCGATCTTTCTTTCGCCCTTGGAACTCGCGCGATAGATTATATCACGTCGATATTTACTCAGGTTTTGGGATTTTCCTACATTGGAACATTTCTCGTTTTTGGTCTTTTTGGCGCGTATGGGGTTTTGGCTATATTGGCTGCGCTGTTGGAGTCTCTGAAAAACAAATCTCGCCGCGTCAGATCTATAGCGATAACAATCGCATTTCTTCCAGGGCTGAACTTCTGGTCGGCTGCAATTGGAAAAGACTCGATCGCAGTTCTAGGAACTGGCCTATTGTGTTGGAGTGCGCTGGACTTCAAAAGAAGATGGGTTGCTTTTATTGCCGGAGTGTTGGTCTATACTATAGTTCGGCCTCATATTTCAGGAGTCGTTGTGTTTTCGTTTATTATGGCGATTACCCTTTCTGGTAAAATATCTGCGGTTAAAAAGTTTGTGATACTTTCTGCTTTAGCCTTACCAGCAGCTTACGCAGTTCAACTGACTCTTTCAGCGGCGGGTTTTGGGGAATCAGGCGCGTTCAATAATATTGACGAACTCATTGATTACCGCGAGTCCGTAAATACAAGCGGGGGATCTTCGATTGACATTTCCAGCATGATTTTGCCACAAAAAATGTTTTACTATTCGTTCATGCCATTGTTTGTTGGAATGGGTGGCGTAATGGGATTGGTAGCGAGTTTAGAGAATACTTTTCTCCTGATTATTGCGGCTTTATGTATGTTCAGAATATTTAGGCGACGCTCTAGTTTGGACTCAACTAGCAAGTGGTTTTTTCTGTTTTTCTCGGTGTCTCTTTGGGTGATATTCGCCATGACAACTACGAATTTAGGAATCGCGTTACGCCAGAAATGGATGTTCATGCCAATGCTGTTGCTCTACTTGATGTCCTTCCTTCCGGAGAGGCGCTATCAGCCGACGGCGCCTTTCGATTGGAGAGCCCGGCCTGACCTGAGACCCTCATCCTCCTCCAGATTTGGGTAGAGTCCGTCGATCATGGAGACGGACGATGCGAGCCTCACGGTTCACAGAGGAACAGATCATCGGGATGCTGAAGGAGCAGGAGGCGGGCGCGAAGACCGCTGATGTCTGCCGCAAGCACGGCATCTCCTCGGCGACCTTCTACAAGTTCAAGGCCAAGTCCGGCGGCATGGATGTGTCCGATGCCCGGCGGCTGAAGGCGCTTGAGGAGGAGAAAACGCGCGGCTGAAGAAGCTGCTGGCGGAGCAGATGCTCGACAACGCGATCCTGAAGGATGTCAGTGCAAAAAAATGGTGACGCCCGATGCAAGGCGCAAAGCCGATGACGTTGCCCCTCAGGTCTAATCCAGCTTGAAGTTCGCTCTGGCCCAATGAGAGGACCAGAACATGAGGCGCAGCCGCTTCACGGAAGAGCAGATCATCAGCATCCTGAAGGAGCATGAGGCCGGGGTGCCGGTCTCGGACCTGTGCAGGAAGCACGGGGTCAGCGACGCCAGCATCTACAAGTGGAAGGCCCGTTTCGGCGGGATGGACGTATCGGAGGCCAAGCGGCTGCGGGCGCTCGAGGATGAGAACGCCAAGCTGAAGCGCATGCTCGCCGACGCCATGCTGGACAACGTCGCGCTGAAGGATCTCCTGGGAAAGAAGTGGTGACGCCCGCTGCCGAGCGCAGAGCTGTCGTCCACCTCATGGATGTCCATGGGATGAGCGAACGGCGGGCGTGTAAAGCCACCGGCTTCTGCCGCATGACCATGAGATACAAGGCCACGCGCGTGAATGACGCCTCGCTGCGGGAGCGGATGAAAGCCATCGCCCAGGAGCGGCGGCGGTTCGGGTATCGCCGTCTCCACGTCCTGCTCCGGCGGGAGGGCTTCCGGGTCAACCACAAGCGGTTGTTCCGGCTCTATCGTGAGGAACGGCTGATGGTGCGCCCGCGGGGTGGCCGCAAGCGGGCCATCGGGACGCGGGCGCCGATGATGATCCCGCTGCGGCCGAACGAGCGCTGGTCCCTCGACTTCGTCGCCGACCAGATGACCGACGGCCGTCGCTTCCGGATGCTGGCCATCGTGGACGATTGCACCCGCGAGTGCCTGGCGCTGGTGGCTGACACGTCGCTGTCCGGGGTGAGGGTCGCGCGCGAACTTGATCGCCTGCTGGCAGAGCGTGGCCGGCCGAAGATGATCGTCAGCGACAATGGCAGCGAGTTCACCTCCAATGCGATTCTGGGCTGGGCCGACGCGGCTCGGGTCGAATGGCACTACATCGCGCCCGGCAAGCCGATGCAGAACGGCTTCATCGAAAGCTTCAACGGCCGGCTGCGGGACGAACTGCTGAACGAGACGCTGTTCTCCAGCCTGTCTCAGGCCAGAGCTGCTCTCGTCCGGTGGCAGGTCGACTACAACACCGACCGGCCGCACTCCAAGCTGGGATGGCAGACGCCAAACGCCTTCGCGTCAACGTTCCACCCGCGGCGGGATCAGACGCTTCGCGCCATGAACGGCTCCGCGTCTGCCCCCGCCGCTCCGCACGCCCGAGAGGGCAAATCCAACCGCCAGAACGAACTCACAGCTGGATAGAAGTTGGGGGCAACGTCACCGTGGCTCACGCCTGTGCCGCGCACGGGGTGAGCCAGCGTCGGGCGTGTAAGGCGCTGAGCGTCGATCGCACCAGCGTGCGCTACCGGAGTGTACGTCCCGATGACGCCAGCCTGCGGGAAGCCATGCGGGCCGTGGCCGGCGAGCGCCGCCGCTTCGGCTACCGGCGCATCCACGTCATGCTGAGGCGCCAGGGCATCGTCATGAACCAGAAGAAGCTGCGCCGGCTCTACCGGGAAGAAAAGCTCCAGGTGCGCCGGCGCGGGGGGCGCAAGCGAGCGCTTGGCACCCGGCGTCCCATCCTGGTCCCGGATCGGGTCAACGTCCGCTGGAGCCTCGACTTCGTGTCGGACGCCTTCACGGACGGACGGCGCTTCCGGGTGCTGGCCGTGGTCGACGACTTCAGCCGGGAGTGCCTGGCGCTGGTGGCCGACACCTCGCTCTCGGGCCTTCGGGTGACGCGCGAGCTCGACGCGCGGCTCGCCATCCGAGGCAGGCCTGCGACCATCGTTTCCGACAACGGCACGGAACTGACTTCGATGGCCGTTCTCAAATGGTGCCAGCAGACCGGCGTCGAATGGCACTACATCGCTCCCGGCAAGCCGATGCAGAACGGCTTCGTCGAGAGCTTCAACGGTCGCTTCCGGGACGAGTGCTTGAACGAGACCCTGTTCTCGAGCCTGGGCCAAGCCCGTGCCGCCATCACCTCATGGAAGGAGGACTACAATGTGAACCGCCCCCATTCCGCTCTCGGCAATCGATCCCCTGCCGAGTTCGCGGCAACAATCGCACTGGAAACAGCGGCCGCCTGAGGCCACAAATCAACCCTCGGACTCTCTCCTAAGCCGGAGGAGAAATGGGTCTCAGGTCAGTCAGAGCCGTAGGTCAGCAGCATATGTGGGCAGCACGTGTTTCAAATCGTAAAGAACGTGTCCCTCTCTGCCAAAGGCGCGGATACCTCCAACACCCAGTTCGGCGAAGACGCGGTGGCCGACGGCAATGATCACACCGTCATATGCACCGGCCGGCACCTCGGGAACGAGGTCTAGCCCATATTCTGCCCGCGCCTCATCCGGGTCGGCCCAGGGGTCGTAAACGTCGACCAGAATGCCATATTCCTTCAACTCGGCTACTACGTCGACCACCTTGGTATTGCGCAAATCCGGACAGTTCTCCTTGAAGGTTAGCCCGAGGATCAGAACGCGCGATCCATTGACCTGGATACGCCTGCGCAGCATCGCCTTGACCATCTGACCGGCGACATAAGTACCCATGCCGTCATTTATACGTCGTCCAGCTAGGATCACCTGCGATTGATACCCCAAGGCCTCAGCCTTGTGGGTCAAGTAGTAGGGATCAACGCCGATGCAGTGGCCGCCGACGAGGCCCGGCCGAAACGGCAGAAAGTTCCATTTGGTTCCAGCCGCCGTCAATACCGCCTCGGTGTCGATCCCCATTCGGTTGAATATGATCGCCAGCTCGTTAACCAGTGCGATATTGAGATCGCGCTGAGTGTTCTCGATCACTTTCGCAGCCTCGGCTACGCGAATACTCTCGGCTTTGTAAGTACCGGCTGCGATTATCGATGCGTAGAGCGCGTCCACAGTCGCGGCCACCTCGGGTGTCGAGCCAGCAGTCACTTTGCGGATGGCGGTCAGCTGGTGCGTCTTGTCGCCGGGGTTGATCCGCTCGGGCGAATAGCCGCAGAAGAAGTCCTCGTTGAAGCGCAAACCCGAGTTCAGTTCCAGAACAGGAACGCAGTCTTCCTCCGTAGCACCGGGATACACAGTAGATTCATAGATAACAATGTCACCGCGCTTAAGCGCTCGACCGATGGTCTTGGATGCATTCAAAAGCGGCGTCAGGTCCGGACGCTTATGAGCGTCAATCGGCGTCGGCACGGTAACGATATATATCGACGCTGCAGTCAGATCAGTAGGGTCAGATGTGAAGCGCAGATGCCGCGCCTGGGCCAACTCCTCGTAGGAGATCTCGCGCGTATTGTCTTTCCCCGCGACGAGTGAGGCAAGACGCCCAGGGTCGATGTCGAAACCGATGACTGGACGAAGCTTGCCAAATTCCACCGCCAGGGGCAACCCGACATAACCGAGGCCAATCACCGCGATGGTTGCATCCTCGCGCGGCAATATTGCTGATAGTCCTGTCATTTCCCGTAGTAGTCCCTGAACCATTCAACAAAGCGCGCGATACCGTCGCGGAAATCAGTTTGTGGTCGGTACCCGGTCAACCTTTGTAAAAGCTCCGAGTCCGCCCACGTAGCGGGAACATCGCCCATCTGTATAGGCATGTAATTGCGGATCGCCCTCTTGCCGAGGCAATCCTCGATCGCGTTGATAAAATCCAGTAGCCGCACTTTGTTGGAATTGCCGATATTAACGACACGGAACGGCGCCACTGGCGATAGACTGTCACCCGGCACGATCGCATCCTTAGAGGCGGGCCGCTCGGGGACGGCGTCGACCAACAGGCGAATGCCGCGGACGAGATCCTCAACGTAAGTAAAGTCGCGAAACATCTCGCCATTATTGTATATGTCAATAGACCTGCCATCGAGAATTGCGTCCACAAACTTGTAGAGCGCGAGGTCCGGCCTTCCCCACGCCCCATAGACGGTGAAGAAGCGCAACATTGTGGTCGGCATGCCCCAGAGGTGCGCATACGCATGAGCCATGCTCTCGGCGGCTTTCTTAGTAGCCGCGTAGATGGTAAGTTGGGTGTCGGCCTTTTCCGTCTCCAAGAAGGGCATCTCGTCATTGGCACCGTAGACTGAGGAAGTCGAGGCTATTAGCAGGTGCCTAACCTCCAAACGTCGCGCAGCCTCCATCACGTTGAAGGTGCCGATCACGTTAGAGTCGAGATAGGCGCGTGGGTTCTCGAGGCTGTACCGCACTCCGGCTTGGGCGGCGAGATGAATGACGGCATCAGGGCGAAATACATCGAACACCGTTTCTAGGTGAGCCCGGTCTTCCAGCAATGCTTCGGTGGCCGAGAAGCCCTGATTCTGCATTAGTATATTATGCCGGCACCGCTTTAACGTGACGTCGTAGTAATCCGTCATGCCGTCATAGCCGTGCACGCGAAAACCTTCAGTCAGCAGCAGCTGCGCCAAATGGAAGCCAATGAAACCCGCCGTGCCCGTGATCAGAATATTACGCATGAGTATCCCTTAAGGGTTACCGCTTTGCCCCAACCTATCGCCAGAACCGGGGGGAAGCACATCAGTTCTATCATGATATTGTACAAGGACCTGCTCTCTGAATGTGGAGTGACGCTGACGCCCCAGGACATTTCGTCCTGACTACGGTCAGCGGCACGACTGCAGAGTGGGCGTGCTGGAGTGGCTATACCCCGGCAAGAGCCCGCTTGCACAGGTTTCGTCGCAGCAGACACGGTCGCCGCAAATTTTTCGGCCTGGAAGCATCATTCCTTTGTCATAGACGCTTTCGAATGCTCATTCTGGCTTGGCGAACTCGTGCCCCGCCCCTTCACTCAGTCCAGGGGGCAATTTCTCTTTCACCCCATCAGCCGGCTTTGCGAGCCTAACTCGCCCATCGTCACCACAAACCTCGCCTTCGGCAATTAGCCGTCGGCCTTCGGCGTCGCCGAGACGAACGCTGCTCCGCTCGGTCACCTCATCCACCGCGGCAACATCGTCGAGCCCGGCACCGGAAGCTGGCGCTTCAAATAGGATCTGCCCCCGACTAAGCGAAACCCAGAGGGGTCCCTATTGCGCGCTCATCCGGTGTCCCGCTCCTACGCCATTTGACACCCCAGCCTCGTGCCCTTCAAGATGCCAATGATCCGCTCATCCATGATGCGGCTGCACCGCATTTTCTGGTCCTCTCAATGGGCTAGAACGAATTTCAATCGGGATTACCAGAGGGTGCAACGTTAGAGCGCATGCTCGATATCGATGTCCCTTGCCTTGCGATTAACTTGTCCAAGCTGGGTTTCCATGTATGGGACACGGATCGTGGTGAGGCGGTTCAATCCTCCGCTTCACCCCATAAGAATGTCGATCACCGCCCGGTTCACAGCGTGGACCTCGTATTTCATGCGGGCACGCTCAAATGCCCTTTCGCCCATGGCCGCACTCAACTCGATACTCCCAGCAAGGTGGATCATGGCGGCGGCCAAGGCCCACGGATCGCGGGGGGGCACGAGCAGACCCTCGGAGCCATGCGTGATAGTTTCGCGGCAGCCAGGCGTGTCCGTCGTGATGATGGCTCGGCCCATGGCCATGGCCTCCAGAACCGCACGCGGCGTACCCTCGCGGTATGACGGCAGGACGAAGACCTGCGCCCCAGCTATGGCCGGGCGGACGTCATCAAGTGGCCCAAGATACTCAAGCCCGCTGGCGATCCATCCGTCCAACTCTGAAACCGCGATGCTATCGGGACCGCCATCAAGGGGACCGGCAAGCTGGAAGCGAGCCGCAGACCGCTGGCGGCGCAGTTCGAGTGCCGCGCGGGCATAGTCGCGAACGCCCTTGGCACTTACGAGCCGTGCGATCATGAGAAAGACAGGCTGGCCCGGCAGTGGGGCACGCGCATAGTGATCGAGGTCCACCCCTGAACCATGGACCAGCCGGGCTTTGGACGGGTCGGCGAGGCACCCCGCGTTGATGAAATCGCGGCGGTCGTCGGGATTCTGAAAAATCACGCTGCGATTCCGCGCGGTAGTGACGCGGTAGAGCTTGCGCGCAATCAGCCGGGCAGCACGCTCTCGCAGCGATGGCCGAACATCTGTTTCTGTAAAAACATAGCCGAGTCCTGTGACCATTGCTACCGATGGCACACCAGCAGAATAAGCGGCAAAGGCGCCCCATATGTTCGGTTTTATCGTATATGTCAGCAGCCGGTCTGGACGCAACTTGTTCATCAGATGCCGTACCGCCCTGTAGAACATGAGGTCGGCGACGATGCCGAGCCCCGTCCGTTCAAGCGGAACCTCAAAGACTGATATTCCGAAGCTCTCCATTCGTTGGCGCAATTGCGGGTCGATCTGCGGTGCAGCCACGCTGACGCGGTGCCCCTCGGCCAAGAGTTCCCGCAGGAGCGGGCCCCGAAAATTGAGCAAAGACGGCGCGTAGGAAGCGAGAACGAAGATGTGCATCCCTTTCGCATCAGCCTCTGAGACTGGGGAAATTCACTTGAACGCCACTTTCGGCATGCCACCCTGGATGCGACGACCGACTGACATTCCCATCCGGCTCAACCTTCGCTTGCGGAGATGACACGTAGCCCATCGGCACGCGCCGGAGAATGTCACGCAAGTCCGAAGTCCGATAGTTAGCGCAGGCCGTTTCAAGCTCAGTCAGAATCGCGGCTAGGTCGGGCCACGGCAGGTGCGTCTCTCTGGCGGAAAGAATGCGCGGGTGGTTCGTTGTCGCAGCGCAACTGTCGATCAGCAATTCTTCATGGAGCTTCTCGCCGGGCCGCAAGTGAGTGAAGCGGATTTCGATGTCGCCCGAACTCGCCGTCGCGTTGGGGGGGTCTACACCGATCACGACGGGATTCAGGCCGCTGAGGCGCGCCATCCTGCGGGCTAGATCGATGATGCGCACCGACTCCCCCATATCAAGGATGAACACGTCGCCGCCCCTCGCCATGGCACCGGCCTGGATGACCAGTTGCGCCGCCTCTGGGATAGTCATGAAATAGCGAGTGACATCGGGATGTGTCACCGTGAGGGGACCACCCACCTCGATCTGCCGCCTGAACAGCGGAATGACAGAGCCGGACGAGCCGAGCACATTGCCGAAGCGCACGATCGAAAAAACTGTCGGCCCATCAGCCATGGCTTGGCAGATCATCTCCGCCATCCGTTTCGAGGCGCCCATCACATTGGTAGGCCGCACTGCCTTGTCAGTCGAGACGAGCACGAAGGTCTTCACACCGGTTTCGACTGCTTTGCGCGCAAGGGTCAACGTCCCGAAGACGTTGTTGCGCACACCCTCGATGGCGTTGGACTCGACCAACGGGACGTGCTTGTAGGCAGCCGCATGGAAGATCGTATCCACTTCCTGTCGGCGAAGCACCTCCGCTACGCGCGCCTCATCTCGGATGGAGCCGAGCAGTGGCACAATTTCTACCGGCAGGTGCTCCGCTGCAACGGCATCGCGAAGTTCCATATCTATTTGATAGAGTGCATATTCTGACACGTCCAGCAGCACTATCGTCACCGGCCCCTGCCGCAGAATCTGCCGGCACAGCTCGCTGCCGATTGAGCCGCCCGCCCCCGTCACCATCACCGTCTTGCCGCGAATATTAGCGTCGAGCAGGCCCTGCCGTGGCGGCACTGGGTCGCGACCGAGCAGATCCTCGATCGCGACCTCGCGGATCTCGCTGAGTTTGGCTCGGCCCGAGACGATGTCGGAGAGCCCGGGAACGGTCTGGACGCGAATTCCCAGCCCCTCCATCCGCTCCAATATGTTGCGGCGCTGCTGACGCGAGGCGCTGGGAATGGCCAGCAGCACGCGTTCGACGCCATGTTCGGCCACCAGGCTGGACAGGCGCGCAGGCGCGTGTACGCGCAATCCGCCAATGTCGCGCCCCTGCAGCTCCGTTGCGTCGTCGACGAAGGCTACAGCAGCGTAATCGCCGCCATGTTCCAGCGTGGCTAAAAGCTGGCGCCCGGCATTGCCGGCGCCGAAGATGATAACCCGCACCCTCAGCCGCGCCTGACGCTGGCGATACAACGCGCGCAGGCCAAAGCGCGCCCCGCCCAAGAGCCCCATCGCCAGCAGCCAGTAAATGGCGGGCACCGAACGCGGCAGGAACAGGCCGAAGCTCTTCGCCCCCAGCAGCAGCATAGCCGAGACGGCAAGGCCGACGGCGAGCAACTGCACCGTGCGCCCGGCGACATGGCGCACCACGGCCCGGTAAAGCCCCATCACGCGAAACAACAGCAAGGTGCAGGGCAGGACGAGCGCAAAGGCAAGCCAGCTGGACGGCGTCAGGGCCGGGGAGAACCCGTCGAGACGCAGCGCCATGGCCAGCCCGAAGCTGAGCGCCAGCAGCACCGCATCCACCAGCATCAACACAGCCCGCTTCCGCGACCGGCTGAGGTCAGCGAGATAGTTGAGAAAGGGTCCCGTCATGTCCTCACCGCCCTGCGGTCGCGCCCCTCATCGGCCGGTCACGAGGTACCGCTATATGTGATTGTCCTCATGGCAGCACAAATGCCTGCTCCATCACCTGAGCGGCCACAGCCCCGGTGCGGGATATTTCGTCTTCGGTAAGCGTGGGATGGACGAGAAACACAATGCTCGTATCACCCAACTCCCGCGCCACGGGAAGCCTCACAGAAGGCATCCAGCCTGTCCCCTCAAACGCACGCTCAAGATAAACCTCAGAACAGCTTCCGTGGTAGCAAGGCACTCCCAAGGCAATTATCTCTGCGATGATTCGGTCGCGCGACCAATCATCACGCAATCTACTTTCTTGCACATAAACGTAAAGTTTGTACTGCGCGTGAATATCATCCGCCGCGAGGGGGGACGGCAGACGTAGGCCTTGTCCGACAAAAGGCGCCAGCGCCTGCGCGATGCTGCGCGCATGGGCGCGGCGTGCGGCAGTCCACGCCTCCATATGCCTCAGCTGCACCCGCCCGATCGCCGCCTGCATTTCGAGCATGCGCCAATTGGTGCCGAAGCTCTCATGCAGCCAGCGGAAACCCGGCGGATGCTGGCAGTTATACACCGCGTCCCAGCTCTTGCCGTGGTCCTTGTAAGCCCACATGCGCGCCCAGAGCGCCTCGTCGTCCGTGGTGACCATGCCGCCTTCGCCGCCGGTGGTCATGATCTTGTCCTGGCAGAAGGACCAGGCGCCGACATGGCCGATGGAGCCGACGCTGCGCCCGCGATAACGGGCGCCGTGGGCCTGGGCGCAATCCTCGATCACCTTGAAGCCATGGCGCGCCGACAGTTGCATGATGGGGTCCATGTCGCAGGGCCACCCGGCCAGATGCACCAGCACGACGGCACGGGTGCGCGGAGTGAGCACGGCGGCGATGGTCTCGGCGGTCAGGTTGCCGCTGTCGCGGTCGACCTCGGCGAAGACCGGGGTCGCCCCCGCATTCACCACGCAGGACACCGAAGCGATGAAGGTGCGCGGCGTGACGACGACCTCGTCGCCGGGCCCGATCCCGAGGCCGCGCAGGGCGAGATCCAGCGCCAGCGTGCCATTGGCGAGAGCGATGGCGTGGCGCGTCCCCGCCCAGGCGGCGAATTCGCGCTCGAACAGCCGCCCCTCCTCGCCGGTCCAGTAGTTCACCCGGTTCGAGGCAAGGACCCGCTGCACCGCCGCCATTTCCTCGGGCGTGACGCTCGGCCAGGGGGAGAAGCCGGTGTTAAGCAAGCTCCACCTCATTACGTAGCAGAAGGCGGCGTGCCGGTACGCCGGCATAGGTGCCCGCTTCCAGAAGATCCGACACGACAGCGGCGCCGACACCGATGGTGACGCCAGCGCCGATACGAACATTTTGCCGAATAGACACGCCGGTCCCGACCCAGGAACCGGCACCGACGGTCACCGCGCCCGAGAGAGACGCACCCGGCGCGATGTGCGTAGCCGTCCCGATGTCGCAATCATGGTCGATCCGCGCGCCGGTATTGATGATGACCGCCCCCGCGATACGGGCTCCCGTGTTGATAATGGCGCCCACTGCCACAAACACGCCTTCGCCGATCGTCGCGCCCCGGCTGATGATGGCGGAGGGATGGATGAGGGTCGGCGTTGAAAACCGCGACTGACGGAGGTGCTCGAACAACGCCAACCGCCGCGCGCCGTCGCCCAGGGCGGCGATGGCGCAAGGCCACTCTCCGGCAAGGCCTGGCAGCATCGACAGAGGTCCGAGCACAGGGAAGGGAAGCCGGCCTTCCTCACGCGGCGGATTGTCATCGAGGAAGGCAATCTTCTCGTAGCCCGCCTCCACCGCGGTATCGGCGACGACACGCCCATGCCCGCCGCAACCGAGTATGAGGAGTGCCGGGTTCATGTCGGCTGACCGTCTGTCCGTTTGAACTTGGTCGCGGTAGCAACGCCGTCGCCGCTAATTCCGTCACGCTTGAGGACCTTGATCACAGTGAGGGCGACGATGCGGACATCGAGCACGACGCTGCGGTTGTCGACATACCAAACGTCCATCGCGAATTTCTCTTCCCATGAGATAGCGTTGCGCCCGTTCACCTGCGCCCAGCCGGTGATGCCCGGACGCACCTCATGGCGGCGGGCCTGTTCCGGCGAATAGAGCGGCAGATATTCCATCAGCAAGGGCCGCGGGCCGACAAGGCTCATCTCGCCCTTCAGGACGTTCCACAGCTCGGGGAGCTCATCGAGGCTCAAGGCGCGCAGGAAGCGCCCGAAGCGGGTCAGGCGCTCGCAATCGAGCAGCAATCGCCCTTCGCTGTCCCGCGCATCGGTCATGGTGCGGAACTTGATGATCTCGAACGGCCGGCCGTGCAACCCCGGCCGCGTCTGGCGAAAGAACACCGGCGTGCCCAGCTTCGCCCGGACGAGACACGCAAGAACGACAAAAACCGGTGCCAGCACGACGAGCAAGACTGCCGCCACGGCAATATCGAAGGCCCGCTTGATCATGTCCGCGCTCCCGCGCCGGGGGGCCGCGTCGGCCGGCGCGCCGGCGCGGCGCGCGTGGGGACGGCGGGAGCGGTGGGGGTGCGCGCCTGCCGCGTGGCCCGCGCCAGCGCCTCGGCCGGCGTCATCAGCGCGCAGCAGGCGGCGAAATAGGCGAGCATGGTGGCAGTGCGCAGCGGATAATCGACGAAGGAATGCAGCATCAGCAGCAGCACCGCCAGCGAGGCGCATTGCTGCAGCACCAGGAGCCGCGTCGCCCCCTTCTCATCCGGGGCGATCCACAGCCGGTACACGCGCGAGCCGAACCAGACGAGGAACAGCGCCACCAGCAACCCGCCCGCGAGGCCGGTTTCGAGGAAGAACTCCACCCAGTCGTCATGGGCACGGTTGACATAGTGCGGGCCCAGCGTCGCTGGGCCTTCATAAACGGGGAACACGGCGGTGAAGGTGCCAAGCCCGGTGCCGAAGGGCAGAGCTTCCAGCGCGGCCTGCAGCGTCGTCTCGTTGAGGGTCGCGCGCATCTGGTCGACAAGGCCGCCGCCGAAACGGCCGAGAAAGCGGTCGGCACCAAGCTGGCCGACCAGCAGCACCAGCCCCACCAGCACGGCGAGCACGAGGCTGCGCACCCGTCGGGGAGCGGCGGCACGCCCGCGAAGCACGGCGAGGATCAGCGGCGCCATGACCACGACGCCCGCCAGTCCCAGAAGCAGCAGCAGAATGCCGGCGCGCGAGCGGGCGAGCGCGATGCCGGCCATGATCAACAGTCCAAGACAGAACGCCCCCGCGAGCCAGATCACCTTGGGCGCGCTCGGGCCCCGATGCCCCAGGACACCGTCGCCACGGCCGACCAACCAGGCGACGCCGATGAGGAAGGTCACATAGAGCTGCGCGGCGAAATGGTTGCGGTTGGCGAAGAAGCCCACCGATTCCGAGCGGTTGCTAATCTCGAAGAAGCGCAGCGCGCTGGCCGGGCCCTGCATCACCTGAAGAATGCCAAGGAAAAGTGCGATGAAGCCGAATACCACCGCCCAGCCGGCGAACTGAAGACGCCGCTCCTCATCCATTAGTGCGACCAGCAGAAAAAGCCCAAGCGCGGGTAGAACCGCCTGCAGCGCCGCGCCACTCATTGAAGGATCGACCGACGAACTACCAGTCGAGGCAACGTCGACCGCCGTACCTCCGACCGCCAAGAGACGCACCGAAACCCCATGCACTCCCGGCGCACCGAACACAGCAAAATACTGAGCCAGCGCGATCAGCAACCCCATACCCACGATACCCGCCCAGCAAACAATACCGAACGTAAGAATCGCCCTTCCGCGGCGCAACTCCAGCCTGTCAATCCACAGCCAAACTGCTAGCAGAAGGAAGGGAATGGAGAGAAATTGAAGCACCACGTCGGACAGGTAACCTAGGCTGGTCGCGCCGCCGAGAACGATGTTCGCAAAAAGCAGAAGGACCGACGCGAGGAACGTCGGCCCTGAACTCACATGCGGCTTCTGGAACAGCTTGACCGCCTCAGGGGCTGATCGGAATGAAGCGATTCTTCTTGTTGTCCGAGATTTCGACCGCCGTCCACACGCCGCCGACGAGGATCATGGTCGGCACGACTATCTTGGCGACGTCGTTGGGGACGAAAGCGCAGCCCGGCGCCTGAATAACCCGCGTGGTGGAGCCGGTAACCGTCACGAGACGCTGGGAGCCGAAATCGACCACGGCATTGCCCGGGCCACGGACGGCAACCTTGTCACCCGCCTTGAGCGACGAACCGACGGACGCGCTCTTGAAGCCCGCCCCCTGATCGACAACCACATTGCCGACGACCTGGGTCAGCGTGCCCGACGTCCCGCACGTACCCTGCGCCGCAGCCGAACCCGCGAATCCGAGAATGCCCGCGCAAAGGACAACAACCGCTGATGCCGTGCGCTTCATTGGCCCCTCAAGAATTTCGCACCCGCTCACGGATCGAGACGTATGCATATTCATTCTACCGACCCCTTGAGACCACTTTTGCCGTCGAAGGTCAAGCCGCACAGCACACCAGCACGCTTACCAAGAGCATTTTGTAGCGCACGCGGCGAAAATGCAACAGCAAGCAACGCCAAGCCGACCACGTAACTCTCAATCATCGCAATTAATCTTCGGTTAAAGCGAATCAATCCCTATAGAGTATCTTGGTATTGGCTTGAGGTATTTTAGTCCGCCTTGACCCTCTCGTTGCGAACAGGAGGCAGGCCGCCTATAAGCATGCTGCGGTGCTTTGGGCTTCCTGTTCAACACGCATATCGGGGCATCGGCGAACTTGGAAGGCACAGGGGGCCGGCGCGGGGCAACCGTCAGAATTGAGCGATGATAGATCTTCATACGCATATTCTGCCCGGAATCGACGATGGCGCCCCTGATCTCGCGGTCTCGTTGGAAATGGCGCGGATGCAGGTCCGGCAGGGCGTCGTCATCGCCGCCTGCACGCCGCACATCCTTCCGGGCGTCTACCACAATTCGGGCAGCAACATCCGCACCGCCGTCGCCCGGCTGCAACGGGCGCTCGACGAGGCGGGCATCGCGCTCCGCCTGATAGCCGGCGCCGACAATCACGTGGTGCCGGGCTTTTCCGAGGGGCTCAACAGCGGCCACCTGCTGACGCTCGCTGATACGCGCTACGCCCTGGTGGAGCCGCCGCACAACGTCGCGCCGGCCCGGCTCGACGATCTGGTCTTCTCCATTCTTTTGGCCAATTACGTGCCTATCGTCACCCATCCCGAGCGTCTTCGGTGGGTGGAAGACAGATATGACCTGATCAAACACATGGCGGCCCGCGGCGCGTGGATGCAGGTCACCGCCGGATCGCTGTCGGGCCGGTTCGGGCGGCGGCCCAAATATTGGGCCGAGAGAATGATGAGCGAGGGAATTGTTCATATCCTCGCAAGCGATGCGCATGATACTGTGGAGCGTCCGCCTGATCTCGCGGAGGGACGCCAGGCAGCTGAACGTCTGGTCGGATCAGCCGAGGCCGATCAATTGGTCTTCGGGCGCCCGCGCGATATAATTTTGGACAAACCGGCCGCCGAGAGCGCGCCGATAGTAGTGGAAAGGTTCGATGACGCTGAGTTGGAAGACGGAAGTCGTGGTGGCGCGCATGGCCGTACTGGTGATGGCGGCCTTCACGGCCGGCTGCGTCGCCTCTTCGGCAGATAAGGGCGCCGCCGTCGTCACCGGCTCGACATCGGGCAGCAGCTACGCCGACTCGCCCGCCGCTTCATCGACGGACGCGATCAAGCCGGCCAGGACCGCCACCGCCGAGGCGGCCAACGAGGCCCGGCTCGCCACCGCCGCCGGAACGCCTGGTAGCGACGGCTACCGGGTCGGCGCCCTCGATGTCCTGACGATCAACGTGTTCAAGGTCGACGACCTCAACAAGACGGTCCAGGTGTCGGAAAGCGGCAAGTTCAGCTTCCCGCTCATCGGCGAGGTCCAGGCCAGCGGCAAGACCGTCAGCGAGATCGAGAAGACCATCGGCAGCCAGCTGGAGACCAATTACCTGCGCAACCCGCAGGTCACGGTTCTGGTGAAGGAATATAACAGCCACCGCATCACCGTCGAAGGCGCGGTGAAGAAGCCAGGCGTCTTCCCGATGCAGGGGCCGATGAGCATGCTCCAGGCCATCGCGTCGAGCGGCGGGGTGAACGAGGATTCGGATGGGACGCTGCTGCTGTTCCGCAAGGTCGACGGGCGCACCGGCGTGGTGCGCTACAGCATGAACGACCTGCGCCAGCAGAAGACGGAGGACCCCGACCTCCAGCCCGGCGACATCGTGATGGTGCCCTCTTCCGACCTCAAGGTGGGCATGCGGTATCTTCTGCAGACGGCCCCCTTGGCGCGCTCGTTCCTGCTGCTGTAATTGTTTACTGTTATTCTTCCTGCGACGTTTCGGATGGTAGCACTTAATGCGCGATGACGGCTTCGATAGAGGTGCGGCCGGGGGCAATCCGCGGCAGTTGCCGGCCATTGCGGAAAATCGCGCCTTGCCCGCCCGCATGGACGGCGGCAGCTACGGACCGAGCGGCTATCCCGGCGTCGATCCCGCCCACGAAGTCGAAATCACTGCCCTAATTCACTATCTGATCGGCGTCGCCTGGAAATGGCGAATGCTCATTACCGGTACCACCGGCATCTCTTTCGTCATCGCCCTTGTCTATTGCTTCCTAGCGACCCCTCTCTATTCAGCCAACGTCCGCATTCAGATCGACCGCGAGCCGGGAAAGATCTTCGACGGCGGCTCGACTGCACCCGCCGAACAGGGTGGCACCGAGTTCCAGAAGACGCAGTATGAGTTGCTGAAGAGCCGTGCCATGTCCGAGCGCGTTGTGTCGGCCCTGGCGCTAGAGCAGGATTCCGGTTTCACTCATCTCTCGCCCGGCCTCATCGGCGGCCTCTTCGACCTGTTCTCTGACAAGACACAGGAAGAAGATTCCGTGATCGTCCAGGAGCGTGCGCGGGCCATCGCTGTCGGCCGAATTCAAATGAACGTCTCGATCAGCCCGGTCGCTGCGTCCCGGCTTGTCGACATCCAGTTCGTCGACACCTCGCCGCTGCGGGCAGCATCCATCGCAAATGCCTATGCCGACGCCTATGTCGCGTCCAATCTCGACAAGCGGTTCGAGGCCAGCTCCTACGCCAAAGTCTTCCTGGAAGACCAGATCAAGCAGCTCAAGCTCCGGCTGGAAGAATCCGAGAAGGCGTTGATCGCCTTCGCCGAGAGCGAGAACATGGTCGAGACCAGCGACAAGGTCTCCATCGCCGAAAGCAACCTCGCCGCCGCCAATGCCGCGCTGGGCCAGCTCATCTCGAACCGTATCCGCGACGAGGAGACCTGGAAGCAGGTGGCGAACACCAACGCCATCAACCTGCCCCAGCTCCTCACCAACAACGTGATCGACGGGCTACGCACCCAGCGCAACGAACTCAAGCGCGACTACGAGGAGAAGCTGGAGACCTTCAAGCCTGGCTATCCGGCCATGGTGGAGATCTCCAAGAAGATCGCCGAGATCGACCGCCAGCTCGCCACCGAAGTGAACACCATCCGCAATTCGCTGAAGGCCGCCTATGAATCCTCGGCCAACCAGGAAGCGCAGATGCGCGGCCGGATCGAGGAACTGCGCGCCGAGGTGATCGACCTGCAGAAGAAGAACGTGCGCTACAGCATTCTGCAGCGCGAGGTGACGTCCAACCGCAACCTCTATAACGACCTGCTGCAGCGCTATAAGGAAGTCGACGTCGCCAGCGGCGTCGGTACCAACAACGTCTTCATCGTCGACCGCGCCTTGCCGCCGGGCGGCCCCTCGCACCCGCGCACCCTTATGGTTCTGGCGGGCGCGCTGGCCCTCGGCCTGCTCGGAGGCTTCGGCGCCGCCAATCTCATCGAGATGTTCGATGACCGCATCCGCAGCCCTGAGGACGCGGAGAGGGCGACCGGCCTGCCGGTTCTCGGCATTGTGCCGCACACGGAATTCCCGAACGGGGTCGTCGCCGAGCTCAGCCACCCGCGATCGCCGGTGGCGGAAGCCTATCGCTCGCTCGCCACCTCGCTCCAGTTCTCCACTGAGACGGGACTGCCGCGCACCCTCGTGCTCA
The DNA here is from genome assembly GCF_009223885.1 of Ancylobacter sp. TS-1. Lineage (NCBI taxonomy): Bacteria > Pseudomonadati > Pseudomonadota > Alphaproteobacteria > Hyphomicrobiales > Xanthobacteraceae > Ancylobacter > Ancylobacter sp. TS-1. The sequence continues at coordinate 2,123,493 of NZ_CP045144.1, forward strand.
CCAGCGCCGGCGCCTCGGAAGGCAAGTCCACCACCGCCATCGCGCTGGCGCGGCACTTCGCCATCACCGGCAAGAAGGTGCTGCTCATCGACGCCGACCTGCGCAAGCCCTCGCTGCACAGCAAGCTCGGCTATGACAACACGGTCGGCCTTTCCAACTGCCTGACCGGCATGGCCACGCTGCGCGACGTGGTACAGCGGACGGACCTTGCCAACCTTTCCTTCATCGCCTCGGGACCGCTGCCGCCCAATGCCGCCGACATCCTCGGCGGCACGCGCGTGTTCACGCTGATCTCGGTGGTGCTGGAAACCTATGATCTCGTCATCTTCGACAGCCCGCCCATGCTCAGCATTGCCGACGCACAGCTCCTCGGCGCGGCCGCGGCGGCCACGATCTTCGTCACCGGCTCCGGCGACGGCCGCCGGGCCGTGGCCCGCAACGCGCTGCGCCGGCTCCAGCTCGCGCGGGCCCAGACCATCGGCGTGGTGCTGACGAAGTTCGATTTCCGCAGCGCCCATTACGGCTACGGCTATGGCTATGGTTATGGATATGGCGAGGGTCACGGGCAGGACGAGGGGAACGCCGCGCCGTCCGAGGGCATGAGGTCGCTCCTGCCCAAGTTCAAGCGCCGCGACTCCCGCTCGAACGAGTCCGAGCTGGTGTAACCCATGGCGGGCTTCGATGCGCTCGACGCCGCCCTCGCCTTGTTGAAGGACCCCGTGTCGGTACGGGGCCTACACCGAAAGGCCTTGCCCGAGGGAATTCCCGTCCTGCTGGCCGCCGCCATCGGCGACGAGGAAGTTCTGGCCGTCGCCGCGCGTCGCGCCGGCAAGACGCACGACGTGCTGCAGGAGGCGGCCAGCTTCTATGTCGAGCAGTCGCTGCTCTCGCCCTCCTCGGACAGCTACCGGGTGCTCGGCGGCACGCGCGCCTCGACCCATGACGAGCTGCGGCGGAACATGGCGCTGCTCATGCGCTGGCTGCATCCCGACCTGCAGGCCCTGCGCGGCACGGCAGCCGCCGCCAATCGCGAGGTGTTCAGCACCCGGGTCACCAACGCCTGGGGCGACCTGAAGACCGACGAACGGCGCGAGAGCTACGACCGCCAGCACCCAGCGGCGCCTGGCTTCGCGCCCGCTGCGGCCACGCCTGCAGCCCCGGCCGCACCTTCCGTGGCGCCTGCCGCCTCTGCCGCCAAGACGGCCGCGTCGCCTTCCCGCAAGCCCAAGCGCGCGGCGAGCGCGACTGCCAAGGAGACGGCCAAGCCGGCCAAGCGTGCCGCCGCTCGCAAGCGCGCCGCCAAGCCGGCCTCAGAAGAGATCCGCATCCCGCCGTCCGACGCGGCGAGCCGGCCGCTGTTTGAACCGCAGCCGCTCATCCACCGCGAACACCGGCGCCCGCGCGTTCTCGGCGTGCGGCGGATCGAGGGTGCCTCGCTGTGGGTCCGGCTGCTGACCCTGTTCAGGGGCGCGACATGACGGCTTCACCCCCGGAAGGCGAACGCAGGCCGCGCAAGAAGCGCCGGCCGGCGCGGCGCCGGCTGCCCCTTTATCTCGGCCTCGCTTTCGCCGTTCATCCCGTTCGGGCCGGGCTGCTGGCCGGGCTCGGCCTGCTGCTCACCGTGTTCGTCGCCACCACGTCGCTGCCGATGGCGCTGGCCGAGCCATACCCGCGCCTTGCCCTGCTGCTGCACCCCAACCACCCGCAGGCGCTGCTGACGCTCGCCCGCGAGGAGCGGCAGGCGCTGCTAGCGCTTACCCCCGACGACGGAACCGACGTCGGGAACGGTCCCACGGGACAGGGCGGCGCGGACCCGGCGGCGACGGATGCCACGACGGCCGACATGGGACCGACCGACATGGGGCCGGCGGACACCAGCACGGCAGACACGGCCCCGGCGGGTGCCGAAGCCCACGTCGACCCGCTCGCCGACACCCCGCCCGAGGGCGACCCTGCAGAGGCCACCGCGCCCACCCCCACCGCCACTCCCGCCGAGATCGAGGCGCGCCGGGCCACGATCCGCGACCTCGCCAGCCGCATCATCGCGCAGGCTCCGCTCAACGCCGCCGCCTACCGCCTCCTCGGCGATGCCTCGGACGATCCCGACATTCGCCGGCAGGCGATGATCGACGCCGTCGCCCGCTCGCGCCGCGAGACGGTGGCGGTGTTCTGGCTGCTGCAGCACGACTATGCGGCGAAGGACTATGCCGGCGCTGTCGCCATGGCGGACGCGCTGATGCGCACCCGCCCGGCGCTCGCCCGCTTCACCCTGAGCTATCTCTATTCGCTGGTCCTCACCCCCGAGGGGCGCGAGGCTCTGGCGGTCGCGCTGGCGCAGGACCCGAGCTGGCGCGCCCGGTTCTTCGCCGCCATGGGCCAGTCGCTGGCGGCATCGGACGACCCGCTCCAGCTCTTCGCCCTGCTCAAGGCCGCCGGTAGCCCGCCGACGGAAAGCGAGCTGACGCCCTTCCTGCGGCGGCGCATGGCCTCCGACGGGCATGCGGTCGCCGCCTACAACATCTGGCTCCAGATGCTGTCGGACGAACAGGTGCTGGACGTCCGCCCGGTCAACAATCTCGACTTCTCGAAGGATGCCGGCGAGCTTCCCTTCGGCTGGAACGTGCCGCGCTCGGTGAATGCCTTCGTCGACTTCGTCTCCAGGCCCACCGGCGAAAGCGGCCGGATCTTGCGCGTGCGTTTCGGTGTCGGGCAGGTCAAGTTCGGCCCTGTGGGACAGATCGCGCTGCTGCGGCCCGGAACCTATCGCTTCGAGGGCGAGCAGAAGGGGGCGATGGCGTCCAAGCGCGGCATGCGCTGGCAGGTCGCCTGCTACCCCTCGAACCAGGTCATCGGGCAGTCGGACCAGCTTCTCGGCTCGCCCCGCCAGTGGCGGGAATTCGACTTCACCTTTACCATTCCCGAGACGGGCACCTGCTCGACGCAGCGTATCCGGCTGGTGCACGACGCCCGCACCCCCTCCGAACAGTTCGCCTCCGGAGAAATCCTGTTCCAGTCGCTGGACATCCAGCCCGTGAGGACGCCCACGAGCGACCTGCCGGGCTGAACAGCGGCACAACGGAGGAACGGCCGGGCCGGCGACGACCGCCGCCGGTCATCGCGCACCCACCGCTCAGTCGACGATGTGGTAGCCGCCGTCGATATAGAGCACCTGCCCCGTCATCAGCCGGGCGGCGTCATGGGCGAGGAAGGCGGTCGCCACGCCGACATCGTCGATGCTCACCAGTTCGCGCGCCGGCGCCTTGCGCTTGGCCTTGTCGAGCAGCGCGTCGAATTCCGGGATGCCGGAAGCCGCCCGCGTCGCCAGCGGGCCGGGCGAGATGGCGTGGACGCGGATGCCCTTCGGGCCGAGTTCGGCCGCCATGTAGCGCACCGCGCTCTCCAGCGCCGCCTTGGCGACGCCCATGATGTTGTAGTTCTCGATGACCTTCTCGGAGCCGTAATAGGTCATGGTGAACAGGCTGCCGCCGTTCTTCATCAGCGGCTCGGCCAGATGCGCCATGCGGATGAAAGACCAGCAGGAAATCTCCATCGTCTTCAGGAAACCGTCGAGCGGCGCGTCGGTGACGCGGCCCGCCAGCGTCTCGCGCGGCGAGAAGGCGATGGAATGGACGAGGAAATCGAGCCCGCCCCATTGCTCGCCGATGCGCGCGAACACCGCTTCCATCTCGCCCGGCGCGGTGGCGTCGAGCGGCAGGAAGATCGGTGCCTCCAGCTCGCGGGCCAGCGGCTCGACATGCGGCTTCGCCTTGTCGTTGAGATAGGTGACGGCGACCTCGGCGCCGAAGGCGCGGAAGGCCCGGGCGCAGCCCCAGGCGATCGACTGGTCGTTGGCGATGCCGACGACAAGACCCTTCTTGCCCTCAAGCAGCTTCAGTCTGGCCGTGGGGATCGACATGCCGCCTCCCGAATCCCGAATTTCCCGAACAGCGGACCACATCGGGCCGCCGGGTTGAACCCCGCAGACGCTTCCCGCGTCCTCAGGCCTTCTTGCCGCCCGCCACGCGCAGCCTGGCGGGCGCGGCACCCTCCTCCGGCGGATCGAGGTCGAACAGGCGCGCGATCTCGGCCAGCCGCTCGGCCGCCTCGCCGGTCACGGGCCCGCGCGCGGCAAGCACGTCGGTAAGGATGGCGTAGGCCGCCCGGCGCTCGGCACGGTCGGCCGGCAGCAGGTCGCGGATCGCCGCCACCGCCGCCGGACGGTCGATCAGCAGCATGAAATACTGCTCGCGCAGCTTGGTCTTGAACTCGGCGAGCGAGTATTGCTGCGCCCGCGCGTGCTGCTCGCGCAGCCGGCGTATCGCGGTGAAGCCGCGCTCGTCGGCACTGCCCCGCGCCAGCGCGACATAGATGAGCGAGCGCATCAGTGCCTCGACCAGCCCGCCGCTGCCGAACTCGGCCCGCAACTCCCCGATCCGCCGGCGGATCAGCTCGCGGTGCAGTTCGCTCCCGCCGGCGCTGCGCGGGCGCCGGTCGTCGTCCCGGTCGATGCCCATCGCCGCCTGCAGCAGCGGCGAGCCGTAGATCGCGCGGAAGGCAAACTCCGACTGGTGCTCCACCGCCTTACGCCAGGCTTCCAGCCCCTCGACGATCTGATGCGACACCTGCTCCTGCGCCTTCACGAAGCGATTGTCCGGCCCGGCCGGAAGGCGGTCGCGCCGTGCCTCCCCGGCCGCGTCGTCGAGCCAGGACAGGAACGGGTTGTTGGCGCCGAACATCTCGTAGCTCAGCCGCAGCGGGTGCAGCTTGCGGAAGGCCTCCGCCATCGCCGGGTTGACGGCGGCGCGCACGAAGGGCTGCGCCAGCGCGCGGTAGAGCGACAGATTGGTCTCGGAGACCCGCGCCGCCGTGGCGAACTGGCGCTCGTCGTCCAGCGTGTTGCCGCCGAAGGCGCGGATATCGTCGAGGTCGCGCGCCTCGCAGCGCATGATCCAGTCGCCCTGCACCAGATCGGCGCTCGGCGTGTCCGGCGACTTCGGCTCGAAGATCGCCTCGTACAGCCCCGGCGGCAGCACGTCGATGAAGTCGATATTGGAGGCGAACTCCTGATGCTCCTTCCGCGCCACCCCGGCCGAGACGAAGATGCCGAGATGGCCGATCGTGTCGTGCACCGTGTAGATGATGGTCTGGCCGTAGGAGCGGATCTCGTCGACGCTGCCATAGAGGTCGAGGATCCAGTCCAGCGCCTGCTGCGGCGGGGTGATGTTGTCGCCCCGCGAGCAGAACACCACGATGGGCGAGCGAATGTTGCGCAGATCGATCGTGGTGCCGTCGCTGGTGCGGATGTCGCCGCTGGCCAGCTTGTTGCCGACGAACAGCTCGTCGACGATGAACTGGATTTCCTCGGCATTCAGCGTGACATGCCCGCCCCACCACTTCTCGAAGCCGAGATAGCGTTCCACCTCGGTGTCGATCTTCGAATAGAGGTTGTACTGCTTGCTCCAGAGCGTGTTGGCCGGGTTCTGGTTCTCGAAATTCTGCACCAGCCAGGCGCCGTCGAACACGCCGGCGCCGAGATCGCTGGTGAGCGCGGTCAGCCAGCTTCCCCCCAGCAGGCCGCCCGAATAGCGCATCGGGTTGTGCCCGCGCACGCCCGCCCAGTAGGAGAGCGGCGAGCCGGCGATGATGACCGGGCCGAAGAGTTCGGGGCGCACCGCCGCCAGCATCATCACCGCCCAGCCGGCCTGGCAGTTGCCGATCACGCAGGGCTTGCCCTCCGCCTCCGGGTGCCGGGCGATGACGGCTTCAAGGAACGCCGCCTCGGCGCGCCCGATGTCCTCGATGGTCTGGCCGGGCACCGGATCGGGCAGGAAGCCGACGAAATAGCAGGGATGGCCGGCCTTGAGCGCGACGCCGATCTCGCTGTCCGCCTTGAAGCCGCCAATGCCGGGACCATGCCCGGCGCGCGGGTCGACGACGACGAAGGGACGCTTGCGCGGGTCGATCTCCACGCCGTCGGGCGGCACGATCCGCATCAGCAGGTAGTTCACCGCGTGCGCCAGCTCGCGCCCGTCGACGATCACCTCGGCCTGATAGTCCAGCACGTTGGGCAGCGGCTCGGCGATGTGCTGCTCATATTGCAGACCGCGCCGGCGCATCGCCTCGAGATAAAGCGTCCAGCGCTGGCCCGCATCCACGGCATAGGCCATGGCGTCGCTCATCAGATCCGTCCCGGACATGCTCGCCTCCCGAAAGGGCTCGTCGCGCACGCGGCGCGCAGGGTCATTCCGCGCCGTCCATGCTGCACCTGCACAATGGGACTTTAATACAGTTATCCGATGACGGTCGATTGATGCCGGTCAACAGCCGGCGAGCCTTCAGGCGGGCAGATAGGGGCGGAAGGCGATCTTGTCGGTGCCGCAGTCCGGGCAGCGCCAGCCGGCGGGCACCGCGGCGAAGGGCGTGCCGGGAACGATGCCATCGGGACGGTGCCCCTTCGCCTCGTCGAAGATGTAGTAGCAGCCCCGGCAGATGAACTGCCGGATCGCGGGCGTCGAGACACCCGGCGCCGCCGCCGGAGCCGGCGTCGAGGGGGCGGCGGCGGCGACTGACGGGACGGCGAAGGGATCGCCCACCACGACCTTGCCGCCCTTCTGGGTCACGAGATAGACGCCGAGATCCTTGTGGCCGAAGGCGGTCCGCAGCCCGCCCGGAATATCGAGGTCGCGCTGGCCGTTGGCGGGGTTCACATTTGTCGCCCCGCAGCGCCCGTTGCGACGGTCGACCCGGAACACCGCGTCGCCGAGCCGGATGTCGCTGCCGATCCACTCGAACTCCTGCCAGGGCCGCAGGCCGTCGACGTAGAAATTGGCGCGGAAGCGCAGCGGGTCGATGGCCCGACCCCATTTCTCCTCGAGGCTGCGCACGGTCGCCAGATTGATCAGCGAGAGCACATTGTCAGGCTTGTCCATGAAGTGGCCGGTGCGGCTCTGCACCAGCGTCGGCGGCTCGTTGAGCGAGGGCACGAGGCGGTGCACGAAAGCCTCGAACTCCGCCCGCCCGCTCGGCGTGTCGAGGCCGACGCACAGCACCTCGTCAGTGCCGGACCAGACGCGCAGCAGCAATGTCTCCGGATCGAGGCTGGTGCGCACCTGCGCCAGCGCCTCGTCGAGCATCAGCATGACGAACAGGCCCTTCTTGGCCCATTGCGGGTCGTAGGGGTCCACCGGTACGCCCGGCCGCGCCAGCGCGAATACCCGGTCGAAGGGGAAGGGCCTGCCCGGCTCCAGCTCGACGCCGGCAACCGGCTGCCCGCTCAAACCCTTGATCGGATAGCGGTAAATCCCGCGCACCAGTTGCATCGGCCCCTCCAGAAACTGTTCCGGGCCGAACACTGCCGGACGCGGAGGGGCGGCGCGTAGGGCCGGTCTCTGACGATTGCGGGGGGCCGGTTCGGGACGCCGGCCGCGCCCCAGCGGCTCATGCACGAGCAATTCGCTCAGGAAGGTCGGGCGGGCGTCGAGCGTGTCGTCCACGACGTCCGACAGCCGCGCAATGCCCTGCTCGATCTGGCGCGGCGACAGCGAGGCATAGCCGAGCACGATGCCGCGCATCGACAGCGAGGTGCCCAGCCCATCATGGGCGCCGCCCGAGGCCAGCGAATAGACGCCGACGCGCGCCTTGCGCGCCATCGTCTCCAGCGTCGCGGCGGCCGGGAGGCCGGAGGGCAGTTGCCAGCACAAATGCAGGCCGCTCGCCTCGCCCTCCACCTCCACATCGCCGAAATGCCGGCGCAGCGCCGCCAGCGTCACGTCGCGGCTCTCGCGGTAGCGTGCCCGCGCCCGCATCAGGTGGGAGACGAACCCGCCGGAGCGGATGAACTCGGCGAGCACGCTCTGTTCGAGCCAGCTGCCGCCATTGTTGAGCAGCGTCTTCACCGCGATGGCGGCATCGACCAGCGCCGGCGGCACCACCATGTAGCCGAGCCGCAGGCCGGCGCCGAGCGACTTGGAGAAGGTGCCGAGATAGAGGGTGCAGTCGGGCGCCATCGCGGCGATCGCCGGCAGCGGCGAGCCGTCATACTGAAAGTCGCTGTCGTAGTCGTCCTCGACCAGATAGGCGCCGGTGCGCCGTGCCCAGTCGACCAGCCCATGGCGCCGGTGCAGGGCGAGGCTCGCCCCGGTCGGGTACTGGTGCGAGGGAGTGACATAGGCGAGCGCGACCGGCCCGGCCGGCAGGCGCTCCACCATCAGCCCCTCCTCGTCGACTGGCACGCGCTCGATGCGCGCCCCGGTGGCCTCGAAGGCGAAGCTGGCGCCCTGATAGCAGGGGTTCTCGACCACCGCCGCCGCGTCCGGCCCGAGGAACAGGCGGGCGGCGATGCTCAGCCCCTCCTGGATCCCGTGGGTCACGATCACCCGGCCGGGATCGGGCGCGATGCCGCGCCAGGTCGCCAGATGGCCGGCGATGGCGGCGCGCAGCACCGGCAGCCCGGCGGGATCGGAATATTGCACGAGCCCCGGCGCGGCGCCGCGCGACAGGGTGGACTGGATCAGCCGGCGCCACGTCTTGATCGGGAACAGGCCGGCATCCGGCCGGCCGGGAAAGAAATCGAAGGAAAGCCGGCCCGCACCGTCATTGACCAGCCGCTGCACGCGCGCCGGTGCCTGCGGGCGCGGCATGGCCGGCCGGTCGCCCGGCGGCTCGGGCAGCGGCACCGTCGGCGCTGGAACCTGCGTGGCGGGGCGCCGCGCGAAGATGCCCGATGCCGGGCGGGTTTCGATGAGGCCCTGGTCCTCCAGCATCTCATAGGCGCGCACCACCGTGTTGCGCGCCACGTTGAGCTGCTCGGACAGCCGCCGCGACGACGGCAGGCGGGTGCCCACCGCGACGCGGCCGGTCTCGATCCCCTCGCGGATCTGATCGGCGATCTGGCGGGTCAGCCCGTCTGGCCGGCTGCGGTCGACGAGGATGGGGATCTGCGCGGCATAGCTGCGCGCGCCGGCCTCCTCCGTCCCGCCGATGGCGTTCCTCGCACTCATGTTCCGGTGGCTCCCTCGGCGGCCATGGGACCAGTCCCGGCGGCATGGGTCCAGTGCCCGGCGAGCTGGCACCCGCAAATTCGCGCCCGCTGGACCCAAGGCCGGGTCGCGCCGGGCGACAGCGCCGCGTGCGGCGGCATTTCGGGCGCATGGCGGCGCCGGCCTGTCCATTCGCTGTGCAACGGCCGCCGCGCCGGCCGCATCAGGGCCGCCACGTCTGGACGAGCCCAATATTCACCGCGCGGCTCTCAGGCGGAGCGCGGGAAGGCGGCACGCTTGATCCGAACCGAGAGCGGTACCGGCACAGGCCGGCGACCGACGGTAGCTCGGTCGGACATCAATCAGGAGCGACTCATGACACTCACACGCCGCACGCTGGGCAAAGCCATGGCCGCCCTCGCCATGGCCACCGCCCTCGCCACTCCCCTTGCCCGTCCCGCCTTCGCCGAGGACACCATCAAGATCGGCGTCCTGCACTCGCTTTCGGGCACGATGGCGATCTCCGAGACCATCCTCAAGGACCTGATCCTGTGGCAGGTGCAGGAACTCAACGCCAAGGGCGGCCTGCTCGGCAAGAAGGTCGAGGCGGTCGTCGTCGACCCGGCCTCGAACTGGCCGCTCTTCGCCGAGAAGGCGCGCGAACTCGTGGCCCGCGACAAGGTGGTCGCGGTCTTCGGCTGCTGGACCTCGGTGTCCCGCAAGTCGGTGCTGCCGGTGTTCGAGGAACTGAACGGCCTGCTGTTCTACCCGCTGGAATATGAAGGCGAGGAGCAGTCGAAGAACATCTTCTACGGTTCGTCCGTGCCCGACAACAAGGCCATCCCGGCGGTCAAGTACCTGATGAGCAAGGAGGGCGGCGGCATCAAGCGCTTCGTCCTCGAAGGCACCGACTACGTCTATCCGCGCACGTCCAACAAGATCATCCGCGCCTATCTGGAATCGGTCGGCGTGGCGCCGGAGGACATCCGCGAGAACTACACGCCGTTCGGCTTCTCCGACTGGCAGACCGAGGTGGCCGCCATCAAGAAGTTCGGCGGCGCCGGCAAGCCGACGGCGGTGATCTCGACCGTCAATGGCGACGCCAACGTGCCCTTCTACAAGGAGCTGGCCGCGCAGGGCGTGAAGGCCACCGACATTCCGGTGATCGCCTTCTCGGTCGGCGAGGAGGAACTCAAGGGCCTCGACACCTCCCAGCTCGTCGGCCACCTCGCCGGGTGGAGCTACTTCCAGTCGATCGACACGCCGGAGAACAAGGCGTTCATCGAGAAGTGGCAGGCCTACATGAAGAACCCCAAGCAGGTGACGAACGACCCGGTGGAGTCGGCCTACATCCTGTTCAACCTGTGGGCGGCGGCGGTCAAGAAGGCCGGCACGACCGATCCCGAGGCGGTGTCCAGGGCGATCATCGGCCTCAGCATCGTCTCGCCGGGCGGCAACACCGTCACGATGAACGCAAACCACCACCTCACCAAACCAGTGCTGATCGGCGAGGTGAACGACAAGGGCCAGTTCGACATCGTGTTCAAGAGCGACCCGATCGCGCCGAAGCCCTGGAGCCCCTACCTGCCCGAGAACGCCAACCGGCAGTGACCCGACCGGCCGCCCGCCGGCGGCGAGCGCCGGCCGCGGACGTCCCCAGACCCCCGGGACGCCCGCGGCCGGATTGCCCACGGCCAAGATATCCATGGCCAAGTAACCATGGCCCGGGCGAACATTCCTGCGAGGAGACGAGGCCGTGCCCCGTGTCACCTTCCTTCTGCCGGACGGCACCGGCGAAACGATAGAGGCGAGCGCCGGGGCCAGCCTCATGCGCGCGGCGGTGACGAACGGCATCGAGGGCATCGAGGCCGAATGCGGCGGCGCCCTCGCCTGCGGCACCTGCCATGTCCAGGTCGAGCGCGGTCTCGAGACCTTCCCGCCACCCGCCGCCGCCGAAGACGACATGCTGGATGCCATCGCCGGCGAACGCACGCCGCTCAGCCGCCTGAGCTGCCAGCTGATCCTGACGGCCGAGCATGACGGCCTCGTCGTCCGGGTGCCCCCGGCGCAGGGCTAGCGCGCCGAGCGTCGCCGGCACCTGCGGCACGCCTGGGCGCGCCGTCCAATGCCGGAGCGCCCCTTCTACCGGCGCCGGACGGCGTAGATGGATTCGAGCTTGCGCTCGCCGCGCGCGACCTCGATGAGCGCGGCCCGGTCGAGGATCGACATCGCCCCTTCCTTGCCCATGTCGATCAGCCCGTCCTGCCGCAGCCGGCTCATGCAGCGGCTGACCGTCTCCAGCGTCAGGCCGAGCCAGTCCGCCATGTCGTTCCGGCTGAGATGGAGCGAGAAGCTGTCGGGCGCCTCCGGCCCGAACTGCGCGGCAAGGTCGAGCAGGGTGGCGGCGACGCGCTCGCCGGCGCTCTGCTTGCCGAGCCGCGTGAGATGACCGAGCGCACGGCTCAGCATAAGCTGGCGGTTCTGCTCGGCCATGGCGGCAAGCTGGTCCGCCGGTGCCGCGACAGGCTCCAGGCAGGTGGCCGCGAAGGCGACGGCCTGGCACTGCATCCGCTCCATGAGGCCGGCATCGATCAGCCGGCCCGGTCCCAGAATGTCGAGGATCTGCCGTCGCTCGCTGTCAAGCTGGCGGTAGAGGGCGATGCAGCCATCGGCGAGACGGTAGAGCTGTCCGGCCACGAGGTCATGTGCCAGCAGCGGCTCGCGGGGCTCGATGAATTCCGGCTCGGGCCGCGTCGGGCGCAGCCGCGCTAAGGCGGGCAGATCGAACTCGACCTCGATCAGGGGTGAGGGAGCGACGGGATTGAGGAACATCGGGATGATCCGGCATGGGAAGCCCGGCCCGCGACGGGAGCGGCGGCCTCCGGATGAACGATGACGGGCGCACCCGTCGCGACAACGTTCAGATGCCGGCGGTCGGGGGACCTCGTGACGAGATCCGGTAGAGCGGCGCCGGTGCGATCCTCGCCCGGGCGAATGGCAGCGGCTTCGCCTCGCGGCGATAGTCCGCCGGCGCGAAGACATGGCAGGAGGGGACGAGCAGGTCCGGCGTCGCCGTCAGGCGGCAGGCCTCGCAGCCGGTGCGGTGCTTGGCCGATGCCGGTCCGCCGTCCTCGTCCCCTGCCGCGAGGCAGAGCACGGGAAGCGTCCCGTCCGGCAGCGCATAGGCGGAGAGATCGACCGTTCCGACAGTGGCGGCGCCCGCCGCCGGGGGGCGGTGAACCGACGCCACGAAGAGCAGGGCACAGGCGCACAGCACATGCAGCAGCGTCGACGCGAGCGTGCCGCCGCGCCGGCGGGACGATGCCGCCGCGTTCCGGTTCCCGCGTGAGTTGACCCGTGCCATCGTGCCTTGAGACTACCGCGCGCGGAGGCCGGCGACATTGGACAATATGTCCACGCCGGTCAGGTCAGGCAGAGGGCTTCCCACGCCGCGCCGGGCATCAGCGCGCTCGCCGTCGCCACGAGGATGAGCGCCAGCCCGGCCGCGACGCGGATGCGCGGCGCGAAGGCGGCGCGCCGCAGCGCGGTGACGCCGAAGGCCGTCGCCATGACGGAGGGCAGCGTGCCGAGCCCGAAGCCGGCCATCACCACTGCGCCGCCGCCCCCGCTTCCCGCCAGCATGGCGTAGAACAGCGCGCCATAGACCATTCCGCAGGGCAGCAGGCCCCAGGCGGTGCCGGCGAGGAACGGCCCGGCATGGCCGCCCGTCCGCGCCAGCCGGCCGGGCGGACGCATCAGGCGGGTGAGCGGCCCGGTCAGCCGGTCGACGAAGGTCAGCGCCGGCGCCACGCCGATCATCGACAGGCCGATCCAGCCCAGCGCCACCGCCGCCGCCCAGCGCAGGACCAGATGCGCCCCCGCCTGATCGAAGGCGCCGTAGAAGCCGGAGCCGACATAGCCGAGGAAGCCGCCCGCCGCGACATAGGAGGCGATGCGCCCGAGTTGGCTGGACAGCAGCACCCGCAGCCGGGCGGCGCGCCCCTGCCCCGGGTCGAACGCCATCAGCAGGCCGGAGGCGATGCCCCCGCACATGCCCGCGCAGTGCAGGCTGCTCGCCAGCCCCAGAAGAAGCCCGCCGATGAAGCTGAGATCGACCATGCCGCTCCGTCAGCCCTGCGCCGGGCCGTCCTGCGGCTCGCGGCTGGATTCGACCGCCACCATCATCAGCGTGCAGATCAGCACCGGCACCGCCGCCAGCGCGGCGTAGAAGGCGACCTTTATGCCGATCGCGATACAGCCGAGCAGCAGCAGAAGCAGCGCGTTGACCGCCGTCATCGGCAGGTTCTCGGCGCTGAACAGCCCGGCCAGCAGGTCGCGCATGCGGCGCAGCAGCGTGACCGGCGCCCGGGTGGGGGCGAGGCTCGGCCGCTCGATCCGTCCCAACGTGCGGTCCCAGGCGAAGAGCAGCAGGCCTGCGGCAAGGGTGAGCGCCGCGACGGGGGGCAGCAGCACCAGACCGACCAGCGGCCGCAGCAGGGCCCAGACATGCCCGCCGAACCGGCCGAACGCCCGCCGCGCGCGGATGATGCGCGGGGCGAGGAAGAAGCCGCCGAGCAGCGCGAACATCCCCCCCGTGCCCGCCAGCGCAGCCGGCCAGCCGCCGAGATAGGCGCCGAGGGCGGTGGCCAGCAGCAGGTTCAGCAGGAAGGGCAGCGCGCGCGGCGTGTCCGTTGCCGGCTTTTCCGCGCGCGAGGCGGCATGCGGCACGGCGCGCTTCAAGGGCGTCATGTCGTTCATCGGGGAGCCTCCGGTGAATCCTGATCGAGGAGAATGCGTTCGGCCGCCCCGTCGAGATCGTCGTACTGGCCCGCGCGCAGCGTCCAGAAGAAGGCGGCAAGCCCCAGCCCGCCAAGGGCGAGGGCGATCGGCACGAGGAAGATCAGCACGCCCATCAGCCGCGCCCTCCGCCGGGCTCGCCCGCGCGCAGCGCATTGAGCGTGACGGTGAGCGAACTCGCGGCCATGGCGACGGCCGCGCCGAGCGGCGTCACCAGCCCGAATATGGCCACGGGGATCAGTGCGACATTGTAGAGCGCCGCCAGAACGAGGTTCTGCACGATGATGCGGTGCGCGCGCCGCCCGGCCCGCCATGCGTGGTGAACGGCGGCAAGGTCGCCCGGCGGCAGCACGATGTCGGCGGCGCTCTGGCTGGCGGGCGCGCCATGGGCGAAGCTCGCCGACACATGCGCGCCGGCCAGCGCGGGGGCATCGTTGAGCCCGTCGCCGACCATCAGCACGCGCCAGCCCTGCCGCCGCCACGCGTCGAGCCGCTCCAGCTTGTCGCCCGGCAGCAGGCCGGCGTGCCAGTCTGGCAGGCCCAGCACGCGGGCGACGCGCGCCACCGCCGCCAGACGGTCGCCGGAGAGGATCGCGACGGGCAGCCCCGCCGCGCGGAACGCCGCGACGACGGCCCCCGCCTGCGGCCGTAGCGCGTCCTCGAAGCCGAAGCGCACCGGCGCCCGCCCCGGACGCGCCAGCCAGATCTCGCTGTCGCCGTCTTCACCCGGCTCCGCCCTGCAGAAGGCGGCACGGCCGAGCCGCAGCTCGCCGCCGGGGACCGGGGCGCGAAGCCCCTCGCCGGGCACTTCCGCCCAGCCGGCCGGCGGCCCGGCGTCCGGCACGGCGGCGTGGAGCGCGCGCGCCGCCGGATGATGGCTCGCCGCCGCCAGACCCGCCGCGAGGCGGACAGCCTCGGGATCGTCCGGCCAGCGGGTGATCCGGGGCTGGCCGCAGGTGAGCGTTCCGGTCTTGTCGAAGGCGACATGGTCGATGCCGGCGAGCCGCTCCAGCGCGTCGCCCGCGCGCAGCAGCACGCCGCGCCGCAGCAGGGCGCCGGTCGCGACCACCTGCACCGCCGGCACGGCGAGGCCGATGGCGCAGGGACAGGCGATGATCAGCACGCTCACCGCATGGAGCAGCGCCGGCGCGAGGCCGGCGCCGGCGAACAGCCACCAGCCCAGCAGCGTCGCCAGCGCCACGGGGTGGATGATGGGCGTCCAGATGCGGGCCACGCGGTCGGCCAGCGCCTGCGCCGGCCCGCGCGCCTGCTCGGCGCGCTCCACCAGCCGCGCGACATCGGCCAGATGGCTGTCCTCGACGCCGGCGCTGGCGCGGATGCGCAGCGGCGCGGCGCGGTTCACGCTGCCCGCCAGCACCCGCGCGCCGGGCGCCACCGCCTGCGGCAGGCTTTCGCCGGTGACGATGGCGACATCGAGCTCGGAGCGGCCGTCGATCACGAAGCCGTCCACCGGCACGCGCTCGCCCGGGCGCACCAGAACGCTCATGCCGGCATGCACCGCCTCGGCCGGCAGCACCTCGACCGTGCCGTCCGCGCGGCACACCGCCGCCCCGTGCGCCTTGAGCATCAGCAGGCGCTCGATGGCGCCGCGCGAGCGGGCCCGCACGCGGAAATCGAGATAGCGGCCGACCAGCAGCACGAAGAGCAGCGCCGTCGCGCTGTCGAAATACACGTCCCTCCCCTGCCGCAGCAGCTCGATGACGCTGATCGCCGTGGTGAGGATCAGCCCGAGCGCGATCGGCACGTCGATATTGGTACGCCCGGCCCTCAGCGCGCGCAGGGCCGAACGGAAGAAGGGCCGTCCGGCGAAGGCGACCGCCGGCAGGGCGACGAGGCCGGCGAGCCACTGGAACAGAAGCTGCGTGCCCGGCGCCATATCCTGCGCCTGCCCGGCCCAGACCGCGAGCGAGAGCATCATGACGTTCGAGGAGGCGAAGGCGGCGATGGCGAGGGCGCGGACCAGCGCGCGGCCGGTCTGCGTGTCGAGCCGGGCGAGATGGGCGGGGTCGAACGGCGCGACAGTGTAGCCCAGCGCCTCCACCGCGCCGGCCAGCGCGTCGGCATGGCGGGCCTCGCCGCGCCACTCGACGCTCAGCCGGCGCAGCGCGAGGTTCAGCCGTGCCTGCGTCACGGCGGGGTCGTCCCGCAACCGGCCCTCGATCGCCGAGATGCAGGCGGCGCAATGGGCGCCGGCGACGAGCAGGTGAAGCCGCTTCGCCTCGCCCTCGCTCTCGACGAATCCGCAGACGGAGCGCGGCGTCGGGTCCTCCATCGGGGGCGCGCCGGCGACGTAGGCGAGGCTCACGGCGCCACCTCCACCGTCTCGATGCGCTCGGACGTCCGGCCCGCGTGCGTCACCTGAAGGCGGATGGCCCAGTCGCCCGCCAGCGGCAGCCGCAGCGACGCCTCGTAGCGGCCGGGTCCGGCCGGGGTGAAGTCGATGGGCAGAAGCTGGGGAAAGCGGGTGGTGCGCTCGGCGGTGGCTGTGAGCCGGTCCACCGCCAGCGGCGCACCATCCGCGCCCACCAGCGCGAGAGCGAGGCGGCCGGCGAGCGTGCCGGTCTGGGCGAAGGACAGGCGCGCCGACCAGTCGGTGGCGGCGGGCGTTCCATGCGCCTGCGCCGCCGGCCGAGGGTCGGTGACAAGCCCGGTGAAGGTGCGGTTCGCCAGCAGCACGAACCACAGCTGAAGACCCGCCAGCGCCACGAAGAACAGCACGAAGCCCGCCGGGATCCACAGGTCGCGGCGGGCGCCCGGCGCGGCGGAACCCCGGCTCACGATTCCGGCCCCCAGAAATAGCTCGGCACGCGGGCGAGTTCCTCGCCGCTCGCCGGGTCGGTCAGAACGAGGGTGAAGTCGCGCCGCCCGTGGGGAGCGGCGTCCCGGGGCAGCAGCACCAGCAGGCGCTCGTCCAGGCTGCGGCCGGCGCCCACGGTCACGGTGAGTGCGCCGGTCGGCGGCCGGTCGAGCGTGCCGAGGCGCAGCTGTGCGCCGTCGAGCCCTTCCGCATGGATGACGACACGGGCCAGCTCCGCCCGGCGGTGGGCGAGGCGCAGGGCGTAGTCGTTGCGCACGCTGCCGTCCGACAGGCGCACGAAGGGCGGGTTGCGCTGCGGGTCGGCATGGGCGGTGACGTCCGCCAGCGTGGCCATGCCGTAGCCGGAAAGGCCGAAGGCCAGCAGGGCCGCGAGGCCGAAGGCCAGCGCCTTCGGCCGCAGCCAGTCGAGGCGCGGCGGGGCGAAGCCGGGCGCGGCCTGCGCGCTCTCGACATCGAAGCGGATGAGGCCGGCCGGGCGCTCCAGCCGGGCCATCACCTCGTTGCAGGCGTCGATGCACAGGCCGCAGCCGATGCAGCCCATTTGCAGCCCCTTGCGGATGTCGACCCCGGTCGGGCAGACGGTGACGCAGCGCGTGCAGTCGATGCAGTCGCCGCGCACCGGCGCGGAAAACGCCGTCGCGTCGGCCACCAGCGCGATCAGCCCCGGCGTGCGGCCCGGATTGGCGAGATCCGGGCGCAGCATGTCGCGCTTGCGTCCGCGCGGCTCGCCGCGCCAGTCCTGATAGGTCACGACGAAGCTCTGCCGGTCCAGCAACGCCGCCTGGAAGCGCGGCCAGGGGCACATGTGCAGGCACACCCGCTCGCGGGCATAGGCGGCGAGCAGCCATGTCGTGCCGGTGAGCACGAGCACGGTCGCATAGGCGATGGCGGGCGCCCGGCCGGAGAGCAGCAGGCCCGGCAGGGACGGCGCGTCGATGAAGAAGGCGGTGAAGCCGACGCCGGTGGCCAGCGCGATCGAGATCCACGCCGCCGTGCGCAGCCGCCGCTCCAGGGCGCCCTTGCCGACGAGGCGGGCGATCAGCCGGTCAGCGGCGAAGAACAGGTCCGACCACACGGTCTGCGGGCAGGCGAAGCCGCACCAGACCCGGCCGGCGAGCGTGGTGGCGAAGAACAGCGCCAGCGCGCCGGCGATCATCAGGCCGACGGCGATCGGCAGGTCCTGCGGCCAGAATTCCAGCCCGAAGACGAAGAGCCGCCGCCCCGGCAAATCGAACAGGATCGCCTGCCCCGGCAGGGCCGGCCCGCGCTCCCAGCGCAGCCACGGCGCCAGAAAGAAGAAGCCGAGCATCAGGCCGGCCAGCACGGTCTTGATCGAGCGGAAGCGGCCGCGCACCGCGTGCGGGATGTCCGGCCGGACGACGGCGCGGGCGGGAGAGAGGCCCTGGAAGGTTGTCGCCGGCATCAGCGTTCGCCTCCGCCCAGCGTATGGACATAGACGGCGAGCATGCGGATCGTCGCGTCGTCGAGCTTGGCGGCGAAGGCCGGCATCATCCCCATGCGCGGATGCGCGATCTGGCGCTTGATGGCGTCCCTGGTGCCGCCATAGAGCCAGATGGCGTCGTTGAGCTTCGGCGCGCCGAATTCCCGGCTGCCCTCGCCCCTCACGCCATGACAGGCGGCGCAGTTCTGCTGGAACAGCGCGGCGCCCGGCATGGCATTGCTGGCGGCCTCGCTCGCCTGCGGGTCGGAGAAGGACAGCACATAGTCGGCCACCTGCTCGATCTCGGCGGCGGACAGGCTATCGCCGAAGGCCGGCATCAGGCTGTCGCGGGTTTCCTCATGGCCGGAGCGGATGCCGAAGCGCACCGTCTGGTGGATTTCCGCGATCTGGCCGCCCCAGAGCCAGTCATCGTCGATCAGCGTCGGGAACTGGCCGATCTGGCCGCCCGCGCCGACGCCGTGGCACGGCGCGCAGTTCTCGTTGAAGGCGGCCCGCCCGCCGGCGATGGCGAAGCGGCGCAGATCCGGATTGGCCTCGATCTCCTCCAGCGGCGTCTGGTCGAGCCGCGCGCGCCATTCCGCCTGCGCGGCGCGGCCGGCGGCGACCTCCTCGGCGAACTGGCCCCGGCTGGTCCAGCCGAGCTGGCCCCGGAACACGCCGGTCGTCGTCGCGAAGGAGGGGAACAGCCACATATAGAGGAGGGCGACGAAGCAGGAGCCGAGGAACACCGTCACCCACCAGTGCGGGATCGGCGTCGTCAGTTCCTTGATGCCGTCCCACTCATGACCCGTGGTGTTGTAGCCGGTGAGGTGATCGCGTTCAGGCGCAGCCATCATGGTCCTCCCCGGCGGCGAAGGGAATCCGGGCGTGGCGCTCCATCTCTGCCCGGGCGCCGGGGCGGAAGGCGCCCCAGAGAATGCCGAGAAAGAGGAGGACGGCCGCGACCAGCCAGTATTTGAGGGCAAAGACGAGCAGGGCTTCGGTCATGCTCACGGACCCTCGCTGAGCTTCACATCGGAGAAGTCGACCAGGGTGCCGAGCATCTGCAGATGGGCGATGAGCGCATCCATCTCGGTAATGCGGTCCGGCTGGCCGTCGAAATCGCCGGTCTTCGCCTTGGGGTAGCGGGCGAGCAGGCCCTCCGTGTCCTCGCCGCTCGCCTGGGCGCGGATATCGTCCGCCGCGCGGGCGATCATGGCGTCGGAATAGGGAACGCCGACGTCGCGCAGCGCGCGCATGTGGTCGCCGAATCCGTTCGCGTCGATCTCGCGCTCCATCAGGAACGGATAGGCCGGCATGATCGACACCCCGACCACGCTGCGCGGGTCCTTCATGTGGGCGACGTGCCAGGCGTTCGAATATTTCGAGCCGACGCGGGCGAGGTCCGGACCCGTGCGCTTCGATCCCCACAGGAAGGGATGGTCGTACATGCTCTCCGCCGCGACGGAGTAGTGGCCGTAGCGCTCCACCTCGTCGCGGAAGGGGCGGATCTGCTGGCTGTGGCAGGTGTAGCAGCCCTCGCGCGTGTAGATGTTGCGCCCGATCTGCTCGAGCGGCGAATAGGGCCGCACGCCCTGAACCGGCTGGACCGTGGTCTCCAGCTTGAACAGCGGCACGATCTCGACCAGGCCGCCGATCAGGACGACCAGGAGGGTCAGCGCGAACAGCAGCGTCGTCGACCGCTCGATGATGGCGTGACCCTTCGGGGCCTCGTCGGTGTGCGATGCCATGCCCGCCTCCCTCACGCGGCCGGAACCGGTGCCGTCTCGGGCACGGGCTCGCGGGCAGGACGGGGCTGGCGGATGGTCATGGCGAAGTTGATCGCCATCAGCACGCCGCCGGTCAGGTACATGACCCCGCCGACGAGGCGGATCACGTAATAGGGGTGCAGCATCGCGACGCTGTCGGCGAAGGAATATTGCAGGAAACCGAACGCGTCATAGGCGCGCCACATCAGCCCCTGGGCGATGCCGGCGATCCACATCGCCGTGATGTAGAGCACTATCGCGACCGAGGCGATCCAGAAGTGCCACTCCACCAGCCGGTGCGACCAGAGCGGGCGCCGCCATAGGCGCGGCACCATGTAGTAGAGCGCGCCGAAGCAGATGAAGGCGACCCAGCCCAGCGCGCCGGAATGCACGTGGCCGACCGTCCAGTCGGTGTAGTGGCTGAGCGAGTTGACGGACTTCAGCGCCATCAGCGGCCCCTCGAAGGTCGCCATGCCGTAGAAGGCCACCGCCACCACGAGGAAGCGCAGGATCGGGTCGGTGCGCAGTTTCCCCCACGCGCCCGAGAGCGTCATGATGCCGTTGATCATGCCGCCCCAGCTAGGCATCCACAGCATGATCGAGAACGCCATGCCGAGCGTCTGCGTCCAGTCGGGCAGCGACGTGTAGTGCAGATGGTGCGGGCCGGCCCAGATGTAGAGGAAGATCAGCGCCCAGAAATGGACGATGGAGAGCCGGTAGGAATAGATCGGCCGCTCCGCCTGCTTGGGCACGAAATAGTACATGATGCCGATGAAGCCGGCGGTGAGGAAGAAACCGACGATGTTGTGGCCGTACCACCACTGCACCATCGCGTCCTGCACGCCGGCGAAGGCCGAGTAGCTCTTCGCCCCAGTGAAGGACACCGGCACCGCCAGATTGTTGACGAGGTGCAGCACCGCGACAGTGACGATGAACGCCAGGAAGAACCAGTTGGCGACATAGATGTGCGGCTCGCGGCGATAGACCAGCGTGCCGACGAAGATGGCGAGATAGGTCAGCCAGACCACCGTCAGCCAGAGGTCGGCATACCATTCCGGCTCGGCATATTCGCGGCTCTGGGTGATGCCCATGACATAGCCGGAGAGCGCGATGACGAGGAACGCCTGGTAGCCCCAGAACAGGAAGTTGGCGAGGCGAGGCCCGCCCCACAGCCCGACCTGGCAGGTGCGCTGGACCACATAGAGCGATGTGGCGATGAGCGCGTTTCCGCCAAAGGCGAAGACGACGCCTGACGTGTGCACCGGCCGCAGCCGGCCGAAGGTGAGGTATTCGCCGAGATTCAGGTGCGGAAAGGCGAGCTGCGCCGCCACCACCACGCCGACACTGAAACCGAACAGCGCCCAGATCACCGTCGCCACGGTGAAGCGGCGGATAATGGCCTCGTTATACCCGGGTATGGCCTGTGATCGGGCAGCGTGCGCCCAGCTTGCGACGGCATCCATCTCAGTGATACTCCGATGGAATGCGCGCGGTCGTTTCTATTCTTATAAACTTTCCATTTTTACTTGAATTATGTCTTGCAGATACAACAGAACTATGTATAGATATTCTGTATCGGCAAACAATATTTGGATTCATTCCATGAATGACTGGCACTTCCTGCTCCCGGCGCTGGCCCTGATCGCCCTGGTCTATGGCGCGCTGCGCTCGCGCGGCGAGGCGGTCGGCTGGTGGCTGGGTCTGGTCCACGGCGTGCTGGCGCTGGTCGCCATGGCCGGCTTCGGCGCCGCGCGCGACACCGGCTTCGCCGTTTTCACCGGCCTGCTGGCGGTTTATGCTGGCGCCATGTGCGCGGCCGAGGCGGTGCATCTCGCCCGACGGCCCGTCCCGCATTCCTGAACGGCGGAGGTCGCGGTGCCCCATCTCGTTCGTTTCCTGATGCGCCATGCGCTGATCGGCTTCGCCCTCGCCATCCTGTTCGTCGGCGCGCTGCTGGCCTTCGACGTGGCCCGCCTCGGCTCGCTGGTGCGGGCCTCGTCCACCGGCGGCCTCGCGGCGCTGATCCTGGTCTTCTCGGTCGGCGTCACCTTCGCCAGCGTGCAGATGGGCTTCGCCGTCATGCTGCTGGCGAGCCACGAGGAGAAGCCGGGCAATGGCCGGCGCCGGACGATCCCCGCCCGCAGGCTGCGCCTGGCGGAACTGCGCGTGCCCGGTCGCCGCACGGGTCAGGACGCCCGCATGACGGGGCGCCGCTGACATCGGCTCGGCACGGGCATTCGTCGCGGGGCGCGAAGACATGGGTGTCCTTCCGTTGCCGCCTTGCGGCGCAACAGTTTCTGTCGCGGCCGGGGTGCGGCCGCGTCGTTCCGGGTGGGTGAAACTACCTAGCAGGCAGGCGCTTCCCGCGCCCTTGGACAGAATGCCCAATGGGCGTCAATGCCGCATCGACCTAGAAGGGGCACGCGGCCGGCTCGCGTCCTCACGACGGGCCGCACACCACACGTGCCGTGCGACGGGCGGGGTCCGGATGCCTGTCGGCCTGAAGGAGTGACCTGCCCTTGGCTCCGCTGAGTGCCGCCGACACCACCGCCCGCAAGAACCTGCTGCTTCTGACGCAGTTGCGCTGGATCGCCGTCGTCGGCCAGCTCGTCACCATCTGGCTGGTGGATTTCGAACTCGGCATCCGGCTGCCGCTCGTGGCGATGCTCGCCGTCGTGCTGTTCCTGGTGATGCTGAATCTGGTGAGCCTGCTGCGCTATAGGCGGCAGGAAAGCGTCACCAACACCGAACTGTTCGTCGAGCTGCTGCTCGATATCGCCGCGCTCACCGTCCAGCTCTACCTCAGCGGCGGCGCGCTCAACCCGTTCATCTCGCTGTTTCTCCTGCAGGTCATTCTCGGGGCGATCCTGCTGGAGGCCTGGTCGGTGTGGTCGCTGGTGGCCGTCACCAGCCTCTGCTTCGTCGGCCTCACCGTCTTCCATCGCGACCTCGCCATGCAGCACAGCCATATGGGCGGGTTCTGGAACCTGCACGTGCAGGGCATGTTCATCTGCTTCGTCCTGGCCTCCTGCCTGCTGGTGCTGTTCATCACCCGCATCACCGCCAATTTGAACGCCCGCGACGCCTATCTCGCCGAGCTGCGGCGGCAGTCGGTGGAGGAGGAGCACATCGTGCGCATGGGGCTGCTGGCCTCCGGCGCGGCGCATGAGCTCGGCACCCCGCTCTCCACCCTGTCGGTGCTGCTGAACGACTGGCAGCACAATCGGCAGCTGGCGCAGAACCCGGAGCTTGCCGAGGACATGCGGGAGATGCAGGCCCAGCTCGACCGCTGCAAGGCCATCGTCACCGGCATCCTGCTCTCCTCCGGCGAGGCGCGCGGGGAAGGCACCGTGCGCACCAGCGTGCGCGCCCTGCTGGACGAGGTGGCGCTCGACTGGCAGCTGCTGCGCGCGCCGGTCGATTTCAGCTATGTCAACGCCTTCGAGCCCGACGCGGCCATCGTCTCCGACCTCGCACTCAAGCAGGTGCTGTTCAACGTGCTCGACAATGCCGTGGAGGCCTCGCCGGACCGGGTGGAACTGCGTGCCACGCGCCGCGCGGATGCCCTGCGCATCGAGGTCACCGATCACGGCACCGGCTTCCGGCCGGACATCCTCGCCGAGTTCGGCAAGCCCTACCGCTCGACCAAGGCCCGCGCCGGCGCCGGGCTCGGCCTCTTCCTCGTCGTCAACGTGCTGCGCCGGCTCGGCGGCACGGTCGAGGCGCGCAACATCGCCGGGGGCGGCGCCTGCGTGACGCTCGACCTGCCGCTCGCCGCGCTGTCGGAGCCCGCCGCATGACCGCCCGCCAACTGCTCATCGTCGAGGACGACAACAGCTTCGCGCGGGCGCTGCGGCGCTCCTTCGAACGGCGCGGCTATGAGGTGGCGCACGGCGCCGACCTCGCCACGGTGGCCGAACTGCTCGAAACCGTGACGCCCGGCTTCGCCGTGGTCGACCTCAAGCTCGCAAGCGAATCCGGGCTCGAATGCGTGAAGCTGCTGCACGCCCGCGCCCCGCAGATGCGCATCGTCATCCTCACCGGCTTCGCCAGCATCGCGACGGCGGTGGAGGCGATCAAGCTCGGGGCCTGCCACTATCTGCCCAAGCCCGCCAATGCCGACGACATCGAACGGGCGTTCGAGCGCAGCGAGGGCGACGTCTCGGTGCCCCTCGACGGGCGGCCGACCTCGCTCAAGAACCTCGAATGGGAACGCATCCACGAGACGCTGGTGGAGACCGACTTCAACATCTCCGAGACCGCGCGCCGGCTCGGCATGCACCGGCGCACGCTCGCCCGAAAGCTGGAGAAGCGCCCGGTCAAGTGAGCCTCGCGCGCCTCGGCAGGAACGCCGCGCCGGCTACCCCGCCCGCTTAGTTGGAGCGGGGTGAATGTAAAGCTTCACAGGATGGCATTTCCCGGCTGCGCCACGACCGGCAGTCTGTCGCCATGCGAGCCATGCCCGTCACTCTCCCTTGCGATGGCCTCACGACGGCAGACGCCGCCGCGCTAGGCCGTCCGCGCGGTGTCGGGCGGCAACGGTGCTGGGGGCAACGGCGCGGAGGGCTGGGGCCGCACCAGCTCGACGGCGCGCCCCACGCGCAGCACGCTCGCCTCGTCATGCGGCCGGCCGACGATCTGGAGGCCGACGGGCAGGCCGCCATCCGTGCGCCCGGCCGGGACGGACAGCGCCGGGCAGGCGCCGATCAGGTTGAACAGGGCGGTCATGTCGAGCGTGGCCAGCCGACCGTCGGCGGTGCGGTGGCCGTAGTCGAAATCGCCCTTGTCGAGGCCGGGCGCGGGCTGCGCCATGGTCGGGCAGATGAGCGCGTCACGATCGGCGAGCACGGCGGCGAGCTTGTGCCAGATGCCGGCACGTACGAAATCGAGCCGCTTCAGCGTCACCCCGTCGACCTGCCGGCCCATCTCGATCAGCCGGCGCGTCAGCGGCTCCATCCGGTCGCCGTCCCGGTCATAGGCCTCTCCGTAAAGCGCCGCCATCCACACCAGCGTGGCGGTGAAGAAGGCCTCGGCATCCTCCGCGCGCCAGCCGAGATCGACCTCCTCCACCGTCGCCCCGGCCGCGCGCAGCGCCTCCACAGTGGCGAGCACCTCGCGCTCCACCTGCGGATCGACCGCGCAGAAGCCGAGATCGCGCGAGAAGGCCAGCTTCAGCCGGGAGGGCTCGACCTCCACCGGCAGGGAAAGATCCAGCGGCGGCAGATAGGAGAACAGGTCGACCGGATCGGGACCAGCCACGGCACTGAGGAACAGCGCGGCATCGTTCACCGTGCGGGCCACCGGGCCGAAATGGCTGATGTCGTCGAAGGTGGTCGGCAGCGCGTCGAAGGGGATACGCCCGAGCGAGGGCTTCAGCCCGACAATGCCGCAGAAGGAGGCCGGCCCACGGATCGAGCCGGCCATGTCGCAGCCCTCCGCGAGCGCGACGCAGCCGGTCGCCACCGCCACCGCCGAGCCGCCGGAGGAGCCGCCCGGCGTGCGCGAGGGGTCCCACGGATTGCGCGTCACGCCGAACTGGGCGCCGCGGGTGAACCAGGAATCGGCGAATTCCGGTGTCGTGGTCTTGCCGACCAGCACGCCGCCGGCCGCCGCGAGCCGGCGGGCGATCACCGCGTCGCGGGCCGGCACATGGTCGGCGAAGAGACGCGAGCCATAGGTGGTGCGCAGCCCGGCGGTCGGGGTGTAGTCCTTCAGCGCGACCGGCAGCCCGGCGAGCGGGCCGAGGGCCTCGCCGCGCAGGCGCCGCGCGTCGATCTCCGCCGCCTGCGCCAGCGCCCGCTCGGGCACGAGCAGGCAGAAGGCGTTCAGCGCCGGATTGACCGCCTCGATGCGCTCCAGCGCCGCCCGGGTCAGTTCGACGGCACCGATGTCGCCAATCCGCAGCCGGCGCGCCAGTTCGGTGGCCGTCAGATGAAGTACATGCGCCGCCATTCTTCTTCTCCTGAATTTATGGGGAGAACCTAGTATGCCATTTCCAGATAGTAAAATCGGAAATGCTGATCGTTAATTACAAATATGAACCGATATAAACTTCCGGAGAACACAATGAACCAACGGCACACAAGCATGAACTTTATGAAGATACTAGGTGGCGTGGCTCTTTCCGCCGCTCTTCTGGCCGCGCCGCAGGCGCGCGCCGCCGATGCGGAGACGGCGAACCCGCTCCGTATCGTCGTCACCGGCATCACCGACGCGGATTTCATCGCCAACGTCTTCGCCAGCTTCCTCGAGAAGCAGGGCTACAAGGTCGAGCGCGTGAAGGCGGACTATGCCGCGCAGTTCGTGGGCCTCGAGGCCGGCGACATGGATTTCTCGACCAGCATCTGGGACACCAGCCGCGACATCATGGATGCCGCGCTCGCCACGGGTAAGGTCCAGAACATGGGCTCCACCGGCGTGAAGATCCGTGAAGGCTGGTGGTATCCCGCCTATCTCAAGGAGCAGTGCCCGGGCCTGCCGGACTGGAAGGCGCTGCTGGAGCCGGCCTGCGTCAAGGCCCTCTCTACCGTCGAGACCGCGCCCAAGGCCCGCTTCGTCGAGGCGCCGGCCGACTGGACGACCAACAATGCGGCCCGCCTCGAGGCCCTGAAGCTGCCCTTCGTGCTCGAAGGAACCGGCACGCCCGCCGCCCTGCACGCCACCATCGTCGGCGCGGTGCAGCGCAAGGAGCCGGTCATCGGCTGGGGCTTCATGCCGGACTGGATGACCGAGCAGTACCCGGGCGAGTTCGTGCAGTTCCCGCCCTTCGAGGCGGCCTGCGCCACCGATCCGAAATGGGGCGGCAACCCGGACAAGGTGTGGGACTGCGACAACCCCTATGGCTATGTCTGGAAGGTCGCCAACACCCAGTCCGAGAAGAAATTCCCCCGCGCCTCGCGCTTCCTGCGCCTCTATCATCTCACCGCCGCCGACGTGGCGTGGGGCATTCGCCGGATCGATGTCGACGGCATCGACAGCGAGAAGGCGGCCGAGGAATGGCTGAAGGCTCACCCCGAGCTGGCCGCCGACTGGGCGCTTTGACGGAGCGCACGAACGTGTCGACGGCGAACCGCATCCTGCTTTGCGACAATGTCTGGAAGGTCTACGGGCCGAACGCCGACACGTATCTGTCCGACCGTGAACACCCGCCGTCGCCGGAAGATCTGGCGGCGGCGGGGCTGCTCGCCGCCGTGCGCGGCGTGAGCCTCTCGATCAATCGCGGCGAGATCTTCGTCATCATGGGCCTGTCCGGCTCGGGCAAGTCCACGCTGCTGCGCTGCATGACCCGGCTGGTCGAGCCGACCGCCGGCTCGATCCTGCTGGGCGGCACCAACCTGCTCAACTCCACCGAGCGTCAGCTCATGCAGATCCGGCGCGAGAAGATGGGCATGGTGTTCCAGAACTACGCCCTGATGCCGCATCTCACCGCGCTGGAGAACGTCGCCTTCCCGCTCAAGGTGCAGGGAATGAAGCGTACGGCGCGCGAGGCCCGGGCGCTGCAGATGCTGGAACTGGTCGGCCTCGGCGGGCGGGGCCATCACTACCCGCGCGAACTCTCCGGCGGCCAGCAGCAGCGCGTCGGCATCGCCCGCTCGCTGACGCTGGAGCCGGACATCTGGTTCCTCGACGAGCCGTTCTCGGCCCTCGACCCGCTGGTGCGGCGCGAGATGCAGGACGAGTTCCTTCGGCTGCAAACGCTGCTGCGCAAGACCATCGTCTTCGTTACCCACGACTTCGCCGAGGCCGTCCGGCTCGCCGACCGCATCGCCATCATGCGCGAGGGCGCGGTCGTGCAGGTCGCCACGCCGGAGGAACTCGTGCTCGCCCCCGCCGACCCTTACGTGTCGGCCTTTACCCGCGACATTCCCCGCGCGCAGGTCGTCACCGCCCGCTCGGCCATCGACCTCGGCGCCGAGACCGCCGCCGGCGGCGGCAGCGTCCCCGCCGGTGCGCGCATCATCGACATCGCCGAGCAGGTGCTGGGCGCCGGGGGCCCCGTCGCCGTTCTCGACGAGGACGGCGCCATCCTCGGCGCGCTGAGCCGCGACGCGGTGATCCGCCTTCTGCTGGCACAGCCGCACACGCGCGCGGCGCTCGCCCAATGACGGCGCTTGAACTGCGGAGCGAGCCGGCGACCGGCACCGGGACGACCTCGCCGACACCGGGCGCCGGCCTCGCCCGGCACCTGGCCCTCGCCTTTCTCGCCGTGGCGATCCTGCTCTGCCTCCTGCCGCAGCTCGGCGTCGAGATGCCCCCTGCCCTCGCCGCCATTCCCGACCGCTACCTGCTGCCATGGCGCCAATGGGCCGGAGACGCGCTGACCTATGTCGCCAAGGAGTCCCATATCGGGCCGGTGATGGTGAGCCAGATCACCCGCGGCATCGCCGGGGTCATCCTTCAGCCCATGCTTCTGCTGCAGGGGCTGGTGTCGAAGGGCCTGACCATCGGCGGGGTGGAGCTGCCGCCACTGCCCTGGCCGTCCGTCGTGCTCGCCTCGGCGCTGCTCGGCCTTCGTTTCGGCGGCGCGCGGCTCGCGCTGATGACCGGCGGGGCGCTGCTCTATGCGGCACTGTTCGGCCTGTGGGACGCCACCATGCTGACGCTCGCCTCGGTCGTCGTCTCGGTGGCCTTCGGCGTGCTGCTCGGCACGCTGCTCGGCGTGCTGGCCTTCCGCCATCCGAGGATCGACCGTGCGCTGCAACCGCTCTACGACGTCATGCAGACGGTGCCGATCTTCGCCTATCTCGTGCCGATCCTCTATCTGTTCGGCTTCGGCCCGGTGGGCGCGATGATGGCGACGGTGATCTACGCCATGCCGCCCATGGCGCGCGTGACCACCCTGGCGCTACGCGGCGTGCCCGCCTCCATCGGCGAGGCGGCGGCGATGGCCGGCTGCACGCGCGGGCAGGTGATGCGGCTCGCCTTGCTGCCCTCCGCGCTCCCCAAGATGATGATCGGCGTCAATCAGGTGCTGATGCTGTCGCTGACCATGGTCATCATCGCCAGCGTCATCGGCGCCGACGGGCTGGGCGCCGTGGTGCTGAAGGCGCTGCAATCGCTGAAGATCGGGCGCGGGCTGGAAGCCGGGCTCGCCATCGTGCTCGTCGCCATCGCGCTCGACCGCCTCGGCCAGGCGATCGCCGAGCGCCGCCCGCAGCACGGCGACGCCGCCCACAGCCGACGCTGGGCCCTCGCCTTCGCGGCGGCGCTGATACTGCCCTGCCTGCTGGCGCCGGCCGTTCCCGCGCTGGCGCACTGGCCGGCGGAATGGTCGGTCTCCACCGCGAGCTGGTGGGACGCGCGCATCGCGCAAATGAACCTCGCCTTCGCCGACACGCTGCGGGAGGTGAAGACCTATGTCTTCCTCTGGCTGCTGCGGCCGACGAAGCTGTTCTTCCTCTCCGTGCCCTGGGTCGGCGCCGTGGCGCTGGTCGCCGCGCTCGGCCTGCTGCTGGGCGGGTGGCGCCTCGCGCTTTCCTGCGGCCTGCTGATGCTCTTCGTCGCCGGCTGCGGCTTCTGGGAGCCGGCGCAGCTCTCGCTCTACCTCATCGCCATCAGCGTCGTTCTGGCGCTCCTCATCGGCATGCCGCTCGGCGTCGTCTGCGCCGCGTCCCCGCGCTTTAATGCCGGCATGCGGGTGGTGCTCGACACCATCCAGACCCTGCCGAGCTTCGTCTATCTGATCCCGGTCATCATGCTCCTCGGCTCCGGCGATTTCCCGGCGCTGATCGCCATCGTGGTCTATGCGGTGACGCCGGCGGTGCGCTTCACCGCCGACGCGTTGCGCCATGTGCCCGGCGAGATCGTCGAGGCGGCGCAGATGTCCGGCGCCTCTCGCCCGCAGAGCTTCCGCTGGGTGAAGGTGCCGCTGGCGCGGCCCGGCCTGCTGCTGGCCGTCAACCAGACGGTGATGATGGCCTTCGGCATGCTGGTGATCACCGCGCTGATCGGCACCAAGGGGCTGGAGAGCGACACGCTCATCTCGCTGAGCAAGGCCGATCCCGGGCGCGGGATCATTGCCGGCGCGGCGATGGCCTTCCTCGCCATCATCATCGACCGCCTGCTGCGCGCCGCCGCCGGCGGCGAGCCGGCGCGCCCGTGAGGCCCGCCATGCCCGCCCGCGCCTTCGACTATGTGATCGTCGGCGCCGGCTCGGCCGGCTGCGTGCTGGCGAACCGCCTCAGCGCCGATCCGTCGGTCAGGGTGCTGCTGCTGGAAGCGGGCGGGCGCGACTGGAACCCGGTCATCCGCTTTCCCACCGGCGAGGTGTTCACCGTCGGCAGCGCGCTCGACTGGAAGTTCGACAGCGAGCCCGAGCCGGCGCTCGACGGGCTGCGCCTCAAGGTGCCGCGCGGCAAGGTGCTCGGCGGCTCCTCCTCGATCAACGGCCAGCTCTATGTGCGCGGCCACCGGCGCGACTATGACGAATGGGCGGCGCTCGGCGCCACCGGCTGGTCCTTCGCCGAGGTGCTGCCCTATTTCCGGCGCTCGGAGGACTGGAAGCCCGGCGGCGACCCGGCCTTCCGGGGCAAGGCAGGGCCGCTAAAGACCGCCTTCGGCCGCTATGCCAACCCGCTCTATGAGGCCTTCATCGCGGCGGGCCGCGCGCTCGGCCACCCTTTCAACCCGGACCATAACGGCTCGTCGCAGGAAGGCTTCGGCTGGTCGCAATACACCCATCTGCACGGCTTTCCGCTGCGCTGCTCGGCGGCCAACGCCTATCTCCACCCCGCCGCGCGGCGACCCAACCTCGACATCGTCACCGGCGCCCACGTCACCGGCCTGACGCTGGAGGGCAGGCGCTGCACGGGCGTCGCCTATGTCCGTGGCGGGCAGGTTGTCGAAGTGCGGGCCGAACGGGAGGTGATCCTCGCCGCCGGCGCCTACCAGTCGCCGCACCTGCTGTTACTGTCGGGCATCGGCCCGGCCGACGAGCTGCGGCAGGCCGGCATCGCCGTGCGCCACGACCTGCCGGGCGTCGGACGTGACCTACAGGACCATTTCGGCGGCTTCGTCCAGCACGAATGCCTGCGGCCGATCACCTATTACAGCCTGCTCAGCAAGCCGCGTGCGGCGCTGGCGGTCGCCGAACTGGCCCTGCTGCGGCGCGGGCCGCTCGCCGTCTTCCCGATGAACGCGCAGGCCTTCCTGAAGAGCGCGCCGGAGCTCGAACGCCCCGATCTCCAGTTCTACATGTTCCCGGTCGCGCTCGATCCCGAAAGCCAGGACCTGTTCCGGCCCGCCTTCCACGGCTACAGCATCCACTGGGCGCTGCTACGCCCGCGCTCGCGCGGAAGGGTCTTCCTGCGCTCGGCCGATCCGCTGGCGCCGCCGGCGATCCTGCACAATTACCTCGCCGACGCCGACGACCGGCGGCTCAACCTCGCCGGCCTGAAAATGGCGCGCGAGATCCATGCCCAGAGCGCCTTTGACGGGCTGCGCGGGCGCGAGGTCTCGCCCGGCGACACCATGGTCGGGGACGAGGCGCTGGAGCGGCACCTGCGCGCCAGCTCCGCCTCGCACTACCACCCGGCCGGCACCTGCCGCATGGGTTCGGACGACGGCGCCGTGGTGGACCCGGAATTGCGCGTGCGCGGCATCGAGGGGCTGCGCGTCGTCGACGCCTCCATCATGCCGCGCCTCGTCGGCGGCAACACCAACGCGCCCGCGATCATGATCGGCGAGAAGGGCGCCGACCTCATCCTCGGCCGGCCGGCGGTGGCGCCCGCACGCACCGAGCCGACGCCCGGCGCCGCCGGGGCGCTGGGCGTGCGGCTCTGACCCTCGCGCCTCAGCCCTTGGGCGGGAAGATTTCCAGCATGGGCTCGACCCGGAAGCGGTGCACGATCGAGCGCGCGAGCACGGGATCGTGCAGCGTGATCACCATCTCCACCGAGGCGCGCGGGCAGCGCCCGTGCATCTCCATCGTGCCGGAGAAGATCATCCGCCCCTCATGCTGCGGCCCGTCATGCCCGGCGACGAACTCCTGAAGCTGCGCCGGCGTCATCATCTGCCCGAGCGCGCCATGCTGCATCACCACGCCCTCGCAGGTGAGCGTCAGCTCCAGCTCATCCCAATGGCCCAGGAGCGGCTCCAGCGCCCACGCCTCGGTGGCGACGGACTTCAGGCACATGTTCTTGGCGATGGCGGCGTTCTGCGCCTCCATCACCGAATCGGTCTGGTCGCTGCCCACGGTCACGTAGTCGCGCCCGTCCTGGTGGAACACGACGAACTCCACCTCGGGCGAGGTGTCGAGGCCGAGCACCTGCGTCACGCCGGACTGCGACAGCAGGCCGGGAATGATCGGGAACAGCATCGGGATATGCGGCGGCACGCCGATGCCGAGCGCCTTCAGCTCCTCGATATGCGCTTCGACCAGATGGCGCGTGCGCCCGGTATAGCCGGCGGCGAGAACGCGGCTGACGGTCGCCGCGAGCGGGCCTTCGGGCGTGTCGAACGAAAGGGAGACGGTCATGTTGGCTTCCTGTGGCGGCTTCCGGCCGGAGGGCCCGAAGGGTACCGACGCTAGGAAGCTGCCGCCGCGCCAACCACCGCGACTTTGCAATCCTTAGCTTGAGGAAGGCGAATGCAAGCGCGGCAGCCGGGCGGCCCCGACCGCCGTCACATTGACGCGGCTCCGAGTATGGATGGGCAAGCGCGCGTTGAAGCGAATGCATCGCCCTCCGACACTGGCTGCGACACGGGAAAGGCGGAATCCACGCATCGCGAGGCCCGCCGGCCTCATCGAGACAGTTCTTACCGGGTGCCAGCATGAGTGAAGCCTTCCACCAGCCGCTAAGCGGCAACGACATGCCGCGCTTCGGCGGCATCGCGACCATGATGCGGCTGCCGCATGTCAAGGACGCCGCCGGGCTCGACGCCTGCTTCGTCGGCGTGCCGCTCGACATCGGCACCGGCAACCGCAGCGGTACCCGTTTCGGGCCGCGCCAGATCCGGTCGGAATCGGTGCTGATCCGCCCCTACAACATGGCCACCCGCGCCGCGCCCTTCGATTCGCTCAACATCGCCGATGTCGGCGACATCCCGACCAACCCCTACAGCCTGCTCAAATCGGTCGATGCGATCGAGGCCGGCATTGCCGCCATCCTCGCCCATGGCTGCAAGCCGCTGTCGCTCGGCGGCGACCACACCATGGTGCTGCCGATCCTGCGCGCCATGGCGAAGAAGCACGGCCCGGTGGGCCTCGTTCATGTCGACGCCCATGCCGACATCAACGACACCATGTCGGGCGAGAAGATCGCCCACGGCACCCCCTTCCGCCGCGCGGTGGAAGAGAAGCTGATCGACCCCCACCGCACGGTGCAGATCGGCCTGCGGGGAAGCGGCTATTCCGCCGACGAGTTCGACTGGCCGCGCGACCAGGGCTTCCGGGTGTTTCCGGCCAACGAGCTGTGGCACCGTTCCCTCGTGCCGCTGATGGACGAGGTGCGGGCGCATCTGGGCGCCGGGCCGGTCTACATCTCCTTCGACATCGACTCGCTCGACCCCGCCTATGCGCAGGGCACCGGCACGCCGGAGATCGGCGGGCTCACCAGCATGCAGGCGCTCGAGATCATCCGCGGCTGCTGGGGCCTCGATATTGTCGGCTGCGACCTCGTCGAGGTCTCGCCGCCCTACGACACCTCGGGTAATACGGCGCTGACGGCAGCGAACCTGCTTTTCGAACTGCTCTGCGTGCTGCCCGGCGTCGAGAGAAGGAACTGAATCATGGCCGGCCCCACGCTGCTCTTCGCCTCCAATATCGACGATCCCGCGCCGTGGCAGGCGCTGTTCGCCCGCGAGCGGCCGGACGTCGCCTTCCGCGTCTTCCCCGATCTCGGCGATCCCGCCGACATCACCCATGCGCTGGTCTGGCGCATTCCCGACGGCGTGCTGGCCTCGCTGCCGAACCTCAAGGCGGTGTTCTCGCTCGGCGCCGGCATCGACCAGATCATCCGCGACCCCGCCTTTCCCCGCGAGAAGCCGCTGTTCCGCCTCGTCGATGGGGGCCTGCGCGAGCAGATGACGGAATACGCGCTCTATGGCGTGCTGCACTGGCACCGCCAGATGGGGCGCTATGGCGAGCAGCAGGCGCGCGGCGAATGGCG
Source organism: Ancylobacter sp. TS-1 (assembly GCF_009223885.1). Taxonomy (NCBI): domain Bacteria; kingdom Pseudomonadati; phylum Pseudomonadota; class Alphaproteobacteria; order Hyphomicrobiales; family Xanthobacteraceae; genus Ancylobacter; species Ancylobacter sp. TS-1. The sequence goes on from NZ_CP045144.1 coordinate 2,157,425, forward strand.
CATGCTGGAGGCGATCCATCCCTCGCAGCGCACGGTCGGCGTGATGGGGCTGGGCGTGTTCGGCTCCGACATCGCGGCCAAGCTCGTCGCGCTCGGCTTCAACGTCATCGGCTGGAGCCGCACGCCCAAGCAGATCGCCGGCGTGGAGAGCTTCGTCGGCGAGGCCGGGCTCGACGCCTTCCTCGCCCGCGCCGAGGTGCTGGTGAACATCCTGCCGCTCACCGACGAAACGCGCGGCATTCTCGGTGCGAAGCTGTTCGATCGCCTGCCGGGCGGCGGGGCGCTGGTGCATCTGGGCCGGGGCGGCCATCTCGTCGAAGCCGATCTCGTCGCCGCGCTCGATGCCGGCCGGCTCGACTGGGCCATGCTCGACGTCTTCCCCAGCGAGCCGCTGCCGGCCGAAAGCCCGCTCTGGCGGCATCCGCGCGTGTTCGTCACGCCGCACATCGCCGCCCAGCCGGTCAGCACGGCGGCGGAGAGCGCCATCATCGGCAGCTTCAACCGCTTCGAGCGCGGCGAGGAGCCGGTCGGCCGGGTCGACCTTTCCGTCGGGTACTGAGAGCCCACCGACGGGGACGTAAGCGGCAGGCGCGGCGCGCCTGCCGTTTCGCGTCGTGTCAGCTGCGCAGATTCTCCCGCAGCGTCCGGCCGGTATAGGCGCGGCGGAAAATGCCGCGCTCCTGAAGGATCGGCACCACGCTGCGGGCGAAGGTCTCGAAGCTGCCGGGGAAGGTCGTCGGCGTCAGGATGAAGCCGTCGCAGCCCTTCGCCTCGAAATAGGACTGGAGCTGGTCGGCGACGCTTTCCGGCGTGCCCACCACCTGCGGGCACAGTTCCGAGGTGGCGAAGCGCCGGGCGGCCTCGCCGAGCGTCAGCCCCTCCGCCTTGGTCGCCCGCACCAGCACGTCGAAGGAGCCGCGCGAGCCCTCCTCCATCTGGATGTCGTCGAGCGGCTGGTCGGCGGGATAGCGCGAGAGGTCGACGCCGAGATGGTAGGAGACCAGCGCCATGCCGAGCTCGGCGTCGACGAGATCGTTGATATAGGCCTGCTTCTCGCGGGCGATGGATTCGGTCTCGCCGACGATCGGGTCGACCGAGGTGAGGATGGCGCATTCCTCCGGCGCCCGGCCATATTTGGCCATGCGCCCCTTCACGTCGTTGTAGAAGGCCTGCATGCCTTCCACGTCGTGCTGGAGGGTGAAGATGACCTCCGACCAGCGCGCCGCGAATTCGCGCCCGCGATCCGAGGAGCCGGCCTGCATGATGACCGGATTGCCCTGCGGAGAGCGCGGCACGGTGAGCGGGCCGACGGTGCGGCTCCACTTTCCCTGATAATTGACGGCACGCACCTTGGACGGGTCGGCGAAGGTGCCCGATGCCTTGTCGACGATGAGCGCGTCGGCCTCCCACGAGTTCCACAGCGCCATGCAGGCCTCGACCACCTCGTCGGCGCGGTCGTAGCGCTCATTGCGCGGCGGCAGCCCGTCGAGGCCGAAATTGCGCGCCTCGATGCCGCTCGACGACGTCACCACGTTCCACGCCACCCGCCCGCCGCTGAGATGGTCGAGCGTCGCGAGGGTGCGGGCGATCTGGTAGGGGTTGAGCAGCGAGGTCGACAGGGTGGCGCCGAGGCCGATGTGGCTGGTGACGCGCGACATCACCGACAGCAGCGGCACCGGATCGAGCAGCGCCATCTGCCCCCCCTTCTCGACCACCGTGTCGTGGCTGCCGTTGTAGTAATTGTAGAGGCCCTGCACGTCGGCGAAGAACAGCCCGTCGAAGCAGCCCTGCTCCAGCACGCGCGCCACATGCTCGTAGCTCTGCGGATCGAGGAAGGCGTTCAGCGTCTCCGGGTGGCGCCACATGCCGTGGTGGTGAGCCGTCGGCCCCGCGAGCAGGAAGGCCACGAGGTGCATCTGCCGTGTCATTGGGTTTCCCATACGCCTAGCGGAACAGCCGTCCGCGCCCTTCGATCTTCGTCATGTCGCCGCAGCCGCGCAGCACGTCCCATGCCAGCGCCTGGTTGCTGGTGACGACGGGCAGGCCCGTCGCATCCTCGATGGACTGGACCACCTGCGCCGTGGCGAGGCCGGTGCAGGAGATGAACAGCGCCTGCGCCCCGGGCGTCGCGGCGATGCATCCCCGCCCCGCCTCGATCAGGCAGGCGGGCGTGACGCGGTTCATCTGCCGGTCGCCGTCGAGGGCGAAGGTCGCGCGGCTGAGCACCTCGATGCCCTGCGCCTCGAAATAGTCGGCGATCAGCCCGCCGGTGGCCTCCAGATAGGGCGCCAGCAGGGCGATGCGCCGGGCGCCGAGGGCCTCGAGCGCCTTCGCGCCGGCCTCGATCGGCGTGTGGACGGGAACGCCCGGCCGGGCCTCGCCGATCGCGGCGCGCACCGCCTCGATGCCGATGGCGGCCGTCCCCGAGGTGCAGCTGAAGGCGATGGCGGCGAGCGGCGAGCCGGGCACGAGGCGGGCGGCCGCCTCGGCAAGATGCTCGCGCATCGCGGCGAGCGAATCCGGCGTCACCACATCCGCCATCGGCACGCGGGTGGCGAAGACCGCCACATCCGGCACCGGGGCGAGGAAGGCCTCGAAGTCCCGCACCCCGACCCGGTCGGGTGCCAGCGCGATCATGCCGACCGACAGCCCGTCGCCGGGGGCGAGGCCGGCGGGCAGGCGCGACCACGATGGGCCGGATCGTTCTTCGCTGCTCATGCCGTCCTCCTCCCTTTGTCGCGGGAAGAGTAGGCAGGAGGGCGCCGGCGACGAATGCATCAACGCAAATCTAAAGTTTGGCCCGGGGCGGACCAAGGAGGGCGACGGCTGCGCCCTCCGGTCCTCATCCCCGGGGCGTGGCCCCGGGGATCCATGTCGAATCTCCGGGTGCGGACAACGCCGGCCCGGCGGGGCTCAGGCGGTGTGATAGCCCAGCATCGCCTTGACCTCGAGATACTCGTCGAAGCCGTAGCGCCCGCATTCGCGCCCGTTGCCCGACTGCTTGTAGCCGCCGAAGGGCACGGCGACGTCCTCGGGGGCGTCGTTGATATGCACCGTGCCGGCGCGCAGCCGGCGGGCGACGCGCCGCGCGCGTTCCCGGTCCGAGGAGCTGACATAGGCCGCGAGGCCGTACACCGTGTCGTTGGCGATGGCGATCGCCTCCTCCTCGTCCTCATAGGCGAGGATGGCGACGACCGGCCCGAAGATCTCCTCGCGGGCGACGCTCATGTCGTTGGTGACACCGGCGAACACGGTCGGGCGGACATAATAGCCCGCCGCCAGTCCCTCGGGACGGCCCGGACCGCCGGCGACCAGCCGCGCGCCCTCGGCGATGCCGGCCTCGATCAGCCGCTGGATCTTGTCGAACTGCACCGCGCTCACCACCGGACCGATGACCGTGGAGGGATCCTCCGGCGCCCCGACGACGGTCGCCTCGGCGACGCGGCGGGCATGGGCGAGCGCCTCCTCATAGCGCGCCGCCGGCACCAGCAGGCGCGTGGGCGCGTTGCAGGACTGGCCGGAATTGCTGAAGCAGTTGGCGACGCCGTTCGTCACCGCACGCTCGAAATCGGCATCGTCGAGAATGATGTTGGGCGACTTGCCGCCGAGTTCCTGGCTCACCCGCTTCACCGTGTCGGCCGCCGCCTTCGCCACCGCGATGCCGGCGCGGGTGGAGCCGGTGAAGGACACCATGTCGATCTCGGGATGGTTGGCGAGGCGCTGGCCGACCGTCGGCCCGTCGCCGTTCACCAGGTTGAACACGCCGGCCGGCACGCCGGCCTCGTGCAGGATCTCGGCGAAGAGCAGGCCGGAGGCGGGCGCCACCTCGCTCGGCTTCAGCACCATGGTGCAGCCCGAGGCCAGCGCCGGGGCGACCTTGCACACGATCTGGTTCACCGGCCAGTTCCACGGCGTGATCAGCCCGCACACGCCGATCGGCTCGCGGGTGACGAGAGCGTCGTTGATGGTCTCCTCGACGTCGAGGTCCCGCAGCACCTCGATCGCGCGCTGGAGATGGAACAGCCCCGAGGCAGCCTGCGCGTCGCGCGCGAAGGCCGCCGGCGCGCCCATCTCGCGGGTGATCAGCCCCGCCATCTCGTCGAGCCGGCGCTCATAGACGGCGGCGATGGCCTCCAGCAGTTCGCGGCGCTCGGCGAAGCCGGTCTGCGCATAGGCCGGGAAGGCCCGCCGCGCCGCCGCCACCGCCCGGTCGACATCGGCGACGCTGCCGAGCGCGATGGTCAGGAACGGCGCCTCGGTTGCCGGGTCGATCACCTCCAGCCGCCCGGCCGAGAGCGGCTCGACCCAGGCCCCGTCGATGTAGAAGCGTTCGGCATTGATCATAGCAGTCTCCTGATGGGCGGTGGGACGGGAAGGTCGCAGTCTGGCAGGCCGAGGGAGGGGTCGACCATGACACCGGGATTCATCACGCCGAGCGGATCGAACAGGCCCTTGATCCCCCGCAGCACGCGGTAGCGCCCCGGATCGGCATAGTGCTGCAGCAGCCCCCTCTTCAGGCGGCCGACGCCGTGTTCGGCGCTGAAGGTGCCGCCCATGCCGACGGCAAGGTCGTACAGGGCCGGCGCAAGCTCGCGCCCGATCCGGTCGGTGAAGGCGAGCCGGTCCTCGCCGGGCGGCACGAGCACGTTGTAGTGCAGGTTGCCGTCGCCGACATGGCCATAGACCGAGAGTTCCAGCGCCGGATCATAGGCCGCCACGAGGGTGCCACCGCGCGCGAGAAAAGCGACCGTCGAGCCCAGCGGCACCGAAATGTCGTGCTTCACCGAGCCGCCGAAGTGCTTTTCGCCTTCCGGGATCGTCTCGCGGATCCGCCACATCTGCGCCCGCTGCGCTTCGGTCTGGGCGATGATGACGTCCTCCGCCCAGCCGGCCTCCACCACCTCGCCCATCGCGCCCTCCAGCACGTCCCCGATCGGCAGATGGCGCGAGGAGGAGGACAGCTCGACGAGGATCACGCCGCCCGAGCCGCTCTTCAGGCGCCCGTCATTGCCCGCGACCAGCGCGAGCGAGCGAGCGGTGATGAACTCGAAGGAAGAGACGAGATCGCTGGTCTCCCGCCGCACCAGCGCCAGCATGTCGGCGAGCGGCACGCCGGGCGCCAGCTCGACCCAGGCGGTCGCCCGCCGTGCCGGAATCGGGATCAGCTTGAGCACCGCGCCGGTGACGATGCCGAGCGAGCCCTCCGCGCCGATGAAGTTCTGCCGGATGTCGTAACCGGTGTTGTTCTTGCGCAGCTTCTTCATGTCGTTGACCAGCGTGCCGTCGGGCAGCACCACTTCCAGCCCGAGAACGAGGTCGCGTGTCATGCCGTAGCGCAGGACCGACAGGCCGCCGGCATTGGTGCCGATGACGCCGCCGATGCAGCAGCTTCCCTCGGAGCCTAGGCTCAGCGGGAGATAGAGCCCGGCCGCCTCCGCTGCCTCCTGCGCGTGTTTGAGGATCACCCCCGCATCGACCGACAGCGCGGCATCGAGGGGATCGACGGCGCGCACCTTGTCGAGCCGCTCCAGGCTCAGCACGAACTGCTCGCCCGAGGCGTCCGGCGTGGCGCCGGCGCAGTAGCTGGTGTTGCCGGCCTGCGGCACGATGCCGACGCGGTGCGCGCTGGCGAGGCGCATGATCGCCATCACCTGCTCGGTGCTGGACGGGCGCAGCACCGCCGGGGCGCGCCCGCGCACGAGATCGCGGTGATCGACGAGATAGGGGGCGAGCCGCCCGGCATCGGTCAGCATGCCGGCATCGCCGAGAATCGCGTGCAGGCGCTGCATCAGGTCGGAAACGGACATTCCACATTCTCCCTCGCCGGACCGCCCCGGCGCGCATCCGGCGCCGGGATGGTCCCAACTTTGCTTTCCATTTTCCTCAAGGGGCACACACTGGCCCGCGCGGCCCGCCTCGGCGGGTCTCGCGATTGCGGAGGACGGACATGGTCAATATCGCGAATGTCGATCTCCGACTGCTGCGCGTGTTCACCACGATTGTGGATTGCAACGGATTCTCGGCGGCGCAGGCGGAACTGAACATCAGCCAGTCGACCATCAGCAACCACATGATCGCGCTGGAGGAGCGGCTGCGCTCCAAGCTGTGTCAGCGCGGACGCAGCGGCTTCGAGCTGACCGACCACGGACGCGTCGTCTACGAGGCGGCGCTGCGGCTGTTCGCGGCACTCGACGAGTTCTCCAGCGAGACCGAATCGCTCCATGGCATGCTGACCGGCGGCCTGCGCATCGGGGTCGTCGACAACACCGTCACCGATCCGCATTCGCCGATCGCCGAGGCGTTGCGCCGCTTCTCCAAGCGGCCGAACAATGTCAGCATCAAGCTGGCGGTCGACAGCCCGCCCGCCCTGCAGCGGCAGGTGGTCGACCGCAGCATCGACCTCGCCATATTCGGTTTCGTGCCGCGGCTGCCGAACCTGCGCTACCAGAACCTCTACACCGAATCGAGCGCGCTCTATTGCGGCGAGGGCCACCCGCTGTTCGGCCGGGACGATGCCGAGCTGACGGTGGACATCATCCGCGAGCACCCCTTCGCCAGCCGCTCCTACTGGTGCAACCAGGATCTGGAGCGGATCGGGCTGATGAAGACCTCGGCATCGGTCGAGCAGATGGAGGCCCAGCTCATGCTGGTGCTTTCCGGCGCCTATCTCGCCTTCCTGCCCATGCATTACGCACGGAACTGGGTCGACAAGGGGCGGCTGCGCCCCCTCCTCGTCGACGAGACCTCCTACGCCGTGCGCTTCCAGCTCGCCACCCGCAAGGGCGTGCGCACCACGCCGACGCTCAAGGCCTTCATCCAGGACCTTTACGCCGCCGTCGGCACCACCGGCCGCAAGAAGAGCGAGCCGGAACTGCCGGCGCTCGCCTCCTGGCAGCCCCGCCGCAACCGCCACGACTATGCCCCGGTGATGAACTGAGGCCGGCAAGGCCGGTCAGCCGAGATAGGCCGCACGGATGCGCTCGTCATCCATGAGGGCCGCCGCCGGCCCGGACAGGGTGATCGCGCCGGCCTCCATCACATAGGCGCGCTGGGCCAGTTCCAGCGCGAGGAAGGCGTTCTGCTCGACGATCAGCAGCGACACGCCCCTGGCGGCGATGGCGGCGATGGCGCCGTAGATCACGTCGATGATGCGCGGGGCGAGACCCATGCTGGGCTCGTCCAGCAGCAGCATCGCCGGCCTGGCCATCAGCCCGCGCCCGATGGCGAGCATCTGCTGCTCGCCGCCCGACAGCGTGCCGGCCGCCTGCTCGCGCCGCTCGGCAAGGCGCGGAAACAGCGTGAGCACCGCATCGAGCTCGGCCTCGAGCTCCTTGCGGGGCGCCGTCCGGCAGAAGGCGCCGAGGCGCAGGTTTTCCATGACGGTCAGCCGCCCGAAGACGCGCCGTCCCTCCGGTACCTGCACCAGCCCGAGGCCGGGCAATTCGTCGGCGCGCCGGGCGCCGATGTCGCTGCCGCGAAAGGCGACATGCCCGCGCCCGCAGTCGCGCAGCCGGCATATCGCATTGATGAGGCTGCTCTTTCCCGCGCCATTGGCACCGATCAGCGTCACCACCTCGCCCGCGGCGACCTCGAGTGAGGCGGCGCGCACCGCGCAGATCTGCCCGTAATGGACATCCACGTCGCGAACCGACAGCAGCGGCGGGGCGGTCGAAGCGGAGATCATGGCGCGGCCTCCAGCCCGAGCGCCCGCGCGGCGGTGCGCCCGCCGAGATAGGCGCGCAGCACCTCGGGATTGGCGCGTACCTCGTCAGGCGAGCCGTCGACGATGCACCGCCCATATTCGAGCACGGTAACGCGGTCGGAGATTCCCATGACGAGGCGCATCTGATGCTCGATCAGCAGGATGGTGACGCCGAAGCGCCGGGGCAGGTCGGCGATGAATTCGGTCAGCCGCGCCATTTCCTGCGGATTCATGCCGGCGGCCGGCTCGTCGAGCATCAGCAGTTTCGGCCGCGTCGCCAGCGCACGAGCGATTTCCAGCCGGCGCTGGTCGCCATAGGACAGCGTGCGCGCGGCCCGCTCGGCCTGCGCCGCGAGTCCCACATCGCCCAGCAGGCGCATCGCCTCCTCCCGCGCCGCCCGCTCGGCGCGGCGCGCGGCGGGCAGGCAGGCGAGCGTGGCCAGAAGGCCGTGGACGATGCCGGGCCGCGCCTCCTCCGCCACCAGCACGTTGTCGAGGACGCTGATCGAGCCGAACAACCGCACATTCTGGAAGGTGCGGGCGATGCCCTGCCGCGCGATCACATGCGGGGGCTGGCCATCGATGCGCGCGCCGGCGAGGCTCACCGTTCCCGAGGAGAGCCGCGCGACGCCGGTGATGGCGTTGAACAGGGTCGTCTTGCCCGCCCCGTTGGGGCCGATGACGCTGTGAATGGCGCCGTCCGCCACCTTGAAGGACACGCCGGAGAGCGCCTGCACGCCGCCAAAGCGGATCGACACGTCGTTCAACGCCAGCATCTCAGCTGCTCCTCGCCTGCAGCGGATCCGGCCACAGGCCCTGCGGGCGCACCCGCATCACCAGGATGAGCAGGAAGCCGTAGAACAGGTAGCGGTACTCGCCGAACTCGCGCAGGAATTCCGGCAGGCCGATCAGGATCAGGCTGCCGACGAACACGCCCGGCAGGCTGCCGAGCCCGCCCACCACCAGCAGCGCCAGCACGTTGATGGACACGTCGAGCTTGAAGCTCTGCGGAAAGATCGAGCCGAGCGTGGTGGCGAACAGCGCACCCGCCACACCGGCGAAAGCGGCCCCCAGCACATAGGCGCGCAGCTTGCTCTGCACGAGGTCGATGCCGAGCGTGGCGGCGACATCCTCGTCCTCGCGCGCCGCCGCCCACGCCCTTCCGATCGGCGAGTGCTGCAACCGCCAGCCGGCGAGCGCGACGAGGCAGGTCAGCGCCAGCGTGAGGTAATAGAGGCTGAGCTGCGAGACCATCGGCGCCCCGGCCAGTTCCGGGCGGGGAATGCCGACAATGCCCTGCGCGCCGCCGATGAAAGGCGCGCTCATGTCGGAGACGACCAGCAGGCGGACGATCTCGCCCAGCCCCAGCGTCGCCAGCGCCAGATAGTCGCCGCGCACGCGCAGCACCGGTAGACCGAAGACGAAGCCGCCCGCCGCCGCGCAGAGCGTGGCGATCGGCAGCGCCTCCCAGAAGGAAAGCTGGGCGATGGCGAGCGGGGAATCGGCGGTGAGCAGGGCCGTCACATAGGCCCCGATGGCGAAGAAGGCGACGAAGCCGAGATCGAGCAGCCCGGCGAGACCAAGCTCGATATTGAGCCCGGTGCCCATCAGCGCATAGAGGCCGACCAGCAGCATCACCTGCGCCACGAAGGCGTTGGTGAAGTAGGGAATGAGGATCGCGGCGGCGAGAAGCAGGACGAGACCCGCCAGCGAGGTGCGCTGCTTGCCGGCCTCGCGGCGCCCGAGGGTGCGGAACGCCTGCCAGGCGAGGCCGACCGCCACCGCCACCGCCGTGCCGATCCAGCTCAGCCCGTTGCCGGCATAGATGGTGGAAACCCACCAGCGCCCGCCCAGCAGGTTCGAGAAGAAGCTGATCCAGAGATCGCGCAGCAGTGCGCCGATCAGGATGGCGACGCCGACCGCGAGCAGCGTCCGCCGCGCCGGCGCCGGCATCTGCCGCGCGAGCCCCCCGGCAAGGGCCGACAGCCCCGCGATGATCGCCGCCGCCGCGAGCGCGGCCATGCCGGCCTTGCCGAACAGGCCGGTGTTCAGCGCCGCCGGGCTGAGGGCGACGAACATCGCCTGCAGCTTCGCCTCGCGGGCGACCAGCAGCGCGCCGGCATAGACGAGGCCGGCGAGGACGCCGGCCGCGGCCGCCATCGCCAGCCGTCGGGAACGGCCCTGACGGGGATCGGCCGCCGACCAGCCGACCGCCAGGGCGATCGACAGCAGCATGATCTGGCCGAGCGAGACGGACTGCGCGACGACCGGGCGCGCGGCAAAGGCGGCGAAGACGCCGACCGCCACCACATAGACGCCGACCAGCCCGCCGACGATGCCGGCCTTGAGAACGAGGCTTTGCGGCGCCGCGCCGCGCATGTCCGGGGCCATCATCGGCTACATCCGCTTGACGGCGAGGCGCTCGCCGAAGATGCCCTGCGGGCGGAAGATCAGGATGATCACGAGCAGTCCGTAGGCGATGGCGTCCTTGAGCTGGTAGGGCGCGGGAATGCCGAAGCCGGACAGCAGCGCCGCCGGGCCGAAGCTCTCGGCAAGGCCGAGCACGAAGCCCCCGACCATGGCGCCGGGAATGTTGCCGATGCCGCCGAGCACCGCCGCCGCAAACCCCTTGATGCCGATGGCGAAGCCCATGAAGGCGTGGATCTGCTTGAACACCAGCGCGTACAGCACGCCCGCCGTGCCAGCCATGACACCGCCGATCAGGAAGGTCAGCGTCACCACGCGGTCGGCATTGATGCCCATCAGCGCGGCGGTCTCGCGGTCCTCGGCGACGGCGCGCATGGAGGCGCCGAGGCGCGTGTGCTGGACCAGCAGGTGCAGCGCCCCCATGGCGAGCAGCGCCGCGAGGATGACGAAGATCTGCACGAGAGGCACCTGCAGCGGGCCGAGCGTCACTACGCCGTCGAGCAGGGGTATGTCGTCATAGGCCCGCGATCCGGTGCCGAAGAGGCCGCGCGCGGTGTATTGCAGCACGAAGGAGACGCCGATGGCGCAGATCAGCGGGGCCAGCGTGCCCCGGTGGCGGAACGGCCGGTAGGCGACGCGCTCGACCAGCGCGGCTATCGCGGCGGAGGTCGCGGCGCCCACCGCGATCAGCAGCAGCACGGCGAGAAGCGAGCCGGTGGCGATGAGCGGATCGGCGACGATCAGCGCGCCGAAGGCGCCGGCCATGAACACGTCGCCATGGGCGAAGTTGATCATGCGCAGCACGCCGTAGACCATGGTGTAGCCGAGCGATATCAGCGCGTAGATGCTGCCCAGCGTCAGGCCGAACACGGCGAAGGAAAGCCAGTCCCCGGCGCTGTACTCGTTGTGTGCCAGCGAGAGCAGCAGCCCCGCCGAGACCAGCACGAGAAGCGAGACCCGCAGCGCCAGCATCACCATGTCGACCCAGGTCGACCGGCGGCGCCAGTCGGCAAGGGCGGCACCGATGCCGACGCCGATACCAGCCCCCGCCTCGCCGGCGCCATGCTCCCGGCCACCGGCCGCAGGGCGGTCCGGGATCTCTCCCGAACCGCCGGCCGCCGGGGACGCGCCGGGGGTCATGGCGTCCTCGCTCACTTGTCGACCCGCTTCGGGTTGGTGCCGAGCGCGTAGCTGTCGGGCTGCTCGGAGGTGAACTCCCACACCGCATAGACCGGCGAGGCGCAGTCGCCGAGCGCCGAGCAGCTGAGCTTGCCCGTCAGGCCGTCATAGCCGGCGGTGGCGTGCAGCGCGTCGTTGAGCGCCTTCTTGCCGATGTAGAGCGTGCCGTCCTTTTCCACCGCGGCCTTGTCGACCGCCGCCAGAAGCAGGCCCAGCGCATCGTAGCCATAGGCGTGGAAGCTGGAGATCGGCGGCTCGCCGAACTTCGTCTTGTAGGTCTCGACGAAGGTCTGGTAGGCGGGCCCGAGCGTTTCCGGCCGGAAGTCGATGCCGACGACCTTGACGCCGATGGCGGCCTTGCCGGCGGCGGTGAGGAAGGCCGGCGCGAGGATCGGATCGGTGGCGAGAAGCTCCGTATCCTTGAGGCTGGCGATCTCGCCCATCTGGCGCACGAGATAGGCGCCGGTGGAGACATAGAGCGGTGCGAAAAGCAGAGCGGGCTTCTTGGTGCCGATGCGGGTCAGCACCGGGCGCAGGTCGGTATCGGCGGCGCCGACCGCCTCGCTGGCGACGATCTCGCCGCCGGCCGCCTTGAAGGCGGCCTCGAAGGTGCGCACCACCTGCTCGCCATAGACGCTGCCGTCATGCAGCGTGGCCGCCGTCTTGGCGCCCAGCGTCTTGAAGGCATAGTCGGCGGCGAACTTGCCGGTGGCGTTGTCGTTGAACGAGACGCGCACGAAGCCGTCGAAGGTCGGCCCGCGCGTGGGCGCGGTCAGGGTCGGCGAGGTGGGGCCGACGCCGACCACCGGAACCTTGTGCTGCCAGAGGATCGGCACGCCGGCGCGCCCGGCGCCCGAGCAGCTCGGGCCGAGCACCGCGACCAGCTCGGGGTTCGAGGCCAGCCGGGTCGCCGCCGTCTGGCCGCCTTCCGGGCTGCAGGTCTCGTCCTCGTAGACGATCTCGACCGGATGTCCCTTGTAGGTCCCGCTGATCTTCTCCAGCGCGATCTCGACGCCACGGCGGGCGTCGATGCCGAGCGCCGCATCGGCGCCGGTCAGCGACAGGAAGCTGCCGATCTGCAGCGGCTCGCCGGCCGGCACGACCACGACGCCGTTCTCGTCGGTGACGGGCCCTTTGGTCTCGGCGCTGGCGGGCAGCGCGGCGAACATCGTCACGGCGAGGGCCGTGGCGATGGACTTCAACGACGTATGAGCGGCCATTTCACACTCCCCATGTTGTGACGAGCTATGGGGGCACGCGCCCGGCCGGGGATACATGGCAAGCTGCAAATGTAACGTTGAACGGAATTGGAGGTGAGCCCGGCGGCGCGCAGGGCGGTTCATTGCCAATGCTGGCGCCGTTCCGTATATCGCTGCGCACTCTCTTGCGGGCGGGCAACCTCATGGCGTTTTCAGACACGTTCTCCGACGGCGACCTGTCCTACGTCGCGACGCACCGGCGCTCGTCGCTCTTCACCGCCGACATCGAGCGCTCCGCCGACCTGCTGTCCGACCGCCTGAGCGAGAAGCGCATCCTGATCACCGGCGGCGCCGGCAGCATCGGGGCCAGCACGCTGCGCGAACTGCTGAAGTTCCGCCCCCGTGCCGTCCATGTCGTCGACATCGGCGAGAACCCGCTCGCCGAGCTGACCCGCGACCTGCGCTCGCAGGCCGACGTCCCCCTTCCGCCGGATCTGCGCTTCCTCCCCATCGATTTCGGCGGTCCCGCCATGCAGCGGCACCTGAAGGACGAGCCGGCCTACGACCAGATCCTGCACTTCGCCGCGCACAAGCATGTGCGCTCCGAGAAGGACGTCCCCTCCCTGCTGCAGATGCTGGACACCAACGCGCTGAAGCTCGACCGCTTCCTGCGCTGGCTGCCGCTGTACGGGCATGAGGGGGCGGAGATATTCGCCGTGTCGACCGACAAGGCGGCCAATCCCTCCAGCTTCATGGGCGCCAGCAAGCGGCTGATGGAGCACGTGCTGTTCGCCTCCGGCGCGCAGGGGGCGCCGCGGCGCTCGACGCGCTTCGCCAATGTCGCCTTTTCCAATGGCAGCCTGCCGCAGGCCTTCCTGTTCCGCCTCGCGCGGCGCCAGCCGCTGGCTGCGCCCGAGGGCTCGCGCCGCTTCTTCGTGAGCCTGCGCGAATCCGGCGAAATCTGCCTGCTCGCCGCCTGCGCGGTGCCGGCGGGACACATCGTCTTCCCCAATCTCGACCCCGCCACCAATCTGCGGCCCATGCTGGAGATCGCGGAGGGCGTGCTCGCCCATCACGGGCTGAAGCCCGCCTATTACGAGGACGAGACGGCGGCGATCCGGGCGGTGGAGAGCGAACTCGCCAACGGGCGCTATCCCCTCATCGTGACCCCGCTCGATACCGGCGGCGAGAAGCCCTACGAGGAATTCGTCGGCGCCGGCGAGAGCGCGACCGGCGTCGGGCTCGAGGAAATGAGCGGCATTCCCTACGAGGCCTTCCCGGCCGATCTGCCCGCGGCGATCGAGGCCCTCGCGGCGCTGCGCGACGACATCTCGCGCGACGTCACCAAGACGGACGTCCAGCAGCAGCTTCTGCGGGTGGTCGCCGGCTTCCGGCACGCCGATTCGGACCGCAGCCTCGACCAGCGCGCCTGACGCCTTTCCGCGCCGGCAGCCGCGTCAGATGAAGCGGTCCTTGTCCTTGGCGATGAGGTCGTTGGCGATCTCGTAATCGTCCGGCCGGCCGATATCGAGCCAGAAGCCGTGGTGATGGTGGATCGCCACCTTCTCGTCGGCCGCCAGCAGGGTCAGCATGAGCTGGTCGAAGCCGAAGGCCCCGGTTGCCGGAATGTGGTCGAGCACCCGCCGCGAGGCGGCATAGACGCCCATGCTCACCATGTGCTCGACGACGGGCTTCTCCTTGAAGCCGACCAGGCTGCCGCCGGCAACGTCCAGCACGCCATATTCGATGCGCTGCTCACGACGGGTGGCCGCCACGGTGAAGATGGCGTCCGAGGCGGCGTGGCCCTCCAGCAGCGACATGAAGTCGAGGTCGGTCAGCACGTCGGCGTTCACGACGAGGAAGTTCTCCGGCAGGCTGTCGATCACCCGCAGGGGGCCGATGGTGCCCAGCGGCTCCTCTTCCAGCGAATAGGTGATCTGCACGTTCCAGCGGCTGCCGTCGCCGAAATAGGCGCGGATCAGGTCGCCCATATGGTTCACGGCCAGGACCACCCGCTCGAAGCCGGCGCGCACAAGCCGCTGGATCATCAGCTCCACGATCGGCTTGTCGCCGATCGGGGCCAGCGGCTTGGGGATCGTCGTCGTGTAGGGACGCAGCCGCGTTCCCTTGCCCCCGGCGAGCACGATGGCCGTACGCGGCGACCTCTGGCCCATTTCCTCACGCTTCATCGCATTCACTGGCATGCCCGCCCTTATGGCACCTGGAGGTCCGACGTCGGCCGCTCCGTATGCCTGCACTTTCCATTTTCGACCCGGCGCCCAACACGCTCATGCGCGCCATGATTCCGATCAATCGCCAGCGGAAACCCACCGCCGAATGTCGCCCCTGCCCCCCGTCCGTCTCAAGGGCCGGGATCGTTGCTGCGGATACCATCCCAGCCATTGGAGAGGCTAGCCGTCCCCAATATCAGGCCGACGACGCGCTCGGCAGTATTTGTCACCTGGTAGTCGTCCGGCACCGGATGCGGCAGCCCCGTCGCCTCGCGTTCCGCGAAGAGCTTCGTGGCGACATCGACGCCGCGCAGCACCGCCTCGCGCGCCAGGCCGGTCATGATGATGGACCCGGCGTCGAGCGCCTCGGGCCGCTCGATGGCGTCGCGCGGCGTGACGGCGGGGAATCCCAGGATCGAGGCCTCCTCGGCGATGGTCCCGCTGTCGGAGATGGCGCAGAAGGCGTTCATCTGCAGGTGGTTGTAGTCGTGGAATCCGAACGGCTTCATGAACTGGACCCGCCCGTCGACCTCGGCGCCGAGAGCCTCCAGTCGCTTGCGCGTGCGCGGATGCGTCGAGACGATCACCGGCAGATCGTAGCGCGCCGCCAGCGCGGAAAGCGTGCCGACCAGCTCGCCCAGCCGGGCGCGGCTGTCCACATTCTCCTCGCGGTGCAGCGACACCACGAAATAGCCGCGCGGCGAAAGGGCGAGCCGGTCCAGCACGTCGGAGGCGAGGATGCGCGCGCGGTAATGGTCGAGCACCTCGCGCATCGGCGAGCCGGTCAGGTAGATGCGCCGGTGCTGGATGCCCTCGGCGATCAGGTGACGGCGGGCATGCTCGGTATAGACGAGGTTGAAATCCGAGATGTGGTCGACGAGCCGGCGGTTGGTCTCCTCCGGCACATTGCGGTCGAAGGAACGGTTGCCCGCCTCCATGTGGTAGACGGGGATCTTCATCCGCCGCGCCATCAGGGCCGAGATGGCCGAGTTGGTGTCGCCGAGGATCAGCACCGCGTCGGGCTGCTCGGCGGCGAGCACCTTCTCGCTCTCGATCAGGATGCGCCCCAGCGTCTCGCCCAGCGTGCCGCCACCCGTGCCGAGGAAATGGTCCGGCCGGCGCACGCCGAGATCCTCGAAGAACACCTCGTTGAGCTCGTAGTCGTAATTCTGGCCGGTATGGACGAGGCGGTGCGCGCAGAAGGAATCCAGCCGGGCCATGACGCGCGACAGGCGGATGATCTCCGGGCGCGTGCCCAGTATGGTCATGACCTTGAGCATGGCGCTCCCTTCATTCCCGCGCGCGTCGCGCCCGCCGCCGGATCAGCCGCGGTCACGATAGGCGTCCCGCAGGTCCGCAAGAAGGCGGCGCCAGTCCGGCGGCGCGTACCCCGTCGCCGTCCTGAACCGATCCGATCGCAGCGAGCGGTCGATGACCGGCTCGTCCCTCGCGACGATGGCGATCTCTTTTTCATACACCTGCGCGGCGATGGACAGCAGATCGTATTTGCTGATCGGCGCCGCCGACAGGTGATAGAGCCCATGCAGGCCGGGATCGGGCAGCACGTGGCGCGCGATGACGCGGGCGAGTTCCACCGTGGTGACGCCGGAGAAGATGGCCCGGGTGAAGCCGAAGACCGATCCCTCCTGTCCAAGGAACCAGTCGATCAGCCCGTGCCGGCTGCCCAGCTCATGCCCGACGATGGAGGTCCGCAGGGTGATGGCGTGCGGCGCGTCGACCTCGCCCAGCAGCTTGCTGCGGCCATAGATGTCGGTCGCGTTGGCGACGTCCTCCTCGGTGTAGCCGCCGCGCTTGCCGTCGAACACGCAGTCGGTGCTGACATGGACCAGGCGCGCTCCCGCCTCCCCGCACAGGCGGGCGAGCTGGTGCGGCAGCAGCGCGTTGATCGGCAGGGCGACCAGCGGATCGTCGGCGCTCTGGAGCTGCTTGACCACGCCGATCGCATTGATGACGGTCTCCGCGCGGGTGCGCGCGAGGATGTCGGCTATTCCATCAAGAGCCGCGATGTCCGGAATGTGCAGGAACTGCTCCGCTGGCACGCCGGGGAATTCCTCCGGCGTCACCGGACGGCGGGAGACGCCGAAGACCTCGACCCCCGGCTCGCGCGCGAGAACGCGCATTGCCGCGTTTCCCAGCATCCCGGTCGCGCCGAGCACCACCACCCTCATCGACGGTGCCCGCCGCTGTCCCGCCCGGACCCCATCAACGACGCTCCCAGGCCTCAAGGTCCGCCGCAAGCTCGGGCAGCGACAGCACCAGATCCCTGATGGCCCCGACGTCCAGCCGCTGGGTGTTGTGCGAGTGGTAGTCGTGGTGTTCGGCGGTGTGGATGTCGCCTTCCGTGAAATAGGGCCGGTAGTTCAGGTCGCGCCCGTCCATGCTGACGCGGAAATAGTCGCCCATATCCTCGCTGCGCGTGAGTTCCTGCGCGCTCGCCAGCGTCTCGTAGAGCTTCTCGCCGTGCCGCCAGCCGATGATGTCGACGGGATGGTCAGGACGCCCGAAAATCTCCTTCAGCGCGACGGCGAGGTCGGCAAGGGTGCCGGCCGGCGCCTTGCGGATGAAGAGGTCGCCCTGGCGCGCATGCTCGAAGGCATGGTGGACCAGCGCCACCGAATCCCGCAGCGGCATCAGGAAACGCGTCATGCTCGGCTCGGTGACGGTGATCGGCACGTTGTCCCGTAGCTGCCGGATGAACAGCGGGATCACCGAGCCGCGCGAATACATCACGTTGCCGTAGCGCACGAGGGCGATGGTCGTCGGGGAATCGGGGCCGATCGAGCGGGCGATGGCGCAGGCGATCTTCTCCATCATCGCCTTGGACATGCCCATGGCGTTGACCGGGAACACCGCCTTGTCGGTGGACAGGCAGACCACGCTGCGCACGCCGGCGGCCACCGCCGAGCGCAGCACGTTCTCCGAGCCGAGAATATTGGTGCGTACCGCCTCCAGCGGAAAGAACTCGCAGGACGGAACCTGCTTCAGCGCCGCCGCGTGGAAAACCCGCGTCGCGCCCGCCATGGCCCGGTCGACGCTGTCGCGGTCGCGCACGTCGCCGATATAGAAGCGCACATTGGCGCTGCGCAGCGAATTACGCAGCGCGTCCTGCTTTTCCTCGTCGCGGCTGAGGATGCGGATTTCGGGGCATCCCCGGTCCAGCAG
The DNA here is from genome assembly GCF_009223885.1 of Ancylobacter sp. TS-1. Lineage (NCBI taxonomy): Bacteria > Pseudomonadati > Pseudomonadota > Alphaproteobacteria > Hyphomicrobiales > Xanthobacteraceae > Ancylobacter > Ancylobacter sp. TS-1. The sequence continues at coordinate 2,175,346 of NZ_CP045144.1, forward strand.
GTCCTGCAGCATGGTACGGCCAAACGACCCGGTGCCGCCGGTGATCAATATGCGTTCATGCTGCATCAAGCTGCCCCCAATCGGGGTCTCCATACGCGACTTCACCGTGAGTCGCCAGAATGGCGGATGCCCCTCGACACGCGCCGCCCACAGCCGACGGCGCCGGCGCCGGCGAGCGGGGTCTTCGCCTGCGGCCCGGGCAAGGGTCGCGCCGGCATCAGGGTTCTGGATCGCGTCCCCCGAAGATGGTTGGATACCCCGACATCGCCGCACCGACATCATATCCGACACGCCATGCCTGGAGACGGTATCGCCAGGCCGGCCGGGCGTTGCGGCCACGCAGACTGCGGGAGGAGCGCGAGCGTCGTGAAGGGTCCACGCGCGGAGCACCACGATGGATGAAGGGCGGGCCACCGAACACATCACCGCCGCCATCACGCTTCCGGCAGGCTCGGTTCCCACCCTGTCGCTACCGCTCGGCTATGACGTCGGGGCGCAGCCGTGGCCGTCCCTGGCGGCGATCATCCATCTTTACTACGACGAACTGGCCCCCGAGCTGCGCGATGTCCTCACCCTGTCCATGGCCGGCCCCACCGACCTGTATGTGACGACCGACACCGACGCCAAGAGGGCGGCGCTCACGGACTGCTTCGCCGATTGGCCGCACGGCAAGGTCGAGGTCAGGCTGGTGCCCAACCGGGGACGGGATGTTGCCCCGCGCATCGTCGGGCTGGCCGATGTCCATGAGCGCTACGAGCTGTGCCTCAACCTGCACGGCAAACGGTCGCCGCACTGGATACACGGCGATGCATGGCGGCGCGATCAGGTCGGACTCCTCGCCGGCAACCGCGAGGTCGTGCTCGGCATTCTGGAGGCGTTCAGGCGCGGGCCCCGGCTCGGCCTGGTGATGCCGCGCATCTTCCCGCCTGTCCGGCCGTCGATAAACTGGGGATATGATTTGGAGCGCTGCGTGAGGCTGGGCGAGCGGCTCGGCATTGCCATCACCCGCTCGCAGGCGCTGCATTTCCCGGCGGGCTCAATGTTCTGGTCGCGGCGAGGCGCCCTGCGTCCGCTGCTCGATCTGGCGCTCACCCCTGAGGATTTCGAGGAGGAGGACGGCCTGCCTCGCGGCAGCATGGCGCATGCCATCGAAAGACTGATGCTGCACATCTGCGAGAGGGCCGGCTTTCACTGGCTCGCCGTCGGCCGCGACGAGGTGCCCGCGCTGGACAGGCTCGTCGAGGTGCGGAGCCCGCAGGAACTCGACGCGGTGATCGCCGCGGGATTTCTTCGGCTCATCGATCCCGATCTCAATCCGCCGGACACCAACGGCCCGGCGGACCTCCTGCGAGCACGCTTCCAGCCCGACTGGCAGGCTCCGGCGCGGCTGACCCTTCTTCTGGACCATCAATGCATGGAGGCGGGAACCGGGCCCGGCTCCCCGCTTCGGCATATGATCGACACCTTTGCCGGCGAACGCGGCTTCACCCGGCGGCGCGTCGCCCTGCCCGGGCGCGAGGAAGCATCCGCACTCCTGCGACATCTTCTTCCGCCGGACACCGAAATGGTCGTGCTGTCGCGTGACGGGCTGGCGACGCCGCTTTCGCTCGGCCCCAACGACCTTCTGCTGGCGCCCGAGGGGCGCGCCGGAGAGCTGGGGGAACGGCTGCTGGCGGCCGGGAGAACGTTTGGAGCGGCCTTTCGGCTGTGCATCGTCCCGCCACCGGGAAGGCCGCCGGAACCCGGTAGCGACCGGCCGGGAGGGGCGCGGGCGGCAAGGTCCGATGGAACACGACCCCGGCAGCGCCGCGCGCATCGAGGCCGGTGGCCACCATCCGGCCGCGCCGGCCTTCCTCCGTTGTGGAACGGAGCGTGCGTGCCACCGCCGATTGTGCGGCGGCACCGAGGTGACAGGCTTGCGGCGGCCCGTGCGCCGTGCTTGTAGGACGCGTCGCCTGTGCCGTGAAAATGCCGGAGCCCAATGGCCGCGCCTTCGCAAGCTCCCGAGAGGTTAGCCGGCCTGCAGGCTCTGCGCGGCATTGCGGCGGCGGCGGTCTATGTCCAGCATGTCTTCGCGTTCGCGGACATGACCGTGAAGGGCCCGACCGATTTTCTCTACAGTTTTCATTTCGGCGCGCTCGGCGTCTATATCTTCTTCGCGCTGTCCGCCTATCTGATGGCGGCGAAAGCCAGCGACCCTCCGCTGAAATTCGCACTGGACCGCACAAGGCGCGTCTATCCCTCCCTGTGGATTGCCCTGGCTGTCTCCGGCGTGGCCTCGCTCTATTTCGTCGGTGCGCACGGCACGACCTGGCAGCTCGTCCTGCTGATCCCGGCCGGCCCGCAGCCATGGGCGAACGTTCCCTATTGGACGCTCTATTTCGAGATGTCCTTCTATGTCCTCATGTTCGTGCTCATCGTCGTCCTGAGGAAATACGCCGTCTACGGAGCCATCGTGGCCCTTTCGGTCAGCTACTTGCTGTCGGCGCCGGACAATCTCCAGAACCAGATCTTTCCGACCGGCGGCGCCGTCCTGGTCATGCCGCTCTCGATCTATTTCCTGGCGGGCCTCGTGACACGCCTTTTGCCCCGTCCCAGGCTAGGCTCCGGCGTCGTCTACGCCCTCGTCGGGATCGCGCTTTTCTACGGCATAGAGCACGCTCACAAGGTGCCGTGTATCGGCCCTCTCATCGCTCCCTATCTCGGGATGATCTTCGTTCCTGTGTGGGCTGTCGCCATGGGCTGCTTCGTTCGGGCCGCGCTGACATGGAGCGCCCAAGGACGGATCGGCTCGCTCATGGCCCGGCTGGGCGACCTGTCCTACGGAATCTATCTCGTTCACATGGTTCCGATGTCAGCCATGACCTACATCGTGAAGTGGAACCAGTGGCCGCTGTCCTTCTGGCAGGTCGCGGCGCTCATGTTCGTCTCGGCCCTGCCGGTCTCCCTGGCCATGGGCTTCGTCGACGTCCGGCTCCAGAGATGGCTGAAGGCGTGGACAGTGCAGCTGCCGCTTTCCGCCATCCGGCGCCGGATAATGGCCTGAGACCGGACGCGCCGTGCTTCGGCGGCGAGGATGGCCGGGACCTCCAGGAGAGCGAATATGCGCTCCGGGCGACGCGCCCTCACCGGGCGATCAGCGCAGCTTTGCGCCGAGCTTCGTGCGTATCCCGGAGGCGGTCGGGCGCGGGAAACGCCTCAAGGGGACTGGAAGACGCTCGGGATCCTCGGGAGAAATCCAGTACGATCTCAGCAGGTAATAGTCCGAGAGCAGGGGGGCCGTTTCGAGGACTGCCCATGCCGCGTACCAGTAGGCGCGACTGAGCGCGAAGCGCTTCAGCCTGCGGATGTCGCGAGGAATGTCGGGCCGCGCGAAGAAGCTCCTGACCAGTACGAGCATTTCCGTCGCCCGCGCCCGCGAGCGGTCCGCGACGGTGATCGATGTCGGGTGGCGTCGCCAGCATGCGAGTTCGTGCGGCACGCGGGCGAAATCCCCGACCAGCGCGAGGCGCAGCCAGCTATCGAGATCGGGGGCATAGCGAAACGCCGGATTGCGCAGGTCGCCGAAATCCTTGAGCGCTTCCCTACGGATGAATGAACCGGGCCCGGGGACCGTCAGGAGCCACGCCACCATGTCGGCGAAGGCGTATTCGTGCGTCACCATCGTCTCGACGGCCCGCCCCTCAGCGTCGATGACCCGCCAGTCGGGATAACCGACCAGGATGGACGGGCGGGCCTCCATGAAAGCCACCATGGTTTCCATCCAGCCGGGCAGGACAGGATCGTCCGAGGAGACCACGGCGGCATAGCGCCCCTGCGCCAGCCGCCAGCCGTGATTCGTGGCCGAGCCTTCGCCGGCATTGGGCTGGAGAACATAGCGCATGCGGTGATCGCGACCTTCCGCGAACAACTCTCTCGTGCGATCGGTCGACCCGTCGTCGACGAGAATAATTTCGAAGTCGGAAAAGGACTGGCCCACTATGCTATCGATCGTCGGGCCCAGAAGCTCGGCGCGATTGTAGGTCGGGATAATAACCGAAACCAAAGGAGATGGTATTTTTACGTATGACAATGCCATCACGCCACGCTGCGAAGGGCGCCAAGCCAAGGCGAGCTAGACGCAACCAGAGCGAAAATCAAGAAAAATGTCGTACTGTCCAGACCTCTGCGGTAGCAGCAATACGTTGCTGCAACCGAACCCTGGTGGTAAGATATTGCGCAATCGCGTCCGGGAGCGAGATTACTCTTTGCTATCCGACCGTTTAGACTCTGCGCAATCTTGCAATAGAAACAAACTAAAATGAGCCGTCGATTTTTTAATATTATTTCGAGAACATTTTACATAATTGGAGTTATTCCGTATTTCACCTTTTCAGGACTGGCCGTTCTTGTGCTCCTGCGCTTGAACCGCGGCTTCCTTGACAGAAAGTTCTATGTGGCGACGAACAAGAGAACGCGATTCCGTCGCCGGTTTCCTTTGCTGGATTTCTGCTTCCTGGGAAATCGCAACCTGGCCGATCCCAATCCCTGGTTCTCTCAACGCGACTATCTCGCGGCGCATCGCTCGGCGGCCAAATGTGGGCCGGTCCTGCATTTCCTGCTGTTCTCCCGCAACCGGCCGACGGGGCGCGGTGAGGCCCTTCATCGCGCGGCGATCGCGGCGGGTCTGGTTTCCGTCATCCCGAATGCCTCTCGCACCGCGACCAGTGTCGCCGATCCGTCTCGCGCGCATGTCGTGCTCGACATGTGGCCCGAAGTGAAGGCCGATCTCGACGATCTGCGCGACGTCGCGAGAGGCGCGACGCCGACATCGGAGATCCAACGGCGCCTCGTGACCAATCCGCGCGGCCTGCCGGACGCGGTGGTAGAGCGCTACGCCTGCGCCGTGGTCGCGGCCATGCCGCGCGATGTGCGCCATCTCGTGCTTGTGCCCTGGCTCGGCGTGTCGGGCGGCTCGGAAGTGGTGACGGAGCGCGTCTTCGCCTTTCTGCGCCAGCGCTATGACGGCGGCCTGTGCATCTTCTCGCCCGATGCCGAGTTCGATCTGCCGGTGACGGAGAGGGCCCGCTTCGGCATGCCCGTGGTCGCCATCAACGACATCGCCCCCGCCCTGACGCTCGAGCAGCGCATCCGGGTGCTCGACCGCGTCCTGATCGAACTGCGTCCCGGCACGGTTCACTGCATCAATTCGTCCGTGGGCTGGTCCGCCTTTCGCACAAATGGCAAGTTCTACTCTCCCGACACGAAGATATTCGTCAACATCTACAGCGATGTACGAATTAAAGAGGGAGCTCCGGTCGGGTTCTTCTGGAGCTTCCTTCCGTTCATGCTCGATGGGCTGGCGGGCGTCATCGCGGACAACGAGACCATCATCGGCAAGGCACGCCGCTATTTCGGCCTGACGGCGCCGCAGATGGAGCGCTTCCACGTGGTGCGCACGCCGGTACTCGGCCTGGGCGGGGAGCACCCCCCTCACCGCTTCCGGCCGGTGCCGGAGGGGCCGCGCCCGCGAAGGACGCTCTGGATGAGCCGGATCGCCCAGGAGAAGCGTCTCGACGTGCTGCGGGCGGTCGCCATTGCGGCGCCGGACCGTCACTTCGACATCTACGGCGCCATATTGGCGGTCTCGCAGAAGGTCGATCTCTCCTGGGTCGATGAACTCCCGAACGTCACCTATCGCGGCCGGTTCGAGGACCTCGCCAGCCTGCCGACCGACGACTATGATTCGTACATCTTCACCACCTCCATGGAAGGGATGCCCATCTCGATCCTCGAGGTCGCCCTGCTCGGGCTGCCGATCGTCGCTCCCGATGTCGGCGGGATCGGCGAGTTCGTCGGACCGCAGACCGGCTGGCTGGTCAGCGGCCCGGACGCGGTAGACGAGTATCTGGCGGCCCTGAAGGAGATCGAGGCGAATCCGGATCTCGCGCGCCAGCGTGTCGAGGCGGCGCGGCAACGGCTGGTCGAGCGGCACAGCTGGGAAGCCTTCTCGCGGAGCCTTCTCAACCTGCCGGGCTATGTCCAGCCGGATGTCGGGCACGAACGGCAGCAATCGGCATGAGCAAGAGCGATATCTCGGTGATCCTGTGCGCCTATGGCGAGACACAGGCGCTCGCGGCGACGATGACGTCGGTGGCGCGCGCCGTCGCCCATGCCCGCGCGCAGGGCCTGAGCGTCGAGTGCCTGATGGCGGCCAGCCATCTGCACGGCAATCTGAAGGACTGGGCCGCGGAGTATGTGCCCGGGGACTGGCAGGTCGTGGATGCGCGCACCTCCCTGATCGGAGCGACGCGGCAGGCCGGCATTGCGCGGGCCCACGGGGTGCATGTCGCCACGATCGAGGCCGGCGACATGTGGTCGAGGACATGGCTGGCGGCCGCCCACGCCGCCGCGCGGGCGGCCGGGACGGAGGTGGTGTGGCACCCGCAGATCGTCTTCCGCGTCGGCAACGACTATTTCGACGGCCGCCCCTACTGGACGCAGTTCCAGCCCGACACCCTGGAAGACGGCCTCGGCATGAGCGATCTTCTCGCCGCCGAGCCCTATGCGGATGGCGGCTTCGTGCCGCGCGCCCTGCTGGAGCGCGTGCCGTTTCCCTGCGAGGATGCCGCCCGCGGCTGGGGGCATGTCGACTGGTGGTGGGCCTGCCGGGTGGCGGGCGCCGGCCATCACCATCGAACGGTGCCCCGAAGCTTTCATTACCGGATCCTGACGTCGGCCAGCGAGCCCTTCGGCAAGCCTGCCGTGCCGGCCGGCCATCGCGTGGGGCCGATCATGTCGGTCGGTCCGGAGGCGGACGCGGGATAACAGGTCGGAAAGAGACGCCGCGCAATCTTGGCCGGCGCTTCCGATGGCAGATGGGAGATTTCACGATTTTCTGGCGTCTCTTGAATATCCTGGGCCGGATTGCCCGGCGCAGGAGCCGGCCGCTGCGCCTTCTCGTCGACGTGCGGGAGACGCCGACTTCGCGCGGCTTTCATGCGCTGGCCGTTCTCAACCTGATCGCGGCGCATCTGGCCGACGTGACGCTCTTCCTGCTCACGACCGGCGACGGGGACGAGATGTCCGCCATCGAGGTCTTCCGGGCCGATCACGGCGTGACGGCCACCATCCTCACCGAACCGGAGTTGGAACTGGACAGTCTCCGCTTCGATCTCGTCTTCGCCGTGGCCGAGGCCGCCGGGGACCCCGCCTCTGAACCGCAATTCGCCGGACGGGCGCGACGCTCGCTCATCGGCGCCATGTTCCAACAGATTCCCCCACGGCACGGAATGGTCGTCGTCGACGGACACGACACGGCCGCGATGGCACGAAGCCTTGCCCGGCTCATCGATCCCCTGGCGATCGATCCTTCCTTCACCACCAGGCCGGTCTCATGCGCATCCTGATCGTCGGCATGCATAACAGCCCCCATCTGCATCGATGGATCGAGACCATCGACGACGGGCGGGCGACCATTCTCATCTTCCCGGCGACAGCTTCGCAGGCGCCAACCCCCGCGCACTACCGCTATATCGGCTTTGCCGACATACACCCCGAGCTCGCCCCCGGCGTCTGGGTGATGGATCCGCTCCAGATCAGCGGTGCGGGGGAGCTGGCGAGCTACGCCGACTGGGACTTCATAAGGTTCACCCACAGCTTCGTCCAACCCGCATGGCTGGCCTCGCCCTTTCGGCTGCGCTCGGTCCTGCTGAGGTTCCGTCCCGCGCTTCTGCACTCGCTGGAAACGCAGCTGGCTGGCTATCTGTGTGTCGACGCCTTGCAGGACGTCGAGGGCCGGCCGCCTTGGATCGCCTCGAGCTGGGGCAGCGATCTCGAACTCTTCCGGCGCTTCGAGAAGCACCACCCCATGCTGCGGCGCTTCTGCACGGGCATCGACCGTTTCCTCGCCGACTGCGCGCGCGACATGGTGACCGCCCGACGCTTCGGCTATGCCGGGCCGCCGGTCGAGCCGATGCCGGCGACGGGTGGCGGCGACATAGAGCAACTGGCGAAGATGGCGACCACACCGCCATCGGCGCGCCGCAGCATCATCGTCAAGGGCTATCACAACTGGGCCGGACGCGGTTTGCTGGCGCTTTCCGCCCTCACCCTTATCCGCGATCGGCTCGAAGGTCTCTCGGTCGGGATTCTAACGCCGGCGCCGCAGGTGCGGGCATGGGCCGAGCACATGCGCGCGACCCTCGGCCTGGATGTCGAGGCACTGCCCTACTTGCCGACGCCGGAGGACGCCATGGCGCGCATGGCAAATGCGCGCGCTGTCATCGGCGTCAGCATTTCCGACGGCATTCCGACGACGGTCCTGGAAGCCATGACCGTCGGCGCCTTCCCCGTCCAGACCTCCACCTCCTGTCTGAACGAGTGGATCGTCGACGGTGAAACCGGCATCCTTGTATCGCCGCATGATACCGCCGAGATGGCGGAGGCGATCAGAAGGGCGTTGGCCGACGACGAGCTGGTCGACCGCGCCGCCGAGCGCAACCTCGAAATGGTACGCTCGCGCTGGTCTCGCGAGATCAATCACCAGCGTGCCTGGGATCTGTACCGTTCCGTCGCCCTGACCCGCGACTGAGCGGAAGGCGTCGTGCCAGGCCCGGACGGATGAAACAGGTGCATCGCCGACCATGTTCCACACGCCCGAGCCTTACAGCGCCAAGCGTCGCCTGCTGTCGGCCACGAGTTCCGCAAGCCCGGCCTCGAGGCTCGTGCGGGGACGCCAGCCGAGATCGCGGGCAGCAGCCGAAATGTCGGCAACCGTGTCCATGATCTCGTTCGGGCGGGTCTCGCGGCGATCGACGACCGGCTTCGCGACGCCGGCGACATCGAGGATGAGGCGGACAACCTCCATGACCGAATGGGAGCGGCCCGAGCCGACGTTGAAGACGCCAGCCTTCTCCTTGCGCAAGGCAGCCGCTACCACTGCCCGCGCGACGTCGTCGAGATGGACATAGTCCCGGCGGGGCTCACCATCCGCGAGTTCCACCGTCTCGACGTCGGGAGCCAGCGCCTGCTTCACCAGAGTGGGGATCAGGAAGCGCTCGTCCTGGCCGGGGCCATAGATGTTGAACGGCCGCAGGATGATTGTAGGGACGCCGAGGTCCTTCGCGTAGTAGCGGCAGGCTTCCTCGGCCGCCACCTTCGAGAAGGCATAGGGATTGCCGGGGCGCAGCGGGGCGTCTTCCGCGATTGGCAGGCTTTCCGGTGTGCCGTAGCAATAGCTGCTCACAAGGACCAGCGAGGCGCCGTGGCGGCGGCAGTATTCGAGAGTATTGACCGTGCCCCCGGCATTCACCTGCCAGAACAGACCGGGCTGCTGCCAGGACTGGGGGACGAAGGTGAGAGCCGCCAGATGAACGACCGTCTCCACCGTTCCGAAATCGCCGAAATCGCGTGTGACATCCAGTTCGGTCCGGCCCGGCGCAACGACGGCAGCATTCTCGCGGGCCAACAGGGAGGCGACACGCCTTCCCAGAAAGCCCGAAGCTCCCGTGAGCAGAACCCTCATAGTCAAACGCCCCCTCACGTCAGGCCATGAGCCTTCCGTGCCTGCATGTTCATTCGTCCATCGATCCATGTTAGTTGAACCGCCGCCATTGCGGGAGCCCCAAGGCACAATGAGGCCCGTGCGGGCATGGGCGCGCCCCCCAGGATTTCCCTGCTCCCGCGGGCCCGCATCCGGGCGACTGCGTGGAGCGACTTTTTGGCTCTGCGGGCGCTACGGCGGTATCTGGCGGTGTCGTTTTGGGCTGTACTGACGCACGAAAGCGCCGCCGCGGGTTTTAGCCTGCGGCGGCGCTTTCGTGTTTGTTCGTGACGAAGCAATTGCTGTTCTTTGCAGGCCTGGCAGCGACCTACTCTCCCAGGTCTTGAGACATAGTACCATCGGCGCAGAGGAGTTTAACGGCCGAGTTCGGGATGGGATCGGGTTCAGGCTCCTCGCAATAGCCACCAGGCCGGCAAAGGACAGCAATGAAGCGAAGCAAATCTGGTCTTTATTCATCGATCCACCTGAGTGGATATCGAGGATGAGAACGATCAAGCCAATCGAACGATTAGTACCGGTAAGCTCAATGTGTCACCACACTTACACACCCGGCCTATCAACGTGGTCGTCTTCCACGGTTCTCGAGGGAATACTCGTTTTGAGGTGGGTTTCCCGCTTAGATGCTTTCAGCGGTTATCCCGTCCGTACATAGCTACGCTGCACTGCGGCTGGCGCCACAACAGCTCCACCAGAGGTACGTTCATCCCGGTCCTCTCGTACTAGGGACAAATCCTCTCAATATTCCTACACCCACGGCAGATAGGGACCGAACTGTCTCACGACGTTCTGAACCCAGCTCACGTACCACTTTAATCGGCGAACAGCCGAACCCTTGGGACCTGCTCCAGCCCCAGGATGTGATGAGCCGACATCGAGGTGCCAAACGATGCCGTCGATATGGACTCTTGGGCATCATCAGCCTGTTATCCCCGGCGTACCTTTTATTCGTTGAGCGATGGCCCGTCCACGTGGGACCACCGGATCACTATGGCCGTCTTTCGACTCTGTTCGACTTGTCAGTCTCACAGTCAGGCGGGCTTATGCCATTGCACTCGACGACCGATTTCCGACCGGTCTGAGCCCACCATCGCGCGCCTCCGTTACTCTTTGGGAGGCGACCGCCCCAGTCAAACTGCCCACCATGCAATGTCCCGGACCCGGATAACGGGTCGCGGTTAGACATCCATATCTATAAGGGTGGTATTTCAAGGGTGACTCCACGAGAGCTGGCGCCCTCGCTTCAAAGTCTACCACCTATCCTACACATACCGACACGAATGCCAGTGCAAAGTTGCAGTAAAGGTGCACGGGGTCTTTCCGTCTGACCGCAGGAACCCCGCATCTTCACGGGGAATTCAATTTCACTGAGTCTATGCTGGAGACAGCGGGGAAGTCATTACGCCATTCGTGCAGGTCGGAACTTACCCGACAAGGAATTTCGCTACCTTAGGACCGTTATAGTTACGGCCGCCGTTTACCGGGGCTTCGATTCAAAGCTTGCACCTCTCCTCTTAACCTTCCGGCACCGGGCAGGCGTCAGACCCTATACGTCATCTTGCGATTTCGCAGAGCCCTGTGTTTTTGCTAAACAGTTGCCACCCCCTGGTCTGTGCCCCTTCCACCTGGTTGCCCAAGTGGAAGGCCTCCTTATCCCGAAGTTACGGAGGTAAATTGCCGAGTTCCTTCAGCATAGTTCTCTCAAGCGCCTTGGTATACTCTACCAGTCCACCTGTGTCGGTTTCGGGTACGGTCTATACGTGGGAGCTATTTCCTGGAACCCCTTCGAAGCCAGAACAGAACCAATTCGTCTGACAACACACGGAATTCGTCACTACCCACAGGCTCAGGAATATTCACCTGATTCCCATCGACTACGCCTTTCGGCCTCGCCTTAGGGGCCGGCTAACCCTGCGCAGATTAGCTTTACGCAGGAACCCTTGGACTTTCGGCGACAGTGTCTCTCACACTGTTTGTCGTTACTCATGTCAGCATTCGCACTTCCGATACCTCCAGAGGCCCTCACGGGTCCTCCTTCGCAGGCTTACGGAACGCTCCGCTACCGCTTGCCCGAAGGCAAACCCTAAGCTTCGGCGCGTGGCTTGAGCCCCGTTACATTTTCGGCGCAAGAATCCTAGACCAGTGAGCTGTTACGCTTTCTTTAAAGGATGGCTGCTTCTAAGCCAACCTCCTGGTTGTTTTCGGACTCTCACATCCTTTCACACTTAGCCACGACTTGGGGGCCTTAGCTGTAGGTCAGGGTTGTTTCCCTCTCGACGACGGACGTTAGCACCCGCCGTCTGTCTCCCGCGCAGTACTTCCAGGTATTCGGAGTTTGGTTAGGTTTGGTAAGGCGGTAAACCCCCCTAGCCCATCCAGTGCTCTACCCCCTGGAGTATTCACGCGAGGCACTACCTAAATAGTTTTCGCGGAGAACCAGCTATTTCCGAGTTTGATTGGCCTTTCACCCCTAGCCACAAGTCATCCGAGACCTTTTCAACGGGCACCGGTTCGGTCCTCCAGTGCGTGTTACCGCACCTTCAACCTGCTCATGGCTAGATCACTCGGCTTCGGGTCTAATCCGACGAACTGAACGCCCTGTTCAGACTCGCTT